>PMMJ01000538.1 GCA_003162255.1 Acidobacteriaceae bacterium | reverse complement strand
AGACGCTGTGCAAGCTGCCAATGAAGCTGTTTCCCGGAGCAAATGCCAGACTGTAGGAGACCAGGCCCCACAGCAGAGTGACGATGGCCATCAGCGCGAAGCTTTGCATCATCGTCGAGAGGACGTTCTTCTTCCGCACCAACCCGCCATAGAACAACGTCAGGCCGGGCCCGGTCATCATCANNTGCGGCCGCATTCTCACCCGAAGTCTGCGCCAGCGCGCCGATCGCGAATAGACACACCATCACCCGCGCAAGACAAACTGCGGCGGAATGTTTCATTGATCCTCGATCCTTGATCCTTGCTCCTTAGACCCTTTTGACTCCTCTTGAACGCGCAGCATCATAACAATAGCCGCTGAGTTGCCTTTTGCGGAAATCGAAACTATTTATGTTCGTGATTGGAAATCCTTATGTGCGCGTGCAGCAGCGTGACCGCTCGCATCTGGTGGAGAGACGGGTTCCTTGCCCGTCCGCCGGGCGGGGACGCCCGGCGACCCATCGGAGGAAACTGAGGTCCAATTGACGCGGGGGGCGNNGCATTCTCGACCCAGAGTCCCGGCGGTTTACCCGCCTCGACGCAGCTTGGCTCACCATCTGGCTCCTCTTCCTCGCCATACTGGCCGTTCTCCCTCCGCTACTCGAATGGCACAAGCAGTTAATTCTCCTCGCCATCGGAATTGTGCAAGTGCTGGAGACAAAGCTGATCTCCCACTTCCCGAAACGCGGGGTTTCCTACGTCATACTGCTCAAGATTTTGCTGGCCACTCTGCTGATCGACCACACCGGCGAAATCGGCATCAACAGCAGTTACTGGCCTATCTACTTTGTTCCGGTCGTGACGGCGGCGCTGTATTGCGGCCCGTGGGCTACGCTGCTGTGGACTCTGTTTGCTTCGGCCGCCTATTGTTCCTATCTCTACCCGGCAATGCAGGAATACGAGTTGACGCCTGAGGCGCTTGGATTACTCGGCGTGCGCATCCTGTTCTTCTTTCTCGCGGCCATGGTCGTCAACCGGTTCTCGCAGCAGAGCCAGCATCAAACCCAGTTGTACCGTGAACTCGCCGAACGCCTTGCCGAAACCAATCGCCGCCTGGAGCACGCTCAGGCCGAAGCACGGCGCTCGGAACGGCTGGCCGCTCTCGGCCAGTTGTCGGCTGGATTGGCGCACGAAATCCGAAATCCTCTGGGAGTCATCAAGGGCTCAGCCGAAATGTTGACGCAGAAATTGCAGGCCTCCGACGAGCTTGCCCGCGAGTTGGCCGGATACATTTCGACCGAGGTCAACCGGCTCAGCGCCCTAGTCACAGAGTTTCTGGACTTCGCTCGTCCGCTTCATGCCGAACCGCTTCCCGCGAACTTGATCGCGCTTCTGGACCGCGTGCTGCAAATTGTCGCAGATCGCTTTGCCGGCAAACAGAAAGGCAAACCCGTGCGTGTCGAGCGCCACTACGCCAGCGGACTGCCGCTGGTTCCGCTTGACGAAAGCCTGTGCGAGCAAGCGTTCCTCAATCTGGTGCAGAACGCCTACGAGGCTATGGAAGACCATGGCGGCACTTTGCGGGTCGAGGTTCAACCTGCTACAAGGGACGGTCGCGAGGGAGTCGAACTTCGCCTGACCGACACCGGCCCCGGCGTTCCCGAAGAACTGCGCGAAGAAATTTTCAACCCGTTTGTGACCACGAAGAAAATCGGCGTGGGACTGGGACTCTCCATCGTGTCGAAGATTGTGGATGGTCATCATGGGTCGATCCATGTCGAGAACGCGCCCGAGGGCGGCGCCGTATTTACACTTTTTTTTCCTCTCGAAGAAACCATCGAGGCCATGGCAACTGCCGAGTTTCGCTCGGCTTGGACGGGCGAGGTCGCCCGTCCCCACACTGGCACGAGCTAAGCAAATGCAGACTATTCTCATCATCGAAGACGAAGCCAAGATGCGGCGACTGCTTGAACTGAACCTGGGCGACGACGGCTTCAAAACACTCTCCGCAGGCGACGCCGAAACCGGGCTGAAGCTACTCGCCTCCGAACCCGTTCACCTCGTTCTTACCGATCTCAAACTCCCCGGCATCAGCGGGCTCGAATTTCTGCAAACGGCCAAGCAGCAAAATCCCGCTTTGCCCGTCGTGGTCATGACCGCGTTCGGGTCGGTTGAAACGGCGGTCGAGGCAATGAAGGCTGGCGCCAGCGACTA
The DNA here is from genome assembly GCA_003162255.1 of Acidobacteriaceae bacterium. GTDB lineage: Bacteria > Acidobacteriota > Terriglobia > Terriglobales > Acidobacteriaceae > Acidiflorens. The sequence continues at coordinate 38,068 of PMMJ01000538.1, read as the reverse complement.
CGTGCTCAAGCCATTCTCGCTCGCCGAAATGCGGATGGTGGTGCACAAGGAGCTTGATAACTCCCGCCTGCGTGAGGAGAATCGCTCGCTGCGCGAAGCTCTTGGACAGAAGTACAGCCATCCCAACATCGTGGCCATCAGTCCCAAAATGCAGGAAGTGCTGGCTACCGTAGAACGGGTTGCGCCCACCAACTCCACTGTTCTGCTGGGCGGCGAAAGCGGAGTTGGCAAAGACCTCATCGCCCGCGCCATCCACGAAAAATCGCGCCGCACTTCCGGGCCATTTATCAAGATCAACAGCACCGCGATTCCCGAAAATCTTCTGGAGAGCGAACTCTTTGGCTACGAAAAGGGAGCCTTCACTGGAGCCATCGCCAGCAAGCCGGGCAAATTCGAGCTTGCCGACAAAGGCACGCTTTTCCTCGATGAAATCGGAGACGTACCGGCCGCCACCCAGGTCAAGCTTCTCCGCGTGCTGCAGGAGCGCGAGTTCGAGCGACTGGGCGGCACACGCACCATCAAAGTCGACGTGCGGCTTCTGGCTGCGACGAACCGCGATCTGCGCGCCGCGCTTGAAGACGGAACTTTTCGCGAAGACCTCTACTACCGGCTCAACGTGGTTCCGATCGATATCCCGCCTTTGCGTGAACACAAAGAAGATATCCCTGGATTAGCGGAGCTGTTCCTCGCGCGCTTCGCCAAGGATTCTGGGAGATCGGAGACCATCAATGGAATTTCGTCCGCCGCGATGCAGCTTCTCGCCGGTCATTATTGGCCGGGCAATGTGCGGGAACTGCAGAACGTCATCGAACGCGCCTGCGCTCTGGCTTCGGGCAGCCAGTTGGAAGCCAGCGACATACAACTCGACTCGCCGCGCAATCGCAACAACGCTACGTCCGATCGCTTTCTTCCCGACGGCATGACGCTTGACCAGTGGGAAGATGAAATGATCCGCGAAGCTCTGAAGCGTGCGGGCGGAAATAAATCACAAGCGGCGCGTCTGCTGGGGCTCTCGCGGAATGCGCTGCGGTATCGGCTGTCGAAGATTGGCATTGACGACAACGACGGCGAGTGAGGCGGATCATCGGGTGGTCGGGTGATGTATCAATGCGCTTGATCGGGCGTGTGGGGTAACTGGGGTGCCGTCCCTTGGGGGACTTGATTTGTCCCACTTTCGCCTTCCCGGCACTTACGTGCCGGGCTTTCCTGTTCTGCCGCTTTGCGGCTAGAGATGTCATAGGTCTGTTCTGGCGCTTCGCGGCTAGAGGTGTCGTAGTACCGATGGTTCGGGCCTCTGGCCGATAACCACCACCCTGGTGGAACCGGGCCACCGGGGACTGGCGAATCGCCGCTTGTTCAGGCTGTTATGTGTCTCTTAACTTTCTAAAAATAATGTAGTTAAGGAAATTTCCGTGTGTCGCTCGACATTGGCATCCGGCCTGCATTGTTTCAGGCAAAGATCTGTCCCGAACGAGGTGGAGGTATCTATGAAGTTCAAGCTAATAGCGGCACTTCTAGGATTGATGATCGCGATTCCGGGCGCTGTCGTCGCTCAGAACTCGGACGACCAAGTGCCGGATCAGGATTCGAAACCGTCGCCGAACATTCAAGCGGCACCTATGCCCGGCCCCAACGATCAGGGTGCCACGGACCAAGGTTCCGCTGACCAAGATTCGATGGGTCAGGGTTCGATGAATCAGGGCCCGGCGCAGCCCGGCGCCAACGACACGGGCGCTGGCGAACCTAGCTACAACACGCCAGCTCCGGAGGAAAAAAATGGAGTGGCGCGCATCAGCCTGATTCATGGCGACGTCTCCACGCAGCGTGGCGACTCCAAGGATTGGTCGGCGGCTGCGCTCAATGCGCCGGTGCTGGCGGGCGACCGCGTTTCTACCGGCGACAAGGCGCGCACTGAACTCGAGCTTGACTACGCAAACATGCTGCGGCTGGCTGAGCATACGCAGGCCAACATCACGCAGCTCACGCATTCGCAGATCCAGATTCAACTTGGGCACGGCATGGCGAACTACACCGTCTACAAGAACAGCGATGCGGATGCGGAGATCGATACGCCCAACGTGGCGATTCGCACCGAGCGGCGCGAATCGAGTTTTCGAATTCTGGTAACTGCCGACGATCACACGGAAGTGCTGGTCCGCCGAGGGGAAATCGAAGTTACGACTCCGCAAGGCGGCACGCGGGTGGGACAGAATCAGTTCATTACCATTCAGGGCACCGGCGCGGACGAGCAATACAAGATTGGCGAGGCTCCGGCCCGCGACGACTTTGATCAGTGGAACACCGATCGCGACAACATGATCCGCAATTCGGAAGCGCGACGGCACACGAACGACTACTACGTCGGAACCGAAAATCTCGACGGGCGCGGCACCTGGTCGGAAGTTCCGGATTACGGTCAAGTGTGGCGGCCAAATGAGCCCGCTGGCTGGGCTCCTTATCGGGATGGCCGCTGGGTGTATGAACCCTATTGGGGATGGACCTGGGTTTCTTATGATGACTGGGGCTGGGCTCCTTATCACTACGGCCGCTGGATGTATGTTGACGGCGGTTGGGGATGGTGGCCGGGTCCGGCTTACGGATACCCGTTTTACCGTCCGATCTGGGCGCCGGCTTATGTTTCGTTCTACGGATGGGGCGGAGGCGTCGGATTTGGCTTCGGTTGGGGCGGTGGCTGGGGCTCGATCGGCTGGTTGCCGCTTGGACCTGGTGACTTCTTTCATCCCTGGTGGGGCCGCTGGGGCGGAGGGCGCTTCGGCGGCGTCGGATTCCGCGATTACAACCGCGGCGGCTTTGCTCCGCTGCGCGCCGGTTCGCGGTTTTCGAACGTGAACCTGGCGATGCATGACGCGCATTTCCGCGGCGGAACGACGGTCTCGGCCAACGAGTTCGGCAGAGGTCACATGGCTGCCCAGCCGATGAGTCATGCGCAGTTTCAGAATGCGCATTTCTCGACCGGCAGACTGCCCGTGACTCCGAGCCGCGAGAGTTTCTCGGCTAGCGGGCGACAGGCGGCAGCTTCAACGACTCGGAACGTGTCGCAGAATCAGCACTTCTTCTCGGCCCGAGGCGCCACGGCAACCGCGACGCGTTCGTCGTCTTCGGAGCGAGGGCAGTCGCAGATTTCGAACGCCAACCGGCAGGATGGCAGGTCGACTGGAAACAGCCGCGAAGTCGCGCGCCCCGGGAATGGCAGATTGAGCCCCAGTTCGAACAATGGGATCCAGCGCTCTAATCAGGGCGCGGAAACGCATAGTAATTCGAATTCGGGATCGGCATACAGACCCGGCAACCCGGGCGGCTCGACCGCGACTCGCGAAAGTAGCGGCAACAACGGCGGCTGGCAGAAATTTTCACCGATGGCTCCGCGGTCATCTGCTGAGTCAGGCAGGGCCAGTCAGTCGTCCAGCAGGACGGGCGAGTCGTACGGCGCTTCCCGCAATCCGGGTTCACAGGGCAGAAGCTACGGTTCAGGGGGCTACGGTGCAAGGGGCTACGGTGGATATTCTCGTCCGCCACTCAATATGAGGCAGCCTATTGTTACCCAGCGCTCTTACGGTGGAGGTGCTTATGGCGGACGCTCAGCCCCGGGTTATGGTGGCGGACGCTCGGCCCCGAGCTTCGGCGGCGGTCGTTCAGCCCCCAGCGGCGGCCATTCGGCACCGAGCGGCGGATCGTCGCACGGTGGTGGATCATCGCGCGGCGGTGGGTCGCACGGCGGCGGTGGGGGACATGGACATGGGCGGTAACACGGCGCTGGATTCTTTCCCAGCGTAGTTGACGCAGCATAGCAACACTCTATCCCAGCAGTGAGACGCGCAAACTGTGCGTCCCACTGCTTTTTTTTGGTACTAACTTTCATGCGGCATGGAAGATGGTGGGGAGGGTCTGCGGTTCAGGTTGGCACCTGCTAAAGTGACCATTGCATCCTATCCACGGAAACAGGAATGGAAGGTCACCATGAAGACTACCGGCAACACAATCCTGATCACGGGTGGCGGCTCCGGCATTGGCCGCGGCCTTGCGGAAGCCTTCCACGCCCTCGGAAATCACGTCATCATCGCTGGCCGCCGCAAGCAAGTACTGGACGCGATCACCGCCGCGAACCCCGGCATGACTTCGCTTGCGCTGGACATCGAAAACCGTGTCAACATACGCTCTTTTGCGGGCCAGATGGCGACGCGCTATCCGGCGCTGAACGTCCTCATCAATAACGCGGGTATCATGAGGGTCGAGAAGCTGCAGGCCCAACCGGACGATCTCGCCGACGCGGAATCCATCGTTGCCACTAATCTTCTCGGCCCCATCCGTCTGACTGCGGCGCTTCTGCCGCTCCTACAAAAGCAGCCTCGCTCGGCCATCATGAACGTGTCTTCGGGGCTCGCGTTTGTACCGATCGCTCCAACGCCAACTTATTGCGCAACCAAGGCCGCCATCCACTCCTATACGCAGTCGCTTCGCTATCAGCTCCGCGCATCTACGACAGAGGTTCTCGAACTCATCCCTCCTTATGTCGCCACGAATCTTCTCAACGGAGCCTCCGACCCTCGCGCGATGCCGCTGGACAAGTACATCGCCGAGGTGATGGATATTCTGAAGACCCAGCCTGCGGCGGTTGAGATCTGCGTCGAAAACGTGAAGGGTCTACGCTTCGCTGCGGAGAGCGGCCACTATGATTCCGTCTTCCGCGGACTCAACGAGGCTATGGCGAACGTATCCCATTAGAGCGAATCCAGAATGGCTGTGACCACAGGCGGCTGCCGAACTGCGCTCGGCTTGGACCCTTCGACTTCGCTCAGGGCAAGCTCGCGAGGGCGCCCGTCCCTACACGAACAACCGACTCCACATGTTTTTAGTATGCTAGCCTCGCGGTTCGGAAAGAGGTTTGGTGTGTATCTTCGATCTTTGCTCAGATGTTTGCTTCTGATTGGCCTCGCTACTGCCATGTTTAGCTTTGCTCCGGCTGCGAACGCGACGGTGACGCAGTTCGGCGCGCAGGTTTGGATCGAACCGGGGCAGACTCCTGCGGAGATCGATGGCTGGTTCGCCACCCTGGAGAAAAGCCAGATGCCGGTGGCGCGGCTTTTCATGATGTGGAGCTACCTTGAACCGCAACGCGATACATGGGACTGGTCGCTCTACGACGCCGCTTTTCGCGCGGCGGAACTGCATCATGTTGCGATCGTGGCCACGCTCACGCCCAGCGGACGGCCCTCGTGGATGGGCGGGGACGACTCGCAGGGTGTCGGCGTGAATGAAACTGAAGCGCAGCGCACCGCGGCCGCTGACTACATGGGCAAGGTAGTGGAGCGCTATAAGGGCAGCTCCGCGCTGGATACCTGGCTGCTGCTCAACGAACCGGGACAGGCGCCGGTTGCGTCGGAACTGGCGAGCGCGGCCTTCGCTCCGTGGCTGAAGAAGAAGTACGCGGGTATTGCGGACCTCAACCGCGCGTGGGGCACGAATTATGCGAGCTTCGCGGAGGTGGAGGGCCCAGCAAAGCAGAACCACTGGAATCCTTCGGGCGAGATCGACTGGACGGCGTATTGGCGAAGTTTCCAGACCTCGCAACTGGCATGGATGGCGGCGGAAGTGAGGCGGCACGACGCTCAGCATCCGCTGCATCTCAATCCCCATGCGCTGGTGAGTAACCTGGCTGCGCTCTCCGATAACTTGCCGGAGTGGCGCGGCTTTCTGGACACGCTGGGATGCTCGATTCATCCTGCCTGGCATTTCGGCCTGCTACCACGCGACGACTTCGCCCTGGGAGTGAGTTACGTCAACGACCTGGTCGATGGAGCGATCACGCCCAAGCCGCACTGGGTCACGGAATTGCAGGGTGGCAACAACATTCACAGCAGTCCGCGTCCCATGGAACCGACCGCGGACGATATTGCGCAGTGGCTCTGGACCAGCGTAGGAGCGGGCGCGGAACGCACGATTTTCTGGTTGCTCAATGCCCGACGCGCGGGACGCGAGGCTGGAGAGTGGAGTCTGCTGGACTTCGAGCAACAGCCGAGCCGCCGCATGGAAGTCGCAACCGACATCGTCAGAACGATGGAGGCACACGCAGATTTTTTTGCGAATGCGAAGCCGGCTTTGCCGGATGTGACGCTGCTTCTGAGTCTTGAGACGATGACATATCAACTGTCTTTTTCCAACCCAGACGACGTTGCGCGCGACCGCAATCAGCAGTTGCTTGAGCTTCTCGGCATATACAAAGCGATGACGCAGAATGGGCCGCCGCCGCGGGTGAAGCATTTCGACGACTACGACTGGACCCTGCCCGGCAAGAACCGCGTGGTGATTGTGCCAGATGCTCGCGTACTTACCGTTGGCCAGATGACGAACCTGCTGCGTTTTGCACAAAGCGGCGGCACGCTTGTGATTACAGGGCTAAGCGGGCTCTATGACGAGCACGGGAAGATGTGGGCGCTCTCCGGATCGCTTTCCGGATCATCGCTGCTACCGCAGGTGACTGGGGCGCGGCTCAAAGAAGTGCATCTGCTGGGCACGGAAATTGCCGTACCGATGCCGGGCGGGCCACTGCCCTCACGCCTGTGGATGAGTTCTGTAATCCCGCAGGATGCGACGGCAATTGCGACGCAAGACGGCGAAACAGTCGCTACGGAACGGCACCTGGCAGGCGGTGGGCGCGTAATCTGGATTCCCTCGCCGGTCGGCCTGGGTGCGTGGACGGGCGACTCCGCGCCCCTGGCGAAGTACCTGCGAACTGCGCTCGCGGCTACGTATGCATCGATTCCGTTCACGCTCGACGATGAAGATCCGGCATGTCTGCTGCGTGTGATGAAGAACGGCAGGAACTATGTGACCGTGCTGACGAACGGATCGGCCAAGCCGGTGGGTTGCGTCCTGCACCACGACGGTGCACTGCATGGAGCGCGGATTTGGGGATCGGACAAAGCGACGCCGGAGACAGATGTGAATCTGGGGCCGCGGCAAACCGTCGTGGATTTGTGGCGGTGAGCCTCGCAGATATCCCGAAGGAGTTGGAAATCTGGCTGAGTACCGGGAAGCAAATCAGCGATGTCCCGACGCCCTCCAGGGAACTTGAGCGGACCCAGAGTTGCTGTGCTCAGCGGCAACTGCCGAGTTGCACTCGGCTTGGACGGCCGAGGGCGGCCGTCCCTACGCCGATCACCAAGCTCACGCTTCTTTCGACCACACCCATGTGGTCACGGAATCCTTGTCTAAAGCAATGTCCGCTTTCATCGCTCCCACTTGCACTGAGGCTGTCTTGGCGGGTCCGGGGTTGGTCACCACCAGCACACGGGTTCCATCCGGATTTGCGAAGGCCGCATGACTGATCTCTGGCAGCGCGCTCTCGGAATCGAAGCGGCGCGCNNGCCTCGGCGAATGGCCCGCGAAAAATGCGCCAACCCCCAATATTGTCCGCTGCGGGTGATTTCTCCGGTCTGGGAGTGAATGGTCACCATGCCTCCGCAAGGAAACGGGCCGATGTTCGGCTTACCGTGCTCGTCCAACGCCAGATTCCAGCCGGTGAGCGAATCGCACCAGTTGCGCAGAACCTCGGTAAAAGTCTGACCCCACTTGGCCCAGTCCGTCAGATAGTCGGGGCTGGTGTAGTCCGGGCCGCCTTCGGTCCAATGCATTTCCGCGTCGGGATGAGCCTCATGCGCCTTGGTCATCATCTCCGGAGTTCCGACGTAGCCATGCCAGGCAATCGCATCGCCGTATTTCCGCAAGACTGGATCATCGAGTTCCGCAACCGCGCGGCCCCACAAGTTGTAGTTGTGATCGAGAATCCAGATCTTGGTTGCGAGGCCCTGCTTTTCGAGCAACGGCCCGAGCTCGTCGCGCACGAACTTAAGCTCGTACTCCTGCGGCCAAATACATGCTGGCATTCGCGCATCCTGGTCGGTGTCCACTTCGTTTTGTATGGTGACGGCCTGAATCGGAACACCTTCCTCGGCATAGGCCTGAAGAAACTTCAGGAAGTAATGCGCGTAGGCCGGCAGGTAGCGCTGGCGCATCGAACCGCCCAGCATCGATCCTCCGGACTTCATCCAGCCCGGAGGACTCCACGGCGACGAGAAAAGAAAAAGCTCCGGATTCGCCTTTCGCGCTTCGCGCAATATCGGCAAAATGTACTGGCGGTCTTGCTCAATCGAAAAGCGCTTTAATTCGGGATCGGCTTCTCCTTCGTCGTAACTGTAGACTTTGGTCGAGTAGTCGCTGGATCCGATGCAGGTGCGGCAGACGTTGAGTCCCATCTCCGCGGGATGAAACAATTCGTGAAACAGGTTTTCGCGCGTGGCGGGCGAGAGTCGATTGAAGGTGTAGCAGGCAGCGTCGGTAAATGCGGCGCCGAAACCCAAAATCGTCTGGAATTGCTTCTCCGGGTTGAGAACAATCGCGGGCTCGGAAGGCTTGGCGACCGTGGCGCGCCATCGCAGTCCGCTCTGCGGGACAAAGCGATTCTTGCCGCTCGTAGCCCACGCGGCGATCTCTCCCTTTTGTCCGGTGGTGTCGGCGCTGAATGCAGGCAAGGCCCGCGCCGTTGCGGCGGCTGCCAATCCCACCGCCGAGGATTTCAGAAACTCCCGCCTCGTTTTCTCCATCGACATCGTATTCTCCTTCCTTCCGTCATCGTGCCATCGCAGAAGATTACTGTCACGGTGACTCTACCACTGAACCTGCGACGTACGAGCGCCTTCAGAGGGTACGAGCGGGGCCGGTGGACTCGCGGATGATGAGTTCCGGGGTAAGGGCGATTTCAGGATTAAAGGGAGCGCGATCCTCAATCCGATCGAGCAGGGTTTGTGCGGCGGCGGCGCCCATTTCGAGAAGGGGTTGGTGGACGGTGGTCAGAGGAGGCATGGCGAAAGAGGAGAAGGCGATGTCGTCGAAGCCGACGACGGAAACGCAGCCGGGAACCTTGAGACCAGCTTTGTGGAAGACGATCATAGCGCCCAAGGCGGAAGTGTCGTTATAGGCGAACAGAGCGGTGAACGGGCGCTTGGCGGCCAGCAGCGCTTTCGCGGGAAGGTAGCCGATTTCGGGCGTGTTCTCGACATTTTCGAGTTGGAAGACGAGTTCCGGGTGGATGGAGATGTTCATTTCAGCAGCGACTTCCTGAATGGCATTCCAGCGCGGGACGGAGTCCGAACTGAGGGAAGGTCCGCGGAAAAAAGCGATATGCCGGTGGCCGAGGTCGCTCAGATGTTGAAGAACTAGCCGCGCGGCGCGATGGTGATCGAGGATGACGTTGGTGACGTTGGGGGCGTGGTGATGGCCGCCGATGGCAACGGTAGGCACCGTGGGCCGCTGGTCGACGGAGGTGTCAATGGTAATGATGCCTTCGACGCCGCGAGTGAGAAGCAATTGGGAATAAGAGCGCATGAGTTCGTAGTCATGGTGGTGGGCGACGGTGAGGAAGAAGAAATTGTTTTTACGGAGGAAGGTTTCAATCCCATCGATGACGGTAGCGCCATAGAAATCGCCGATTTCCTCGGCGATGACGCCGACGGTGTAGCTGCGCTGGACGCGGAGAGAACGGGCGAGGAAATTCGGGCTATAGTTGAGCTCGCGGGCAGCTTTGACGATGCGGGTGCGAGTGCGCTCGGGAATGGAGCGCGAGGCGGGCGAATTGTTGAGAACACTGGAAACAGTTCCCGCCGCGAGGTTGAGATGCAAAGCGAGCGATTTGAGAGTAACGGCAGGCGCCTTCGGGGAGCGGCGCGCCTTAGCAACTTTTTTCATGGCGTCAAACCTCGCTCAAGACCGGCGGAGCGAAGTACCCGTTATTCTAGCGCGATCCGGCGGCAAGGGCACGCTTTTCCTTTACAGTTAACGTTTATCTAGCCTGACTTTGGGGTTTTGCGCGGCGTATACTCCAAATTCCGCGCGGAGAAGCGATGTCTTCCCGTCAGGACGACGCAGGCACGATCCGATGGGTAACGAGGTGCGGCAGAAAGGACGAGCGGCTGTGGAAAAGTTGCGGGAGCGGGTCGAGCTTGAATTGCGCGGCGACATTCTGCCGTTCTGGCTGAAGTACGCGGTGGACGATGAGTACGGCGGGTTTCGCGGGCAGATTGCGAATGACCTGACGATTGATCCGCTGGCGCACAAGGGGCTGATCCTGAACGCGCGCATCCTATGGACATTTGCGAAGGCGTACAAGGTCTACGGGGAAGAGGTGTACCTGCTGACAGCGCGGCGGGCGTACGAGTATCTGCGCCAGTTTTTCTGGGACGCGGAATTTGGCGGTGTGTACTGGATGGTGGACCACCTGGGGAATCCAGTGGAGACAAAAAAGCGGATCTACGGGCAGGCGTTTACCGTGTACGCGCTGGCGGAGTACGCGGCTGCGAGCTCCGAAAAAGAACCGTTGAAAAAGGCCGTTGCGCTGCATCGGATGATTGAAGACCTAAGCCATGATGGAGACAGCGGCGGATACTTCGAGACCTATGAGCGCGACTGGAAACTGGCAGGCGAGCAGCGGTTGAGCGAAGTGGACATGGACGAAAAGAAATCCATGAACACACATCTGCACTTGCTGGAAGCGTACGCGAATCTCCTGCGGATATGGAATGACGACACGCTGCGGGAGCGCCTGCGGGAACTGCTTCGGATTTTTCTGGACCAGATCATTGATCCAGAGACGCACCATTTCCGAATGTTTTTCGACGAAGAATGGCACGACCGCTCAGACCGGTTTTCGTGTGGCCACGATATTGAGGGGAGTTGGCTGATCTGCGAGGCTGCGGAAATACTCGGCGACCGGGCGATTCTGGAGGAAACGCGGACAGCGGCCGTGAGCATGGCGAAGGCGGTGTACGAACAGGCGTTGGACAAGGATGGCGGCCTGTTCTACGAAGGCAGAGGGAAGGAAATCATCGACACGGACAAGCAGTGGTGGCCGCAGGCGGAAGCAGTGGTGGGATTCCGAAACGCCTACGAAATTTCAGGGAAGGATTATTTTCTGAGGGCATCGGAGAAGAGCTGGGAGTTCATCGAGAAATACATCGTGGATCGCCAGCACGGAGAGTGGTATTGGCTGGTGTCGCGCGACGGAACGCCGAGCAACGACATGTACAAAGTGGATCCATGGAAGTGTCCGTATCACAACAGCCGGATGTGTTTTGAAGTGATGGAACGGCTGGATAAGTTGGCTGGGAAACACGAGGTCTAAGGCAGGCAGATCGGGCTGCTACAGTGTGACCGGATACGTGGGAGAAGATCAATGAGCGAGTCCGACTATAGGAAGAGAGTGCAAGAGCTGTTCCGGCAACACGAGAAGCTGATCGCGCGGAAGAACGTGAAAGCGACGGGTGGGAACGGCGTGTACGACCGGTACGTGAATCCTGTGCTGACGGCGGAGCACACTCCACTGTTCTGGCGCTATGATTTCGACCCGAAGAATAACCCTCACCTGATGGAGCGGATGGGCGTCAACGCTACGTTCAACGCCGGCGCGATGGAACACGACGGGAAGTTTCTGGTGTTTGCGCGAGTCGAAGGAGCGGACCGTAAATCGTTTCTTGCGGTGGCCGAAAGCCCGAACGGAGTGGACAAGTTTCGCTTCTGGGATTACCCGATCCTGATGCCGGAGACGAGCGATCCGGACACGAACGTGTACGACATTCGCGTGGTGCGGCACGAGGATGGGTGGATCTACGGCCTCTTCTGCACCGAGCGGAAGGATCCGAAAGTGCCGCTGTGGGATACGTCGGCGGCGGTGGCACAATGCGGGATTGCGCGAACCAAGGACTTGAAGAATTGGGAGCGGCTGCCGGATTTGCGGACGAAATCACCGCAGCAGAGGAATGTAGTGTTGCATCCGGAATTTGTGGGTGGAAAATACGCGCTGTATACGCGGCCCCAGGATGAATTCATTCAAGCGGGGAAGGGCGGAGGCATCGGCTGGGGACTGTGTAGCACGATGGCAGGCGCGAATATCGAAAATGAAATCATCATCGATAATCGCGAGTACCACACTATAAAGGAAGTGAAGAACGGACTGGGTCCGGCGCCGATTAAGACCGCCAAAGGCTGGCTGCACGTGGCGCACGGCGTGCGGAATACGGCTGCGGGGCTGCGCTACGTGTTGTACACATTCTTGAGCGAACCGGCGAGACCGTATGTAATCACGCACCAGCCGGCGGGATATTTTCTGGCGCCGCAGGGCGAGGAGCGGATTGGGGACGTGTCCAACGTGGCGTTCAGCAATGGCTGGATCGCGACCAAGCGCGGGGACGTGTACATTTACTACGGGGCGTCAGACACGCGGCTGAACGTGGCCACGAGCACGGTGGAGAAGTTGCTGGATTACACGATGAACACGCCGAAAGATCCGCTGCGAAGCTTTGCCTGCGTGGAACAGCGGAATGCACTGATCCGGAAGAATCTGGCCGTGCTGAAGACGTATGGCAAACTTCCGGGACGGCCGCAAGCGTCGACTAGAGCAAATCCACAGTTGCTGTGACCACAGGCAGCTGCCGAGCTGTGCTCGTCTTGGACGGGCGAGGGCGCCCGTCCCCACACGGAGCATAGTGCACGCCCCGGAACTTAGCGCAACGTCGCTTTGACGGCCATGGTTTTAGTGCCTGACGGGGGCAGCGGCACGAGGTTGCCCGGCACAGGCGCGCCATTCACTTCGAGAGAAACATGGTTGCCGTCTCCCGCGCGCTCGACTTCGATGTCATAGGTGACGCCGCGGAATTTGCGGGTGGCCTTGAAGCCGCGCCAGCTCTTTGGGATGACCGGCGCGATCAGCAGGCCGTCGTAAGACGTGCGTATGCCAAGAATCCATTGCGTGATGGCATAGTAGTTCCAGGCGGCCGTGCCGGTGAGCCATGAGTTCTTGGCTTCCCCATGCGTGGGAGCGTCGCGGCCGGCGATCATCTGGGCGTAAACGTAAGGCTCGCAGCGGTGNNGATGATGAGTTCGTCGCGATGGGCTGTGAAATCGCTATGGAGGATGCGCCCGAAATTCTCCTCGGCGGACCCGGGAGGCAGGCCGTAATTGTTCGCCAGGTCGAAGTGGGTAATGCCGAGGTCGAACGCGCGCCAGAGCATAGCCCGGCAATTCTCAAAGGAATCCACACCGCCGAAATTGTGCCAAAGGCCNNTGTCATTCCGAGGGCGGGGTTCGCCTGCCTACCGCAGGTAGGCCCGAGAAATCTGCTTTTTTCGGTAGTGGTGTCATTTGAAAAATCTGTGACACCGGACGCGTCATGCACCTACCGACTGAGCTTCTTCATTAGAGGGTCCCAGACGTTCAGCCATTTTGTGAAGTTCCGAATTCGGTTTTTGTAAACACCCCTCGCAATCCGACGCTGGTCATCCTTGCCGCCTGGCAAATCTCTTGTCTCCCAGCATAGATTGCGTTCCGTAACCTCCAGATAGGTGTGAATCGTCTTTTTTGGTTTGGCTCCATGAATCAGTCGCAGACGCTTTCGCAAGTCCCCGACAGGCACAACGACATAATCTGGCGAATGGCTCTTGAAGCCGTTCAACACGAACACCCAGAAGTCGGCTNNCCAACAAATCTATCCCAGTGTCACGAGACGGAATCCAGACACGGGCCTGTTTGTAGTGCTGCTCGATGTAGGAGCCAACCAAATACTCCCCGGCGTGAACGGTAAACATTGGTTTCATAACTTTGGTCCTCACTCATTCTTCCAATGAGACTACTACCCTTTTTCGGCAAACCGCTCAGGATCCGAGTGGCGCAAGGTTCTACGGTACGCGCCACTCGGCAGAGCTTAACGCAACGTCGCTTTGACCGCGACACTCTTGGTGCCCGGCGGGGGCAGTGGCACGAGGTTTCCCTGGATCGGCGCGCCATTCACTTCGAGACACACCTTGTTGCCTTCTCCGGCGCGCTGCACTTCGATCTGATACGTCACCCCGCGGAATTTGCGGCAGGCCTTGAAGCCGCGCCANNCAGGCCGCCGTGCCGGTGAGCCAGGAATTCTTCGCCTCGCCATGCGTGGGAGCGTCGCGGCCGGCGATCATCTGCGCATAAACGTAAGGCTCGCAACGGTGGACGTCGCTGATCCCTTCGCGCGCGGAAGGATTGATCCGCGTGTAGTAATCGTGGGCGCCGTCTCCGTTACCGACTCTGGTTTCTCCGATGATGACCCACGGGTTGTTGNNTGGCAGAAGATGCCGGCGTTTTCTTTGTAGCCCGGGGGGTAGGAAGAGATCTCGCCGAGTTCGATGTAATACTTCGAGTAGGCAGGCTGCTGCAGGACGATGCCATGTTTGGTGGCGAGCAACTGGCGCGTGGATTCTAGAGCGCGACCGGCTAGGCCGTCGTCCAGGCCGATGCCGGCCAGGGTGCAGAAGCCCTGCGTTTCGATGAAGATCTTGCCCTCCCTATTTTCTTTTGACCCGACCTTGCGCCCGAAATCGTCGTAGGCGCGCACGAACCACTCGCCATCCCATCCATGCTTGCGAATGGTGGCTTCCATCTGGGCGACTTCGGCCAGGTATGAGGCAGCCTCGGTGGCGAGGCCGCGATGCCTTGCAATATCGGCGAGCTCGCGGCCGGCGAGCACAAACAGGCCGGCGATGAAAACGGATTCGGCAACCTTGCCGTCCTTGTTGGTCGTGGTCTGGAAGGATTGGCCCGGCGAATCGGAGAAGCAGTTCAGGTTGAGGCAATCGTTCCAATCGGCGCGGCCGATGAGGGGCAGGCCATGCGGACCTAGACGCTCGAGCGTATAGCGGAAACTGCGCTGCAGATGCTCGTAGAGCGGCGTTTCGGAGCCGGGCGCGTTGTCATAGGGCACAGGCTCAGCCAGGATGCTCCAGTCGCCGGTTTCCTTGAGATAAGCGCCGACCCCGATAATCAGCCAGTGGGGATCGTCGTTGAAGCCGCTGCCCACGTCATCGTTGCCGCGCTTGGTGAGCGGCTGGTACTGGTGATAAGCGCCTCCGGTGGGGAGTTGGGTGGCGGAGAGATCGAGTATGCGTTCGCGGGCGCGGGCCGGAACCATGTGGACAAAACCGAGGAGATCCTGGTTCGAATCGCGGAAGCCGAGGCCGCGGCCGATGCCCGATTCGTAGAAGGACGCCGAGCGCGACATGTTGAACGTCGCCATGCACTGATACGCGTTCCAGATGTTCACCATGCGATTGGTGTGGATGTCGGGCGTTTTCACCTGGCAGAGGCCGAGCAATTCATTCCAGTAAACACGAAGCTTTTCGAAGGCGGCGTCGGCATTGGCGGGCACGCGATACTTGGCGATCACCGCTTTCGCCGCCTTCTTGTTGATGATTTGCGAATCGGGCGGATCGAACTTCTGGTCCCGCGGGTTCTCCTGATAGCCGAGAACAAAAACAACCTGGCGGGATTCGCCGGGCTTGAGAGTGAGCTTGACGTGGTGTGAGCCGATGGGAGCCCAACCGTGAGCAACGGAGTTGAACGACTGTCCGCGTTCGACGACGGCGGGACTGTCCCAGCCGCGATAGGGGCCGAGGAAGACGTCGCGCTGCGTGTCGTAGCCGGCAATTTTTTCCGAGCACGCGAAGAACGCGAAGTGATCGCGGCGCTCGCGGTATTCGGTCTTGTGGTAGATCACGCCGTCTTCGATTTCGACTTGGCCGGTGTTGAAGTTGCGTTGGAAGTTGGTGGAATCGTCTTGCGCATCCCACAAGCAGAACTCGATGCTGGAGAAAACCGAAAGCTCGGCGGCCTGTGGGCGGCGATTCGTCACCGTCAATTGCCAGATTTCGAGATTCTCATCGAGAGGCACGAAGTAGCGGGTGCTCGCTTCAATGCCGGCGTATTGCGACCCGATGGTGGTGTAGCCCATGCCGTGACGGCACGAATACTGCTCCAGTTTGTGCTGCGTGGGTTGCCAGGAGGGGGACCAGAATTCGCCAGAGGTATCGCCGCCAGTATCATCGCGAAGATAAATGTAGCGNNCCGAGGTAGTTGATCCACGGCAGAGGCGTATCGGGCTGAGTGATTACGTACTCGCGGTTCTGATCGTCGAAGTACCCGTATTTCATGAGGGCGGCTTTCCTAAAAGAAGGTTTTTCGGACTGGCAAGAACATCTAGTATAACGATTTTTTACTGGCGTGGAGCAACTTTGAGGTGTAGACATAAAACGACGCTGGCACGAAAGAGCGGGGTACGCATGCCCGCCAGCGTGCTCTCCGTCACGCCCTCAAGTGAGGGCAGTCACTGCCGGAATTGGTGTGCCCGCGAGAGTTTGAGGTGATGGCAATCGCATTGCTCGTAAGCTAGCCCAGTTCATCGGCCGGGTTGTCGTCCGGCGGGCTGATTGCCCTTAACTTGTAGAAACTGACCGCGCAAGGGAAATGGATTGTGCGGCGGATCGCCCCAACTGAGGTTTAGCATGCATCTCCACGTAATTGACATAGCCATCATCATTGCCTACCTAGTGCTATCGGTCCTGATCGGATACTGGGTTTCCCATCGCGCGTCGCGCGATATGAGGGCGTACTTCCTGGGCGGCAACGTCATGCCGTGGTACATCCTCGGGATCNNATGCTGCTGGTCTATTGGATGTTTGTGTACGGCGCCAAGAGCGTGTGGATCCCGTGGCTTTGGCCGACCTTCAACCAGGTATTCCTGATGGTGTATATGTCCACGTGGCTGCGGCGATCGAACGTGATGACGGGCGCGGAGTGGATTCAGACGCGATTCGGGAAGGGCCGCGGGGCGCAACTTGCCCACATCATCGTCGTCATTTACGCGTTCATCAGCATCATCGGATTCTTTACCTATGGGTTCAAGGGCATCGGCAAATTCGCCGCGACCTTCCTGCCCTGGCACTTCAGCGTGAATCAGTACGCCCTCATGCTCATTGCCATCACCGCGATTTATGTGATTAAGGGCGGCATGTTCAGCGTGGTGATCACGGAAGTGCTGCAATTCTGCATCCTTTCGGTCGCGTCCTTCGCGGTGGGAATCATCGCCATGATGAAGGTCGCGCCGTGTTCACTGCAGCGTTTCACCCCCGCGGACTGGGGCAACATCTTCTTTGGATGGCACTTGAATCTGGATTGGTCCACGCTGGTGCCGTCGGCCAATGCGCGAATTGCGCAGGACGGCTACGGGCTGTTCGGATTTTTCGTGATGATGCTGCTCTTTAAAGGCATATTGATCAGCGCGGCCGGCCCCGCGCCGAATTACGATATGCAGCGCGTTCTGTCGTGCAAGAATCCGCGTGAAGCCTCCATGATGAGCGGGTGGGTGAACGTGGTGCTGACCTTTCCGCGGTACTTCCTGATCACGGGGCTCACCGTTCTTTCGTTGGTGTTCTTCAGCGGCCAGATCCGCGCCATGGGCACGAACATGGATTTCGAGCGGATTCTTCCGTCGGCGCTGGCGCTGTTTGTGCCGGCTGGCCTGCTTGGCGTACTGATCGCGGGCTTGCTGGCGGCGTATATGTCCAACTTCGCTGCGACCGTGAATGCCGCGCCACCTTACTTCGTGAACGACATTTACAAGCGCTTCATTAATCCGAATGCCAGCCCGAAGACTTATGTGCGGCTGAGCTATCTGAGTTCGTTTGTGGTAGTTCTGCTGGGCGTGCTCTTGGGCTGGTATGTGACCAGCGTGAACGGAGTGGTGATCTGGATCGTGACCGCGCTGTGGGGCGGCTACACAGCTTCCAATGTTTTGAAGTGGTATTGGTGGCGCTTCAATGGCTATGGTTATTTCTGGGGCATGGTAGCGGGAATTTCTTCCGCCCTGACCATTCCAGCGCTTCTCACAAAGATCGGGCCGTTGCAGAATTTTGCCCACACCCATTCGCTGAACCTGGAAGTCTCGGTAGGCTTTGGCATCGTGTTCCTGCTATCGCTCATCGGCTGCTTCGCGGGTACGTGGCTGACCGCGCCGGAAGATGAAGCGGTGTTGAAGGAGTTCTACCGGCGGGTTCGGCCATGGGGCTTCTGGGGACCGATCCTGAAGAAAGTGCAGCAGGAGGATCCGTCTTTTCAAAGGAACAGAGATTTCTTCCGCGACATGTTCAACATCGCGGTAGGGATGATCTGGCAGATCGCCCTGGTAGCCCTGCCCATCTATATCGTGACGTGGAGGCTGCGGACCGCGACAATCGCGTTTGGCGTCGTGGCCATTACGTCGATCGTCCTGAAGTTTACGTGGTATGACCATCTCAAGGAACTCGAACACATCAACCAGTACAGTGGTCCGGCCAAGGCTGGACTAGAAAAAACGTCAGTGGCAAACTTTTCTTGAGAAAGTGAGCAATTTTGAACAGACACTGGATAGTGGAGTTGTTAGCCTAGGCGGTGACAAGGTAACCTCCCCCGAGTACGGCTGTTCCTTGGTGGTGCAGTCCCGCTTCCCCGATGTGGTGACTGCACCGTTATTTTTTTCCGGCTTAGTGTGAGATCCCCGTGCCTTCATTTTGGCGGAAGCGTGTGTGAGTCGAACACACCGGCNNCGTAACACGAACTACTTCGGCTGCGCCACCACTCGCAGATAGGGCTTCAGAGTCCTCCAGCCGCCGGGGTATTTTTGCTTGGCCTGCTCTTCTGAAACCGATGTGGGAATGATTACGTCCTGCCCCGGCTTCCAGTTCACCGGCGTGGCGACGTTGTATTTGGCGGAGAGCTGTATCGAGTCCAGGACGCGCAGCACTTCGTCGAAATTGCGTCCGCTGCTCATGGGGTAGATCAGCATCAGCTTGATTTTCTTATCAGGACCAATCACAAATACCGTGCGCACCGTGGCATTGTCGGCCGCCGTGCGACCTTGGCTCGTGGTTCCAGACTCGGCGGGCAGCATGTCGTAGAGCTTCGCCACTTTGAGTTCCGGGTCGCCAATCATCGGATAGGTCACCTTGTGGCCCTGCGTTTCTTCAATGTCAGCTGCCCACTTGCCGTGGCTGGTCACGGGATCCACGCTCAGCCCGATGATCTTCGTGTTGCGCTTGGCAAACTCCGGTTCGAGACCCGCCATGTATCCCAGTTCGGTCGTACACACGGGGGTGAAATCCTTGGGGTGCGAAAACAGGATCGCCCAGCCGTCGCCGATCCATTCGTGAAAGTTGATCGTGCCTTGGGTGGTTTCGGCAGTGAAGTTGGGAGCTTCAGAGTTGATACGTAGAGACATGTTTATTCCTCGCGAGTCTTTTGAAATTAAAGGATGCCCGGCGCGTTTAAACCCCACTGCATTAGTAGAGATAGAATATCCAGCCGCTTCCGGCGCGTCAACTCAGGCGGGACGGTTTCGGCAGGAATTATGGCATCGGATCGGGCCGCGAGTTCGCCTTGGCCGACAAAAATAAGACCCGGTAGAATCTCAGCTATGGCTGCTTCAACACGAAAGCTCTCTACGGTCCAGTTGTTAATGGTGCAGGTCGATGTGTTTACCGACCGCGCCCTCACCGGCAACTCGCTGGCAGTTTTTCTGGACGGCCGTGGACTCAGCGCGGAAACCATGCAGGCATTGGCGCGTGAGATGAATCTCTCCGAAACTACTTTTATTCTTCCCGGAGACGCCGCGGCGGAAAAGAGTCGCGGAGTCCGGGTGCGCATCTTCACTGTCCAGGAAGAATTGGCCTTCGCCGGACATCCGACGCTTGGCACTGCTTTTGTTCTGCGTGGCCAGACGGGTGCGACCGAAGTCCGGCTCGATCTGAACGCCGGCACCGTGCCGGTGCGCTTCATCGAGGAACCACCGCAGGCGACCTTCGGAGAAATGACGCAGAAGGACCCCGAATTCGGCGCGATTCACAATGTCGCCGACATTGCGGCTCTCACGAACCTGAGCGCAACCGATTTTGACGACTCCGCGCCGATCCAGACTGTCTCCACAGGCATGCCTTTTACCATCGTTGCCCTGCGTTCGCTGGAAACGGCGCAGAAACTCCGGCTCGATCTCGACCGTGCCGCCGAATATCTCGCGCGCAGCGGTGGAAAGTTCCTGTACTTTGTTTGCCGCGAAACTGTCGATCGGAAAGCCCGTCTCCACGCCCGCATGATCTTTTACAACGGAGACGATCCGGCCACCGGTTCCGCCGCGGGATGCTGCGCGGCCTGGATGGTTGCGCACGGAGTTGCCGCCAGCGACGAGCAGGTCCTGATCGAGCAGGGTCTTGAGATGCACCGTCCCAGCAACATTTTTGTTCGCGCCACAAAGCCGGACAAGCGGCAAGATAACCATATCGTCAATGTGCGTGTCGGTGGAAATTGTGTAGAAGTTCTCCGCGCTGAAGTCACGATCGCGATCTAGCGCATCGAAACACTGCGACAGTCGCGGCTCTCCGCCCATTGGCACGATCTTGCCAAACACCAGAGTGCCATTGGCGAGCACGCCACTTTACCTGCGCTCCGATTCTATTTAGCATTCACCTCGCTCCGATTCTCAAAAAAAGAAATCAGGTATCGAATTCATAAAACATTGGTGACAACTGTCTCCCGGTCAGGTTCACGTCAATGAAGCCCAAAAAGACAATTCTCTGTGTGGACGATAACGAGCAGGCGCTCTCCATCCGTAAAGTCATGCTGGAAACGCGGGGCTACCGCGTGCTCGCGTGCAACAGTGGCGAAATGGCTATTGAAGCCTTCCGCCGCGGCGGCGTCGATCTGGTGATTACCGACCTGATCATGCCGGGTGTGGATGGTTCGCGGCTGATCGAAGAAATCAAGAATCTTTCTCCGCAGACGCCGGCGGTGCTGATCTCCGGCCGCGCCAAAATCTATGAGCGCGAAACGCTGGCCGATGTTTTTCTCTGCAAGGGAATGTACGAACCCGTGGATCTGCTGGAACGCATTCGCCTGTTGCTAATCCGCAAGCGCGGCCCCAAGCGACAGGTCGAGCTCCGCGCTCGTGCGGTGGACGTGGAGCATGCGAGCGTGGCGTAAGCGGAATCATTGAGGCATTTAGTCATTGAGTCATTGAATCATTGAAACCCTGAAGCGATGGGTCGATGGCTCAATGAATGGATTGCGCTTGTGATATGGTTTTTACTGAATGCCGGTCTTCATCGAAGCCAGGGAGCTGCGAAAAACCTATCGGGTTGGCAAAGTGGATGTGCCCGCCTTGCGCGGTGTCTCCTTCAACGTGCAAAAGGGAGAGTTCGTCACGGTCGTGGGCCCTTCGGGCAGCGGCAAGTCCACGCTGTTTTATCTTCTCGGCGGGCTGACCCGCGCCGACTCGGGAAGCGTCACCATCGACGGCGTGGATTTCGCCACGCTTTCCGATGGCGAGCGCACACGGTTGCGCAAAAGCAAGATTGGATTTGTCTTCCAGAAATTCAATCTTCTACCGACGCTCAGCGCACGCTCGAATATCGAGATCGCGGCTGACATCGCCGGCCTGGGCGCGCCCGATCCCGCCTTCCTGAAAAAGATCACCGAGATGCTCGGCATCGCGCAACGTCTGGAGCATCGGCCCAACGAGCTTTCCGGCGGCGAGCAGCAGCGAGTCGCGCTTGCCCGGGCTCTGATTAATCGCCCCGCCATCGTGCTTGCCGACGAGCCCACCGGCAACCTGGATTCGAAAAGCTCGGGCATCGTCCTCGACATGCTGCGCCAGTCGAACAAGGATTTAGGGCAGACCGTGCTCATGATTACGCACAATCCGGAGGCCGCCGAGTACGGCGATCGCATGATCCACATGCGCGACGGCCAGATCGTAGCGCCGGATGAAGATCCGCAGTGGTCGCCGCATCATCCGCCTGAACACTTGCAATCCTGATCGTGATAGGTTCTCGTTGAAGGCGGCAAATCTGAAAGGCGCAAATCTACACTTCAGGGTCCGGGCAGGCCAAGTTGGGAGAGATGCCAACTCCAACTTGAGAGTTAGGCTTTTCCGCTCCGACGCGTGAGGCCCAATTGGCCAGGCGATTGGCCTCAACGTTGTTCTCACGACTTACGTGGGAGATCGAGAAATCTAGCGATCGGGCCAATTTCCGGCAGATCCAATTCAGGGAATAGAGACGCGGGCTGCGGCAGCTATACTCGCCCCTCATCTGCCTGACTACTACTTCGGAGTCTGAAAACACGTGGAGGGCCCTAGCCTTGAGCCTCAGGGCGCATTGCAGCGCTTCCAGCAGGGCAAGGTACTCGGCAACATTGTTGTCCTGGCGCCCGATGCACTTGGCGATTCTGATGGTGCCGTCCGCGGAGCCGTCCATCACCACTCCAATACCAGACGGGCCGGGATTCCCGAGCGAGCCGCCATCGACGTGGGCCACGAGGTCTGACATTGCTGTTGGTAGCTGATAACAACCATGCGTGACCTGTATCGCGAAGTCAAGATGCTTCTCTGGTTCATGCAAATATTCGTTAGTTGCTTTCCGCGCCTTCTAGCACCTGTGCGTTCTTCTGTGGATAAATAGACAAGAATTTAATCTCCCGTTCATTAAGCGGCAACAATTCAATGGGTTGCGTTTTAGCAGTTTGATCCCGCGCAGAATGCCGATTGCACCAAAAAAGGGCGTTGACAATCTTCGGGCAAATCTCTAAGGTTGCTCCCGTCGACGGCTGAAAGGGTTGGCTTAAATAAAACTTTGCCGGTCCGAAGTAAGCTGAGTGATCAGTACGGCGGGGCGACCCGACGGACAGCCAGACCTGAAAAAACCGACNNCGCATCAAGGGCTGTGACGGTGCGTGCATCCACGCTGTTGGCTCCCTCGCAGGAGTTGGCGGCTAGAGCATAACCAATGTCACAGCCTTTACCTTTTTCCGCGTACTTACTTCCGCAAGGCTAGTCTCCCTGAAAGATGTTCTTTCCGGTTCCTGATTTGCCTCAATCTTGACGGGTTACGATCTTGCTCGTCGTTTTGCGGGGACGACCTTGTCTAACGCATGACGCAGATCGGCAATCAGATCTTCGCTGTCTTCTATGCCCACCGAGTAACGGATGAGGGCCTCCGGAATGCCGCTTGCCGCGCGTTCCTCCTTGCTGGACTCGACGTGGCTGGTGGTGGAAGGTGGACCAGCGACCGTCTCGACGGCACCCAGGTTCGCAGCCAAATGTGCATAGCGCAAACGCGGCAGAAAAGATTTCACCGAATCGAAGCTGCCTCGTATGGCAAAGCTGAGCACGCCTCCAAAACCGCGCATCTGGCGGCGAGCAATTTCGTGATGTTCGTGGGACTCCAGCCCGGGATAAAAGACCTTAATTACACTCGGGTGCGATTCGAGAAATCGAGCAATCTTCAGCGCACTCTCATTTTGCCGTGCGATCCGAAGATGAAGAGTCTTCATTCCTCGAAGCAGCAAGTAAGCGGCCATGGGATCGAGGCAGGCGCCCGTGATCTCGCGAAAGTGATAGATGCGGCCTACGAGATCGGCGGCGCCGCAGACCACACCGCCGAGCGCATCCGCGTGCCCGCCGAGAAACTTCGTGGCGCTGTGAATGACGAGATCGGCGCCGAGTTTCACGGGCTGTTGGTTGATGGGCGTGGCCAGTGTGTTGTCCACAATCACGATCGCACGGTGGCGATGGGCCACGGCGGCAAGGCGGCCGAGATCGACAACTTTGACCGTCGGATTCGTGGGACTCTCCAGGTATAGCGCCTTACAGCCCTGGCCGATTGCTGTTTCGATTGCTTTGTGATCGTTCGTGTCACAGAGCGATACCTTGATGCCGAATCGCGGCAGGAACTCGATGAACAGCTTGTTCGTCCCGCCGTAGGTGTCGTTGATGGAAACGACACGATCGCCAGGAGACAGGAGTGCGAAAAGCGTGTTGCTGATCGCGCCCATGCCGCTTGAAAAGCTAGTCGCGGCTTCGGCCGTCTCCAGATTTCTTATCTTTTCTTCGAAGGCGGCTACGGTTGGATTTGTGTTGCGGCTATAGATATGGCCATGGGTCTTTCCTTGCGCCACCTGGAGCCACTCGTTCACATCGTCGTAGCCGAAGGAGACGCTTAGGGCAACTGGGATTTGCGTGGCGCGCTCCCAATGCTCGCCCTGCTCCCCCGCCCACACTCCGCGGGTTCCAAGTCCCGCGCGATCTTTCTTGTTCTCGCTCTTGTTATCGGTGCGTTGCTGCACAGAAGAGTGCCTCCTTGTTGTTTGCCAGTCCACATTTTCTCAAGGCAGATAAGGAGCGTAGGGTTCAGCTCTTCTTGATTTTCGAAAACCGAGAGAGCTCGGGCACCCGTCCTAGACAGCGCATCGCGTCTGTGAGTTGCTACTTGGCCACGCTGAAGGTCGTCCAGGCATGCGCGTCCATGTCCCGCAGGAGAACTTTCTGCCAGGAGAACTCGGGATGCGCGCGCACATGCTCGGCCGCCTTGAAGTCCATACCGCAAGCATGGCCCGCAGCCGCGTTAAAACTCATTTCTGCCGCCAGGCCCGCGTCGGCAGCCTTATTCTGGACCGCCCCCGCTATACCGAAAGGCGGCTCCCAAGACTGGGAACCTCGCGGCGAAAGATCGATGTGCCCGTCCAGCGTGCGTTCGTCCGCATCTTCTTTCTTCTCGAACGTGTCATAGTGGTCAGACAGAAAGCGCTCGGCCGCCGCCAGGTCGATCTTGCCTTTATTCTCCGCCATGAGTTGATCCCAGCGGACGTGGCGGGCGTTGGCGCTGGAGCTCATGTCACGGGGGTCGAAGTCGGTCTCTTCGCGGATAAGATTCTGGCTAATCGGGAAATTCGAGCCCACAAAATACCCGTCGTTTTTGCGTTCCAGGGTGACGTTCTTTAGCCCCAGTTCGAGGCGGCCGATTTCATTCTTCCCGATATCGGCGATGAGCCAGGTATTGGCATAGCCGCCGTTATTGCCCTCCTTCATGATGCGCGCAAAATCGTCAATGGAAGCCGAGTACTGCGCCGCCTTGCGCGCCCGCACAAATTCCGGAATCCCGTCCGGGTCATATCCGGAGAAGTGGCCAATCGTAGTTTCCGTAATGATGATCCCCGCCGAGTTGGTCACGAAATCGTCGGCACTGTGGATGACCCCCGGCAGACCGTCCATGATCATGCGTTTGCCCTTGGCCGGAACGATATCGAAAATGATTGTCCAGCGTTCGCCGTCCAGGTAATTCGTCCAATTATTGTGGGCGATCACAACCTTGCCGTCTTTGGTATAGCTGCCCGTGGCAACAAACGCGCTGCAATGCTCGGGAACCGCCAGCGAAGCCGTGGACTTGATCCCGTGTATTCGGTCGTATTCCTTGACGTAATAACTCCATTCCTCCGCGGCATTCAAAGCCACCACATCCCACAAATCGATCTTCATTCCGACGCCGTGGGCATTGGCGCCATCGGCGATGCCTTGCAACTCCTCCCGGTACTCCTGCTCGATGTGTGGCCACATCATGTTTTGCGCGGCGTCGCGGAAGAACTGCCATTCTTTCTTACTGTCGTGTGTTTCTTCGAGGATGGTGACTTTTAGCGTGTCTTCAATCTCCGGCGCCAGTAGGTAACCATTCTGAAAGCCGATTTCATGCGGCGTTCCTTGCAGGTGCACGAACGTCCACCCGTTATTCTCGGGCCGCCGGAAAGCACCCTTCAACTCGGTCTCCGGTGTGCCCGCCTGGGGTGAAGACGCACCAGAGAATGACGAAGCCATTCCCGTCAAGACAAGCCCAGCCAAAACTACCCACCATCGGCGCATGTGCGACTCCAAGGACTTTGAATTCCGCGTATTCTAGCAGAGTTCGACGGCTAGCCTTTAGTTGGAATTAACTTCACTTCGCGAGCGGCAGACTCACTGCCTTGCCGGTCTGAGCGGACTGTCGCGCAGCATCCAAAATCTCGGACACGGCCATGTTGGTCTTCAGTGAGGATGGGCTGTTTCCTTCCTGAATCTCTCCGTTCAGGATTGCAGCCATGTAGTGCAGGGGATCGTCGTACGGTGCGGTGAGGTTTTCTCCCTTGAGCATCTGAGCTTCGGACTCGTCCGCCTTGCGGACCTCGATGCGCTCGGAGTCGATCGCCTTGGCATATCCGGCACGCCCATACACATCCATCTGCTTGAGGCTGAAAGGCCAATTCCAGGAGGCCTGAACGATGGCGATGGCGTTTTTATAGTTGAGGATGATGTCCGCCTCGTCGTCGACCTCCGGGTACAGATTCGGTTGCAACTGCTTGGTGACCGCTGACACCGATAGCGGAGTCTCGCCGTCCATCAGCCAGGTCATGAGATTCGGTCCATAACAGCCAAAGTCGAACAGAGCTCCGGCACCGTTCTGCTTGGGATCGATCAGGAAGGAGAGGAACTCCGGTCCGACCCCGATCAGCTTGGGCCCCGCATGGCCGTCACGAATGACAGCCTTTACGATCGGACCCAAAGTGCCCTGTTTCAGCAGATGGAACGCTTCCGTATTGCTTGCGTACCAGGATGTTTCCAGATTGACGAGCACATGGATCTTGCCGCGCTGCGCGGCGTCCTGAATGGCCAGCGCATCCGGGTAGCTGATCGCCAGCGGCTTCTCCACCATTACGTGGACGCCCAGCGCGGCGCACTCCTCAATCACTCGCCGGTGCTCACTCGGGGCAGTGAAGACGAGCACCGCCCGGGGATGCGCTTGCGGAACCATTTCTTGAATGCTGCGGAAGTGCAAGCTCGCGGGCAGATGATAGCGCTGTGCGTACGAATCGAAAAGCTTCTGGTTCGGTTCAACAATCCCCACGACCTGAACATCCGCGCGATTCAGGATTCCGCCCGCCGGCGTGAGCGAGCCGCCCTTCAGAAAACCGTCAACGTGACCGTGGACCAGGCCGACAATGCCCAACTTCATTGGAGAACCCGGGGCATCGTCAGCAGCGGCCTGTACGTGAACAGCAAGGAAGGTAAGCATCAGCACGAGAATATGTTTCATGGTGTCCCTCTTCAAGCAAGCAGTAAAACACATCCGCCGAGCAATTTGGCAGGTGAGTGTGCGGGACTGCGCGTGATCCTGCGGAACTGCGGGACGGGAGTGCATTTTGGGATTTGGCTCGCGCGAATGCCTCGGAAGCCAGACCGTTAGGCTGAGCCAAGCCAGGAGCAGTTGGGCGGGGCGTCTGGAACCCAACGCCAATTCAGTGAATTGTCAGCAAAACAGCAAGTGCTGTAGAATGAGGGAACGGGCGGGAGTAACTCAGTGGTAGAGTGCGACCTTGCCAATTCTCTCCTATTCAATACTTTCAACAACTTAACAGGCTCACGGGGACTGCCAAGTACCTGAAAATAGGTGCGAGACAGGTGTCTCAACGGGTGCCAGTGCGGGTGCTGCGAAAAAGTGCAAAGTCGCACTCTAAAACGCGACCCGCCACAAGTCGCACTCTTGAGGCGGGTGCCAGCGGGTGCTTGTGCGACGTTCAGCCGTTTACAACTGCCGACCCCCGCTCAAAATCCAGATCGATCTTCTGCCGCCCAGCCTTAATCGCCGCCTCTATTGCGGACTCCTGACTGGGGAATGTGTCGGGTAAGTAGACTTCAGTTTCCATGAACCCATCCGCCTCGTGCTCCTCGACGGAGAATTCCGCAGAGAATCCCCCATCCTGTAGTTCGCAAGATCGTGCCACGATAACGTAGCCCTTAGCCCTTATAACCCTGCCTGCTCTTCATGACCAAACCTCTTGCGTCGTAATTATCGCACTCTGGAGTTGGGACGCATCCATTGGAGGAATCAGGATTACGAGTCAGTTCACGGTCGCCTCGCCGCAGCAACCGCTTGTATTTCTTTCCGAAGCCGCCCTTGGCGCAATGACTTCTTCGTCAGTTATTCCAACGCCGGGTAGTCCCCACAGAATCCCTCGGGCTCTCCTTTTCTATCGTGTCTTCTTTGGCTTTTTCTTCAAGCGACTGATTGGACTCGCGCCCTTGAGCTTCGCATGATCGCTGTAGCTGTCGGAATCCACCGTCAGTTCAGTGCCTTTCTTAATGTCTCGTAGCGTCCAAAAATCGTAATTCTCGTCGCATCTCACGTTTGGCTTCTCGGTTGGCTTTGGGTCGTTGATATACCAAGACATTGTGAGTCGGTGAAAGTTTCGAGGGCAGCCATACCATTTAGGTCGTCCGTTCTTACCGTTCTTCACGACGGCGAAACGCTTATAGAACTCCCTAAGAGCCGATTCCTTAGGCAACTCATCTGCTCTCACCCAACGCATTTCGTCCGAATCCCCGGAGAAGAGAAGAGTATCTTTCTTGATGTCCCTGATTGCAAAGACCCCCACTCCCTCTATTGATGACGGCATGAGGCGCGTATATAGCCCGTCGTGAAGCGTATCTACGTCTTTCATCAGCCAGCGAGCGACGCATTTGCCCAGACCTTCCAAGTCTGGATAGATCGTTGCCTCATCAATGGATATATCCTCTAGTTCACCACGCACACTTTCTATCGCGCGAGCGGGAATCACGATTTTTGCAAAGAGCTTTTGCGATTTCGGGAATAACTTCTCCAAGCTGTCTGGCTGTATCCCATGCACCGTGAAACAGGACCGTTGCGCTGCGATACGGCGATCAAATTGGTTTGGATAGATGGCAACGGGTGACTTCTTTTTCAATCGCTGCTTTGCATCAAAGCGGTCTGGGAGCCACGGTCTGTACTTAAGAATATCGGCGTCGGGAAGCCCATCCGATCCGGGCGGAAGCACCTCATCTGCGTCGAGCACCAGCTTATTAAGACGCCACGGATCGAGCACCCAGACAGCCGCATCGTGATAGCCCTCGCTGTCCTTCAAGGCAAAATACAAACCTATTTGCGGGTCCTCAGTCCAGTCCAGCAGTCGAGTCGGCGCAGTGTAGTGCTGCATCAAGAAATACCATTCCCAAACATTGCGTGGGCTGTGTGAGGTCAAACTTGGCGCACGTCTGACAAACTCTTCACGTATCTCATCTTCTCTTTCGAGCAGTTCTTTGACTGGGGCCCTAGGGCGATACAGTTTTGGAACCAATCTCCAACTGGAGTTCTGCGATCCACGAAACCAAAGACCGGGTTCACCGTCCTTCTTGGACTCCCAGTCCTCTTTGATTTGCTCAATGCGTTTTATGAACTGTCGCAGGTTTTTGGCTGTGTACGTTCGCATCGTCCCAACTCCACGCACTTCACTCATCCTGTGCGTTTCCCGGTAATCGCGTTATCCAGAAATTTCAGGAACCATACACCTGACTTCACCCTGTCATTCCAGAGAGTCTTTTCGCTGCCACTCACTTCGTCCATTTGCAGAAATTCCGCCTGTTCATGCACTACCAGCACTTTATTGATTTCACCATGCTGCGCGTCATAAACCAAGGTGTCGAAGAAGTCTACTCCCTCATAATGCCCCGTCAGATTCACGAAGTAGCACAGACCTCCAAACAGCCTCACGATTGCATCGACGCTGCCTTTATCTTTCCTGCCCACCAGAACGACCGAGTGTTGATGTGGTCCTTGAGCACAGGCGGCAAGAAAGTCTTCATTCAAGAACAGCTTTGCGCTGGGTGTCCCTTTGCCAGTTCGCACGAATTCCCGAACGTCGTTGAACGTGTCACGCATCGCAAAATCAACGCCCATGCGTAGTGCCAGCGCAGTGTACGCAGTTTTCGCCACCGTGCGAAGTATTTCGGGGGAGTCAATAAACTCAAGGTGACCTGAAAAGGAACCGTCCGCATCTCTGCCGGGCGTTGTTTCTTCGATGAGTTCCCACCCTCCCTTTTTCGCCTTCTCTCGCCATTCCTCTTTCTGTCTCTCCGTCAGATGCTCACCCACAATCTCCTTCACTCCGTCTTTCGCAATTGTGGTGACCACGGGCTTCAGTTGAGTGCTACCGTCGGGCATACGGTTCCCCTGACTGGCAAGACCTATATCAACGAGACGGACGCACAACTTCTCTAGTTGCTCCGTTCTCGGGCTTTTTGGTTGTGGATTTGGGTTATGATTTCGAGTCTGAGAGACGCCGATGCCCAGATGCCCAAGCGCCAAATGACATTGAACGCGGAGTTAGCAGCAGAAGCCAAGAGCACTGTCGCATTGGCATTCCGCAATGGCCCCATCGAAGATGTTCACGCAGGAAAAGAGTGCCCCACTTACGCTGGCAAAGTCGAATACTCCCACATAACGCAAGACGAGATGAAGAACATCATGAAGCGTGCTGTGGACACGGTCTACAAGTTGCTCTGTCTGAAACAGAACGATCCTGAGACGTACGAGGCGACGCTTGAGTACGGGAACCGCCACACGCGGTTTGGGATGAGCCGAAAGCGGACGTTGGCTAGTTTGGGGTCTGGACGGCCCCCGCCATACTCTTGGGATCAGGCCTCCAAGGATGATCTGCGGGATCGCAGGGGCTCCCGTATACGGTCGCTGGGCTGGTCACAAAGGCTGCCTGTACCTCTGAAACGCCCGAGCCGACCTAAGCCCCCCTCCGGGCAGCTAAACCACTTCCCAATCGAGGCATCCTGCCGGATGGTTGGCTACGTCGCTGATCCGACACTGGGAGCGGTGATGATTAACGCGAACAGGATCGTCGCCGCCCTCATCCGCCCGCTACAGTAGTTCGGATCAAAATCAGAACTTGCAGTTGCTCCCGCCTTAGAATCAACTTATTGAATGCCACGTTGCATATTCTGCTTAACCGAAAACGACAAGCTGACCGATGAGCATGTCTTCATGGCGGCGATTGGCGGAGAGCTAACCATACGTAACAGCCGACGACATAGCCGAGCACTTGAAGATCACACGTCGCCAAGTGCTCGAAATGACCCGCAGGGGACTCATCCCAGCACATCCGCTCGGCGTGGGCGAGTGTCGGAGAGTGTGGCGCTACAAGATCAGTGAAGTAGAAGCCGCCAT
Organism: Acidobacteriaceae bacterium; assembly: GCA_003162255.1. Classification (GTDB taxonomy): domain Bacteria; phylum Acidobacteriota; class Terriglobia; order Terriglobales; family Acidobacteriaceae; genus Acidiflorens. The sequence goes on along the minus strand of PMMJ01000538.1, from coordinate 7,337 downwards.
AGCCTCGGGCACTCGCAAGCCTTCCGCGTCACACGACAACAAAATTTTGGCTGAGACACCCGCACGACGTACAATGCTTGACGGCAGTCCCCGTAGCCAGAAGGGGAAACTCTAATGGCAAAAGGGTGGTTTCGTAGGAAGAAAGGCAAGCTAGTGTACTGCTGGTACAACTCGAACGGCGACGAACGCGCGAAGGTTGTGGGGCCGAGCACCATGACTGACGAAGAAGGCTGGCTGGAAGTGGGCACGCACGGATTGGACAAGCTCGTCAACCAGCCAGACCCAGCGAAGGTGACGTTCGGCGAGGTGCTGCAACATTACCTCGCTTATGGAAAGAAGAAGACGGGCGAGGACAAGGCTCACTCCAGCAAGAACACGGATGGGCGCAACGCTCGGCTTCACCTAAGCCGCTGGTCGCAACACGTGGCTAAGGACATCGAACCGCTCGAAATTCAAGAGTGGATCGATGGACTTTCCAAAGGGCTTCGTTCCAAAGTCAGGAACATGATGTCTGCCGTTTATAGCCACGGTCAGAAATTCCGCATGATCCCACGGACTGAGGAGTCCAATCCCATGAAGTGGGTCAGCGCCACGACGGTCTCGGATTACGAGGCGGTCAGCCTGAGCCCAGAAGAGTCGTTCGCGATATTGGAACGGATCGGCGATCCTTTGGTACGTGTGCTGGTCATTGTGGTAGCAGTCACCGCCACTCGTATCGGGGAAGCTCTCGGACTCATGTGGTCGGATATTGATTGGAAGAAACTGAAGATCAACATCCGACGCGATTGGGTAGATGGCGAACTGGGGCGTCCAAAGTCGAGGGCGTCTAAGGCTCCAGTCGAGATGCACGAGACGCTTGCTGCGTTATTGCAGGCGTGGCGTCAACAGACACCGTACAGCAAGGACTCGGACTTTTTGTTCCCATCGTTCAAGCTGCACGGCAAGCAGCCTCGAATCGGCAGCATGGTCGTGCAGGACTATTTGAGACCTGCGGCTGTCGCCGCTGGAGTGATCCCTGAGGATTGCCCGAGGTTCGGGTTTCACAACCTGAGGCACGGGCTTTCTACCTTCCTGATCGAAAACGGACACGACCCTGTGGTGGTGCAGCGTATGCTTCGTCAGTCGCACGTGGACATGACGATGCATTATGTGCACAACAGCCACAAGGCAAGGGACGCCCAAGGTCAGTTCATCGAGCGTTTCCTGCCGAACGGTGGTACTGTAGCCGATGCGGAAGAGCCGAATGACGAAAAGCGGGTGCCAGTGCGGGTGCAGTGAATTGTCAGCAAAATAGCAAGTGCTGTAGAATGAGAGAACGAGCGGGAGTAACTCAGTGGTAGAGTGCGACCTTGCCAAGGTCGAAGTCGCGGGTTCAAATCCCGTCTCCCGCTCCAAACGTTATGAAGCCCTTTCCTCCGGGAAGGGTTTTTCTTTGCCCCTGACAAAATCCGCCGTTATGGCGTCACGGTGAAAGCGGTCGTGCTGGAGGCTTTGCCGCCGGGTGTGGTTGCCACGACCTTTCCAGTCTTGGCTCCCGCGGGAACGACAAACGTTACCTTGCTGTCGGAATTCACAGTGAAGGCCGTCACTGCGACTCCGCCAACGGAGATCGCCGACGCCTGGATTAATCCCGTTCCGCTGATTACGACCTGGTCTCCAACTTTGCCGCTGGTGGGAGCGATACTCGTGATTTTCGGAGTCACCTTGAATACTCGATTGCTTATCAGCGTACTGCTCGGTGTAGTGATTCTGACAAATCCCGTTTCTCCCGATGGAACCTTCACGGTCAGGTAGGTGTCGGAAATCACCTTGAACGTCGCGGCGGGAGTTCCGTTAAATTTAACGCTGGTGGTGCCGGAGAATCCCTGCCCGAGAATTCCGATCGTCTTGCCCACCGTGCCTACAGTAGTGACCAGCGACGCAAAGGGCGAAACTCCATAATCAAAACTGTAGATACCACCCTTGCCGGGCGTGCCACCTCGCTCCGTCATTCCGAAGAGTTTGCCGCTCGTATGCTGCATCGGAGTCGCGTAAGCTCCGTCTCCATGAGGTGCGTCGAAGCTGTACAGAACCGAGTACGCACCACCGGTGGTGAGTTGGAAGATCACTCCATAACCGTTTTTGCCTCCCCAGATCGTGGCGCCATAAAGGTTTCCGTCGCTGCCCGCAACCAGGCCAGCGAAGGCTTGATACCCGTCTAGCGTGTGAACGGAATCGAAGCTCAATACAACCGTCAGGGTTCCCGCCGTGGTGATCTTGTAAATGACTCCCGCATTCGAAGCTCCGCCAGCTGTGGTTGTGCCATACAGCAATCCGTCGGATGCCTGCACCAGTCCGCCGATGGGAAAGGATCCGTGCGTACCGTCGAAGTTGTATAGCGTCGTCACCTTGGTGCCCGCGATCTTGTAGACGGTGCCGGCAGAGAACGTGCCTCCGAATTCCGTGACTCCGTAATAATTGCCGTCGGTTGCCTCCAGGAGTGGTCCAAAGGTGGTGGCTGGGATCGGCTTTATCACTGTTACGACACCCTTGGTCGTCATTTTGAAGGCGACTCCCGGATACGATGTTCCGTGGAATACTCCATCGGTGCCGAGAACGAGTGCGGACACCGGATGTCCGCCATCGGCAGCTCCCTTGAAATCGTAGAGTACGGTCAGATTTCCTGAAGGCGTGATCTTGAAGATGTTTCCGAAGCCATTCGCACCGCCCTCCTCGGTTGTTCCGTAAAGGTCGCCGTCGACGCCGAGGGTCAGTCCGCCAACGGGAGTGCTCCCGTGGACCGTATCGAAGTTATAGATGATGTTGAAAGTCCCCGACGGCGTAATCTTGAAAACGATGCCCACGCTGCTCGAGCCACCGGACGAGGTGATGCCGTAAAGGCTGCCATCTTGCCCTTGCGTCATGAGGGAAGGATATTGTGGGCAGCAACCTCCGCCAGCTGCACCGAACTCGTAGAGATCCGAGTAGCCTTGCGCGCTCGCGATTGATGTGCTGAGTCCGAGGAAAAGCAGCAGTCCTATCGTGAGCCGCTGGAGTTGATGGACGCACTGCGTCGTAAGGCGAAATCTTCGGTCACACGAAACGCTACACGGAGCAGAGGCTGCCGTTCCGGTCATATGAGTTTTCTCCTTATCCCCAAAAAAGCCAGCAGACAGCGGTGTCTGGCGGCACCGTCTTGGCGGAAAGAATAGCGCAAAATGGGCAAAAATACACGGGTTGGCCGGAAAAATTAGCGCCGGCCAGTAGCCCAAGTTGCACTGTGTTGCACATCCCGGAACCGGGTACTTGGACTTTCCTATGGTTATGGCTGAGGCAGCTGCTTTCAGAGTATTCGGCGTGCACGGCTATACGACGCTTGCGGGCGAATCTATCCCCATGCGAGGGTTCTTAAGTAGTTGAATGGGTTAGGACATTCGACTTTGCCAAGGTCGAGGTTTAAAATTGTTTTTTCCGGCTGTCAAATCCTCCATCGTCTCTGTCGCCTCACGGGCGTACTCCACCATTGGTCGAAGGCGCGTCGCGTCTCAACTTTCGGAACCCTAGTCGTGCAGAACGACGTGGAGCAGCGAGCTGTGGACCTGCAGACCGCCGTTGTAATGAATGAAACCCAGTTTCCTGAACCGGTTCATGAAAANNACCAGATCTTCTTCGTAACGGATGTTCCGCGTCAACAAATAGGCCACGAACAGGTCGGAAAACTGGTGTTCGCGATGAAGCGTATCCATCATGGCTTTCTTGTCGATTCGCAGAACGGCGCAATCCGTCATGGCGGTCGCCGAGTCCATGCGGAGCGCTTGGCCGGCAAGCGAACCTTCGCCGAAGAACTCTCCATCACCCAATATGCCAATCGTTGCTTCCTTGCCGGTCTTGGAGACCACGGTGAGTTTCACTTTGCCCGTCTGGATATAAAACACGGCGTCAGCGGCATCCCCTTGCGCAAAGATTCCCTGTTTCCTTCTGAAGAGCAAAGAGGTTCTCCCCTCGCCGATGGTTGCGAGGAACGCATGGGGATCGAAATCGCGTTTCTTCTTGGCCGCTGCCCTTGGACTTATGACAATATGCCCGGGTTGGAGTGCCGGGTCGATTGGTGCGTCGCGGCCGATTTTCCTGCCGCTTGGAGAACCGTTGAGTTGGCGAGCAGGAGCCATAAGCACCTTCTTCCGCCTACACAAGGGAGATTTAATTTTAGCATCTTCGTGGGTGCCGTCAATATCGGAAACTCTAAGGAAACCAAGGGCCATCATGCTGGGTGGACCAAATCGGGAAAACCCGAGTTGAGGGGAGTTGTGTGTGATGGCTCAAGAAAGTGATCCATTCTGCACAGTATTGTCAGAGCTAGCGAGCGAATCTATTCGTGTCTCAAAAGGGCAGTTTGCCCACCCACACCAGACGGCCTGACCAAGCCGACCCAGATATGGTTTGCCTGGTCGTCCGGGTGGTGACAGACATGAGGTTATCCATGAAGAGAGCGATGTTCGTACTTGCGATGTTGAGCCTCGGCACGCTGTGCTGGGCAGGGTCGGCGCTGGAAGATGCCACCGACCGGCTGAACAATGCGACCAGTGTGATGCACGAAATCATGGGGATGCCCGACAAGGGAATCCCGGAAGAAGTGTTGCACCACGCAAAGTGCGTAGGGGTTATACCGCACATGGTCAAAGGCGGCTTTATCTTCGGAGCTAAGGAAGGCAAAGGCGTAGCCACTTGCCGTACGGCGGATGGCTGGAGCGCGCCGGCGTTCATCACGATTTCGGGCGGAAGCTGGGGACTGCAGATCGGTGTGGAAGCTGTGGACGTGGTATTGATCTTTCAGAACGACAAAGCGGTGCAAAGGCTGCTATCGAGTAACTTCCAAATTGGAGGGGACGCTTCCGCGGCAGCCGGTCCAGTGGGACGCCATGCCGAGGCCGGTACGGATTGGAAGTTGGATACAGAGATCCTGACCTACTCCCGTGCCAAGGGTGCGTTCGCCGGGCTTACGTTGGAAGGCGCATCGCTACGTCAAGACAGCGATTCCCGGCACGCGATGTACGGAGACGTCACTACCAAGGCCCTGCTCTTGGGCGAAGTGCCGGTTCCGCCTGCGGCCCGGCCGTTCGTTGCGGAAGTTCGCGGAGCAAAAGCCGAGGCCAGAGAGGACGAACGTAAGTAGAACTGGCAGATTCGGGATTGCCGCTGTTTGTCATTGAGCCGGTCTGGCATGTTCAAGCGGCGGCAGAATCCCATCCTCTGTTCTCTTATCCGCGTGTGCAGAGCTGTTCTCTCGCGCACGGTGGATGAGGTTGACGTGCGTGTGCTCGCAACGCGGGTGACCTTCGAGACACTCCCTAAAGGCAGAGTGCCCCGTCATGCCACGCTCGGGCTATAATTTTGGCTCGGTGGTCATGCCCAGTTACGCGTTGGTATCATACGTCCGCAATCCGGTTGGCGAGTTCGTGGAAAAACTGCGCCGGGAACTCCACCCGACCATGGCTCACATGGCGGCCCATCTCACCATTCTTCCTCCGCGAGAGCTGACGGGAACCGAAGAAGCAGCGCTGGAATTTCTGGAAGAGGCGTGTGGCCGCGTCGTTCCGTTCCGAGTCGACTTCGGAGACGCGGAAACCTTCCTGCCTACGACGCCGACGGTATTCATCGAGGTTAAGCAGGGTGCATCGCGGATGAGCGAATTGCACGATCAACTCTGCGGGAAGGGACTGCGCTGCGAGGAGAGTTGGCCCTATATTCCGCATCTCACGATTTTGAAGACGGAAAGGGATGAGCAGGCGCGTGCGGCATACGTGGTGGCGCGGGAGCGATGGGCGCAGTTTTCCGGCAAACGGCAGGTTCAGGTGGAAGAGCTAGTGTTCGTCCGCGAGACAGACGGCTGCTGGCAGGACGTAGCGAGGGTGCCGCTGGGACACGGCCAATTGTCGTCAAAATCATAGTCTGAAAAATCTACGGAAAGAGCCCGCAACGCTATCCCTAAGCAAGCCCCCCGTAACCCTTGAAAACCCTTAATTAGCGGCCAGTTTCGCTGATCTTCGGTACATGTACTTTCCGCCCGTTGCCAACTCCATCGGCTGGATTACCATAGATTCAACGGGCTGCAACCCGAGCGCCGGATCCCAGGCTGCGGGCTTGATCGAAACTTTGATCGGAAGAGTGCATATGCAAATTGGGGTCTATGGATCCGGCTACCTTGCAACTGTCATCTCCGCCTGCCTCGCCGACTTCGGCACGCCGGTCTGCTGCTGCCACGCCGACGGCTCGCGCATCATGGACGTTGCCAAGGGCAACATACCTTTCTTCGAAAAAAACCTTCAGGAAGTAATTCGGCGCAACGTGCGTTCGGGACGCCTGGTGTATTCGGCCGATCCGGAAGACCTGGCGCGCAAGGCGCAGGTGATTTTTCTCGCCGAAGATTTCGCGGAGGGACTGGAAGAACTCGTAATGCGACTAGCGGCCGCGGCTGGGCGCTTCCAGGTGCTGTCGATCGTCACGCCGGTTCGGGTGGGTTCGACCACGAAGATTGAAAAAATGCTGAAGGAGAAAGGGCTGAAGAGCCTGCTGGTGTGCCAACCGATGTTCTTCACCAATGGATGCGCGGTCGAAGACTTCAATTGGCCCGACCGGATCATCCTGGGAACGCCTTCAAGCGAAGCCGTCTCTTCGCTGAAACAGATTTTTCATCCGCTGGTCATGCGCGGCGTTCCGGTGCTGGTCACGAATTACGAAACGGCGGAGTTGGCGCGCGAAGCGACGACAGCGTTTGTGGCGACCAAGATTTCATTCATCAACGAAATTGCGAGCCTGTGCGAACACGTGAACGCCGATGCGGTTAGCCTGTCGCTGGCGCTGGGGCTGGACAAGAAAATCGCCCCGCGCTGCCTGCAACCCGGCGCTGGCATGGGTGGGATTTTCGCCGAGACTGACATGGAATCGCTGACCGGGCTGGCGCGAGAGAACCGTGTCGACCTGAAAGTGCTGAATGCCGCCCGCTCGGTGAATGTGGACCTAGCGAACCGGCTGATGCAGAAAGTGGCCGCCGCGATCGACAGTGTACAGAACAAAGATGTCGGCATTCTGGGCTTGGCTTTCAAGCCAAACACCAACTCGGTTGCGGGATCGGCGTCGCTTCAACTGGCGCAGAACTTGCTGGCCGGGGGAGCGCGTGTGCGGACTTACGATCCGGTGGCGATGCCCGATGCGCGACTGCAACTGAACGGCATGGTGAAATATTGCGAGTCAGCCTACGGAGTCGCCGAAGGAGTCGATGCCCTGATTGTCGCGACCGGCTGGCCGGAGTTCCGAACGCTCGATTTCGCCAGGATCCGCCCTCTGGTAAAACGGCCGAT
>PMMJ01000456.1 GCA_003162255.1 Acidobacteriaceae bacterium | reverse complement strand
TACGGTATCGCTAAAGCGATACCCTGATACGAAGCCGGAGTCTCCCCGCTTCGTTGAAGGTCGCAACCTTGAGTTTTTCACCCTTGGGTTTTCAAATTACCGATTTACAAATTACACAATTACGATTACCCTCCATGCCCGATTTAGCCGAACAGCTCCAACGCCTTTACCTTGCAGGATTCGAACTGCAGACATTTGAACGCTATCCCAAGTGCATTGGAGTGGTGCGGGAGAGCTGCGTTGCCTTGCTTGTCCCGGGCGTGGACGGCCTGCAAATCCTGGGCACGGCGGGCTGGCGTATGGGCGAAGTGATGGGCGTGCTCACCGAAAAGGAAGGGCGCAAAGTGTTTCAGGCGAAGAACGAAGTGGTGGAGGCCACACCGGAGCGGCTGGCGACACTGCAGAGGTTCCGCCAAGATCTCGCAGGAATGATTGGCGGAGCGTGATGCCGAAGTCTCCGCATCGCATCATGGTGGATAGAAATGGTGCGATCATCGGCCTATTGACATCACCTTCGGAGATGCTGGGAGGAATTCGTGCTCATCGTTACCATCGTAATACTTTCTAGTAACGACGTTGCCTCCCTGTTGTTCTGCTAATGTTGAAGTTGACGGTGTGGATATATCGAAGAACCGGAACCATTTCTATGGCGGAAGCCGAGACCCCTGCGGAACAGACCGGGAACGAGCCTGAGTTGCCGGGGATCAAAGCGGCGAGCGGCGGAACTCCACAGCGCCGCGCGCGGGATTGGATCGAAACGCGAATTTCTTCGCGCACGGTAATTTTCGTCGCCTGCGGCCTGCTCCTGACGCAGATTGCAGTGGTCTTCCATTTCGGCGGCCGGACGGTGGGAGGACTGCTCGGCAATCTGATTCAGTTGTTGCTTGGGCTGCTGTGCGTGTTGAGCGCAGTGCAGGCATTTCGGCGTTCGGGCGCCACCGGACGAGATTACTGGCGATGGCTGGCCACCGCTTTCACGATTTGGGTTGTGGCGCAAGGGTTTGGAACCTACCTCGACGCGTCCCCTCTAGCTTTCAATGCCAAGTTCCAGAATCTTAACGACTTGCTGTTCTTCTGTTCGCTGCTTCCCTTCGGCATGATGCTTTTTCTGGATGCCGATCACGAGCCCAGCCGATTTGACCGCTTGCACCTCCTGGATTTCCTGCAAGTCTGCGCCTTCTGGGGAAGCGCGTACTTGTTTTTCCCCAGAGGGTACACGGAACAAACAGCGGTCGGGTGGGGTAAATTCGGCTGGACTCCCAGCTTATTGATCGACGGAGTGCTGGCAACGTCCTTCCTGCTGCGAGCCATTCTGACAGACTCCGCAGTGGATCGCGCGTTCTTTTCGCGGATGGCGCCGTTCATTGCGTGCTCGGGACTCGCGGATTCGTATGCCAGTTATGCTCCTAACCAGGTGGGTGGGGGAGGGCTTTGGTTCGACTTGGTTTGGAGCGGATTGCTGGCCATGCCGCTGCTGATCGCTGCCACCTGGGATCAGACGGAACCTGCCTCAGCGGAGCCACCGGCGCGAACCCATAACGTTGTGGTGCAGCAGTTCTTTCCGCTCTTGTTTCCATTTTTCAGTTTATTGTTGCTGGCCCAAGTCGCGCGCACCCGCACGGCCCTGGCGTCCGGCGTTATGATCTTGTGCTTCGCGGGGGTGGGCGCCCGCGTGCTCATCATTCAGCATCGCCTGGCTAGGGCGCAGGCTGCCCTGGAGTTTGACTCGGCCCATGACGCCCTCACCGGTCTTTGGAATCATGCCGCGATCCTTGAATTTCTAGACAACGAGATCGAACGCCAGAAGCGCACCGGTGAGCCTCTGGGCGTAATGATGGTGGACGTGGATCACTTCAAGGTCGTCAACGACACCCGAGGGCACCTGGCCGGGGACGCGGTCCTTCGCGAGCTGGCCAAACGGTTGGCGGCTTCGGTTCGAGGCTACAACTTTGTCGGACGCTACGGAGGCGAGGAGTTTCTGATCGTGAGCCAGAATTGCGATGGTCCCGGCATTCTGAGCAGTGCGGAGAGGCTGCGCCAGGCGGTCGCTGAATCCCCGATGGGAACGGCCGGGGATGCGATCAAGGTGACGGTGAGTGTGGGAGTTGTATCCACAGCGGGGGACGAAGTTGGGCAGGATCGTCTGACGATTCTTCGCACCGCAGATCGTGCGCTCTACAGCGCCAAAAGCGCGGGGCGCAATCGCGTGAGAGGGGTCGATCCAGCGGTTGAGCCGAAGCCCGCAACGGCGAACCGAACCCTGGGCGCCCGGAGTTCGGGATGAGGGGAACTTGCGATGCGGGGTTTCTGTAGAGTTAACATAATACCTGTTATCGGACATNNATGTCCTCGACCGGGCGCGGGTCGGCGTGGTCGGTCACGATGATGCGTACCTTGTCCCCAGATTTCGCCAGCTGGTTCTCGGGAAAGTCTTTCGTCGAAAACGACGCCCACTCGTGGGTGTAAATTTCCGGCCGGGAGACGATCAGCACCAGCCTTCCTTCACGGCTTAAGAGGCCGCGGAGGTCGCGGAGGATGCGTACCTTGTTATTATGGCCCGCGATGTTATCGAAGGTGAAGGCAGCNNATCGACTCCCGTAACCTCGAAGCCTAGCTGGCGTAGGAAGCGCGTAGAGCGTCCGGTGCCGCAACCGAAGTCCACACTCTTGCGGCCGCGAACGTGCTCGCCGAGGATGCCGGGGATGTCCCGATACGCCAGGTGGTAAGTGTTCTTGAACTCCAACGTGGCGTAGGCTTCGGCGCGAGCGACGTCTTCATAGCAGTTGGCGAAGGTCACGGGGTGCCTCCGGAGCGGGAGTATACCAATCATCGCAGTCTGCGTCTGTGACTTGTGCTCGGTCCCGATGGGCGAGGACACCCGTCGCTCTACCGTGTTGGATCATTACCCGGAGAACACCATCCTCGGGTGGAAGAGCGTCCCTGCGATTCGGGTTGCGATGGCGATCAGATCGCGTTGTCCGTAGAAGACCTTTACCTCGGGAGCGCGCGACATTTCCGGCAGATTCACGGCGCGGCCACTGCGAATGAGGGCGGCGCTTTCTTCGTTGGCGGTGACGGCGGGCAACTGCGGCACCAGCTTTCTGGGATGGACAAACAACGACTCGATAGTTCCCTGCTGCATTGCGGCTTCGAGCGCAGGCAGCGTGTGCGCATCTTCGATTGCAAATTCGGCGACGGCGATGCGCTGCAGGCTGGCCAGATGCGCGCCGCAGCCCAGCTTCTGTCCCATCTCATGAGCCACCGATCGTATGTAGGTGCCCGAGGCCACGCGCGCGCGGAAGGTGGCTTGATCCGCGGTGGTCTGAAGAATTTCGAATTCTCTAATCTCCACTTGTACCGGCTTGAGCTCGACCTGCTGCTTTTTGCGGGCTAGTTTGTAGGCGGGGACTCCGGCAACCTTCTTGGCGGAAAACGGCGGCGGCATCTGCTCGATCACGCCTCGAAACTGGGCAGCCAGGGCGCGCACGTCATCCAGGGTTAAGTGCACATTATGCAGCGGCGTGGTGGGCTCGCCATCGGCATCGTAGGTGTCGGTGGCGAAGCCGAATCGAATCACGCCTTCGTAGGTCTTCTCGGAATGAGCGTAGAACTGCGCCAGGCGCGTGAGATTGCCGAGAACAATCGGCAGAACTCCGGTGGCCGAAGGGTCGAGGGTGCCGAGATGGCCGACCGCGCGCTGGCCGAGAATGCGGCGCACGCGATTGACCACGTCGTGCGACGTCAGGCCGGGCGGTTTATCGATAACCACAACACCGTTCATGAGGATTTGTAATCTGGTAATTTGTAATAGGTAATTTGAACCTGATCGTTGCGGCATCAGTTCCAGCGATCTTGCTTTTAGATTACCAATTACAAATTACCAAATTACAAATTAAATGATTCCCCTTCGTGACGATCAGCCCACTTTCTCGACGCCGTTCGTCAACTATTTTCTGATCGTGCTGAATGTGCTGGTCTTTCTGTGGGAGCTTTCGGTCGGGATGCAGAGCCATCGGGCGCTGAACGCATTTCTGGTCGAGTTTGGCGTCGTTCCTCTCCACACGCTGGCCGTGCTGACCGGACACGCCTATGCTCCGCTGTCTACGGCCATTCTACCGTTGTTCACCTCGATGTTTCTGCACGCTTCATTCCTGCACGTCGCTGGGAACATGCTTTTTCTGTGGATCTTCGGCGACAACATCGAAGACTATCTTGGACATTTCACCTATCTGGTGTTTTACCTGGCCAGCGGAGTGGCGGCCGGCGTCACGCACATTATGCTGAACCAGGGCTCGCGCGTACCGAGTGTGGGCGCGAGCGGCGCGATCGCCGGGGTGATGGGAGCGTACTTCATCCTGTACCCGCGGGCGCGGGTGCTGATCTGGTTTCCTCCGATATTTTTCTTTCACGTTCCTGCCTGGCTGATGCTGGGCTACTGGTTCGTGGGAAATTTCCTCAGCGGCACGGCTACCGCCATCGCCGAAACCAGCCAGACTTCGGGCGGGATTGCCTTCTGGGCGCACGTTGGAGGCTTTGTCGCGGGCGTAGTCATGATCAACATATTTCGTGAACGACCGCAACGATACCGGTATGGGACGTGGTAGAAGGCTGCTAGCACGCGGAACGACGGATTCGCTTTTAAGCGTCGTGGACACAAAACGCCGCGAGCGTGGTATGGTAGCCGCTTCGAACCGAAGGAACTCGATCACTAACCTGATTACGGATTTGAAACTGAAGAGGGCAAAAATGAGAGACCACATTTGGCTGTTTGTTATCTGCAGTGCAATTATGCTTGGGCTGCTGGGGATTCCTTGCCACGCACAACAGGAAGAGGATTTGTCCTACCAGAAGATGTCTGCGACCTTTTTCAAAATGTTGCAGCAGGGCCAGAGGTCGGAAGCGATTGACTACCTTCGCGGCACAAATCCCGCCATGAAAAAAATCCCCGACCAGACAGAGCAGTTGAAGTCACAATTTGCTTCCTTAGGGACGCTGATGGGCTCGTACATTTCGCATACCAGGCTGGCGGAGACCAAGGTTGCCGGCATGTTCGTCTATCAACATTATTTTGTTGCCTATGACCGGCAACCCATTTCGATCCGAATCAAGTATTACAAACCCGGTGGCGTCTGGCTCTGCTATGGAGTGCAGTTCGACGCGGACCTCGCGGACCTGATCCAGAAGGAAACGGACGAAAGAATCCCGCTCGATGTGAAGTAACCAGCTCCGTTGCGAGCTAACGCGGAGATGGAGAAGCGTGTTTTGACGGGCGGATTGTCGAGAGGCACGCGTCCGCTAGCTTGATCTACCGGCGCGGTTCCGGCGCCGGACCCGGAGGCAGAATCTCCACGTCTTTGGAATTAGCGTCAGAATTGGAGTCAGAATCGTAGCTTTCTTCGGAGTGGGCACTCAGCTTCTGGCGCGTGACGAACCATACGGCCGCGGTCCAGGTGGGAAAAAGGTCGGCGGCGGGGATGAGTTTCGCCGCTGCTGTCGGCAAGAAGGCCCAGTGCCATCCGAGGAGACGAATCATCACGAAGGCGACGATCAGGTCGAGCACTGAGTCGGCGGGAGACAAGGCTCCCTCGGCGAAGAGTGGAAACGCGGCGATTTGGAGCGTGTCGGCAGCAATTGCCACCGCCCACGCCAGGCGGTGCTCGGGCTTCAGCAAGTTGAAGTAATCGAGGAATGACATGGCGTTTTCTCGTCCGTCGGTCGCTGGGCTTCGGTCGCTCGTCGATGGTCGTTAGCGAGCGACGGACCAAACCCGCTGTCATTAGATGCTCGATCGAGCACCGGCGTCAAAGCTTGGTAAAACTCCGGTAGAGATGGAGCTTGCCCCGTCTCACGCGGCGACAGAAGACGCGGTAAGCCGCGACTCTGCAGGAAAGCAGACGAGATTTCTCCAGCCTGTTACAGTGTGCCGATTGACGGCCTTAACACGATCTTTTCTGCGGTCGTGTTATCAGGCAAGAGCAGCGCGCTGACTACCGTGCGGGCGACGGCTTCGGCGGACATCATTTTACGCCTGGGCGCTTTTGGCCAAAGCGTGTTCCAGATCGCCGTGTCGGTTGCGCCGGGCATGAGGGCGATCACGCGAATGCCCTTCGGTCGCAACTCTTCGCGCAAGGTGTCGGTAAATCCGAGGGCGCCATGCTTCGACGCATTGTAGGCTGCCGACCCCGCGAAGACGCGCTCGGCGGCGATCGAAAGATTGTTCACAATCGTGCCGCCGCGCTTCATGACGGCGAGCGCCGCCACGGTCGTGAGAAACAGGCCGTTGAGATTGGTGTCGATCACTTCCATCCAGGTGGGATACGGCAACTCGCCGACGGCGAGATTGGGATGCCCAATGCCAGCGTTGTTGATGAGGATATCGAGAGGCTTGCGCAATCCGCGGACGAGCGTGAAGAGGTAGTCGACTGAGTCGGGGCTGCGGACGTCGCAGGACTGCGCCAGCACGTGAGCGTGCAGTTTCGCCGGCAGTCTCTCCCGCTGAAGTTTTTCCAGTTCGATGCGCGCCTTGGCCAGGGCACGCTCGTCGCGGCCGGTGATGACGAGATTGCATCCTTCAAGGGCCAGCGCGCGGGCGATGGCGAGACCGATGCCGCGGTTGGCGCCGGTGATGAGGGCGAGGCGGCCGGAGAGCGTAGGCTCGCGCAGCGCGGCTCCGCGTAATGTGGCACGGCGTTTTGGCATGCGGCGTTTTTCAGCTTATGCCAACCGCCGTTATCCTGCGAGAAGGGAGTCTACAATTCGTCAACACCGTTATTGAGGATCCAGAGCTGCGCTGGCCACAGACAGCTGCCGAGCTGCGCTCGGCT
>PMMJ01000391.1 GCA_003162255.1 Acidobacteriaceae bacterium | reverse complement strand
CGCCGAGGTGATTGACATCGGCGGGCCCGACCAATTCGATAACTGGGCTTACAAGCGCGATCACCGCTACGATCAGTCGCGCTCGGCGCAGTATCTATCTCACGACGTCGTCGGATACGAAGACTTGGATGACAATGGCGACTGGCGCGACGATTCGNNGCGCCGTTCCACTACGGACGCTGGGTGACGGTCGGCGGACGTTGGGGTTGGGTGGCCGGGCCGGTCGCGGTGCGAGCCGTGTATGCGCCCGCGCTGGTGGTCTTTATTGGCGGTGGAGGAGTTGGAGTTGGCTTTGGCGGCAATGTGGGATGGTTCCCGCTGGGTCCGCGGGAAGTCTATGTGCCGTCCTACCACGTCAGCCGGGAGTACGTGAACCGGGTGAACATCAGCAATACGACAGTCAATAACGTCCAGATCACGAATGTTTACAACACCACCATCATCAACAAAAGCACGACCATCACCAATGTGACTTACGCGAACCGGAATGTACGGGGCGCGGTGACGGCGGTTCCGCAACGGGCCTTCGCGGGCGCGCAGCCCGTGGGCCGAGTCGCGGTTGCGATGAATGCGCAGCAAATCGCTGGGGCATCGGTCAGCGTGAGGGTTGCGGTGGCTCCCACGCGAGAGAGCGTACTGGGAGCGAAGTTTGCGACCGCAAATCGTGTGACCGCGCCGCCGGCAGCCGTGATGAACCGGCAGGTGATTGCGAAGAAGACGCCACCTCCTCCGCCGGTGCCGTTTGTCAAACAGCAGCAGGCACTGGCAGCGCATCCCGGACAACCGTTGGCGAGGAGCGAAGTGCGAACCTTGCGTCCGGCTACTGCTGTGGCGCAACCGATGGTCAAGCAGGCGCCTCCCGGCAAACCGGCGACAGCGAACGTGGGCCGTCCGGGCAACCAGCCAGCTCCAAACGAGAGTCCTGGTTCGGCCAACCCCGCACAGGCGAATCGTCCACCCTCTACTCAGCCGAACCAGCCGAATGCTGCTCGACCGGGACAGCCCGCCTCCACGCCGCCTACCAACCAACCGGCGAACCGCCCGGCCAATCTCCCGGCCCCGAATCAGCGCCCTGGCGCGGCCAACCCCGCACAGCCGAATCGTCCGCCCTCAGCGCAGCCGAATCAGCCGACACCGTCGCAGCCGAACAATCGACCGGAGACGACGCGTCCGCCTGCGGCACAGCCGAATCAACCGGCGCCAAGCAATCGCCCGGAGGCGAACCGTCCGCCGACAGCACCAACGAATAACCGACCGAATCAGCCGAACAATCAGCCGGAGGCGAACCGTCCAATCCAGCCACCGGCACGGAATGATCGTCCACCGTCAGCGCAGCCGAATCAGCCGACGCCGGCGCAGCCGAACAATCGCCCGGAAACCGCTCGTCCTGCACCCAATCAGCCTGAGCCGAGCCGGAACCAACCCGCTCCGCGAGTGCAAACGCCTCTGCCGAGCGAGCGCGAGCAGCCGCGCACGCCTCCTCCTGCAGCGACGAGGCCAGCGCCACCACCTCCTGCAGCGGCGAAGCCGGCGCCGCCACCTCAGCGTCAGCATNNGAGGAACGGCAGAAGCGGGAACACCAGAAGCCTCCAGCGAATTAGAGGCTCAGCTTTCAAATTGTTGGGGCAGATAGCACCGGGCATCCTGAGAAGACTCAGGATGCCTTTTTTGTAGTTCTGCTATGATCGCGGCAGGGCCGGGAAAACCGGCGGATTTCACCCTTTACGAGGAGTTTTCATCATGGAATTGCCTGCTCTTCCTCTGGGCTCCCGCCGCGACGAAGACATCGCGCTTGACCTCATGAAATTCATCGCCATGACCACCGGCTATGGCAAGACCTCCGGGGCCGGAGTCGGCTTCCAGGGCAGCGGTGCGGCCGACAAGCCCGAGGAATACGCCGCCCATCTACTGGAACTGTACGGGCGCTGTTTGCAGTCGGTCGGGGGAAAGTAGAGAAATCGGGCCATCGGGTGATCGGGTCATCGGGCGATCGAGAATCAAAGGCTCTTGAGTTTAAGGTTTTAGATCACCCGATGACCCGATGGCCAGATCACCCGATCTCCTTGTTTCTGAACCTCTTCGTTGACAAGGGGCTCGCGGCTGGGCTATTCTGAAAGCCTTTGGAAGTCCTGCGGCTGCCCGCCTGGAACACCTAGCGCGCGTTCTGCGTGGATAGATCATTGTTACGGCAATCAGGCTTAGGGCACTCAGCGGTCTTCGTTGTTTGGCGTTCTTGTTTAGCGTTCTTTAGTTTTCTGGGAGAATTCCGATGTCAACCTATTTCCCGAAAGAGGGAGATATTGTGCGCAAGTGGTTTGTGGTGGATGCGACCGGGCTTCCGCTCGGCCGCCTCGCCTCGCGCGTAGCCCGCATTCTGATCGGTAAAGAAAACCCGAAGTACACGCCGTTTATCGACACTGGCGACCACGTGGTCATCATAAACGCCGAGAAGATCAAGATCACCGGCATGAAAGAAGATCAGAAGGTCTATCACCGCTACACCGGCTATCCCGGCGGACTGCGCTCGGAAGAAATGAAGAAGCGCATGGTTCGCAAGCCGGAGCTGGTAATTGAAGACGCCGTGTCGCGCATGCTTCCCAAGAACAAACTGGGCAAGCAGATGTTTACCAAGCTGAAAGTTTACCGAGGCGACAAACATCCGCACGAGGCGCAGAAGCCGGAAGTAAAGGTGTTTGCATAAGGCAGCTTCGGGCTACTAGCCGCGAGCTGCGAGCAAGCAAGACGATTTTAGATTTCTTTGGAAAGGTTGATAGGCCAGACGGCTTCATTCTTCGCGCACGTGGGTGCTCGAAGCTCGAAGCTCGCGGCTCGAAGCTAATCATGGCAGAACTGGTGCAATACTATGGAACCGGACGCCGCAAGGCGGCGATCGCGCGCGTTTTTCTTCGTCCTGGCAGCGGCGAGTTCAAGGTCAACGGCAAGGTGTTCGATGAATACTTTGTAACACCCTCGCAACGCATCAGCGCGAAGTCGCCGCTGGTCTCGACCGATACGACGGCGAACTTCAACGTGCTGGCAAACGTGTGCGGCGGCGGAGTCGCTGGCCAAGCCGATGCGGTGCGCCTGGGCATCACGCGCGCGCTCATGGAGTTCAATGCGGAATTGCGCAAGAAGCTCAAGGCCGAAGGCATGGTGACTCGCGATCCGCGCGCCAAAGAGCGCAAGAAGTACGGACAAAAGGGCGCACGCAAGCGCTTCCAGTTCTCGAAGAGATAGTCGATGGTCGTTAGTCGATGGTCGTTCGCAAACGACCTGCGACTAACGACAAACGACTGGTTTTAGGGTGTTAAAATTCATCCCCCCACCTCCCCGAGATGGGGTGGACGGGAATGGCAATCCGGGAAAATGCAGTTGCCGGTTGCCAGCAGTCAGTTCCCAGTGAATTTCGCTGGCAACTGGCCGCTGACAACTGGTAAACCCCGGATGCAGACCAACTGAGGAGGTTAATTGGCAAACATTACGATGAAGGAGTTGCTCGAAGCGGGCGTTCACTTCGGGCACCAGACGAAGCGGTGGAACCCCAAGATGAAGGAGTTCATCTTCGGTGAGCGCAATGGTATCTACATTATCGATCTGCAGAAGACGCTGAAGATGTTTAAGGAAGCGTCGAAATTCGTGCAGGATCTGGCGGCCGACGGCAGGATCATCCTGTTCGTGGGCACCAAGCGCCAGGCGCAGGACGCAATTGCCGAAGAGGCGCAGCGCTGCGGAATGTTCTACGTGAACCAGCGCTGGCTGGGTGGACTGCTGACCAACTGGGTCACGGTACAGAAATCCGTAAAGCGGCTGAAGGAACTCGACGAGATGGCCACCGATGGCCGTTACGATCTGCTTCCGAAGAAGGAAGTGATCAAGCTTGAGCGCGAGCGCAAGCACCTGCAGGCCAATCTTGCCGGCATCAAGAATATGACGCGGTTGCCGGATGCAATCTTTGTCATCGATTCGAATAAAGAGCAGATCGCGGTGCGCGAATCGCGCAAGCTGGGCATTCCGGTGGTCGCCGTGGTCGACACCAATTGCGACCCGAGTGAAGTGGATTACGTGATACCGGGCAATGACGATGCACTGCGCGCGATCCGGCTGTTCACCTCGAAGATTTCGGAATCGATCGCCGAGGGCGTTCATGCCAGGGACGACAAGCAGTTGGCGGACATTCAGGCGGTGGCTGAGCCCGAACCAGTGGTCGCTGCTGCGGGCGTTGAAGAGGTATACGCCGAGGCCGCAATTGCCGATCCCACGGCGGGAGTCGCAGTCACGGCCCCCGAGGGTGAAGAAATCCGCATGGAAGATGTGCTGGGCAAGGGCACGCGCAAGCGTCCCTCAGCCGCCACCGAAGACGTTGACGAACTGCAGGCCGAGACGCGCCGGTTCTAGCAAATTGCACGTTTCAAGGTTGCAAGGTTGCAAAGTTTCAAGGTTGCAACCTTGATTAGTCCTCAGTGTGGCCCCCCGACTGACCTCCTTGAAACTCTGAAACCTTGANNAAACCTTGAAACTTTGAAACCTGAGGTTCTAATGAGCACTACTATGGCAAACATTTCTGCTGCCCAAGTAAAAGATCTCCGCGAAAAAACCGGCGCGCCCATGATGGACTGCAAGCACGCCTTGACCGAAGCAAATGGCGACCTGGAAAAAGCGATTGTCCTGTTGCGCAAGAAGGGCGTTTCGGTCGCAGCCAAGAAAGCAGCGCGTGTGACGAGCGAAGGTTCGGTGGGTTACTACATTCACGCCGNNGCTCGGCGTGCTGGTCGAAGTCAACTGCGAAAGCGATTTCGTGGCGCGCACCGAAGACTTCAAAGAGCTGGTGCACGACATCGCCATGCACATTGCGGCGAGCGATCCGAAGTTCGTCCGGAAAGAAGACGTCACGCCGGAAGACTACGCTCGCGAGAAAGACATTTATCTCGCCAAGGCCATTGCTAGCGGTAAGCCTGAAAAGATTGCTGAAAAGATGGTTGCTGGCATGATGGAAAAGTTCTACGAAGAGGTTTGCCTGCTGGAGCAGCCCTTCATCAAGGACCAGACTATCAGCATCTCGCAGTTGATCGCCGCCAAGGTCGGCAAGCTCGGCGAGAACATTGCCGTCCGCCGCTACGCCCGTTTCAAAGTCGGCGACGCGACCGCCACGATTGCCTTCGTGAGCTCCAAGCCGGACGGTGAGGGCGAGGCGC
Source organism: Acidobacteriaceae bacterium (assembly GCA_003162255.1). Taxonomy (GTDB): domain Bacteria; phylum Acidobacteriota; class Terriglobia; order Terriglobales; family Acidobacteriaceae; genus Acidiflorens. The sequence goes on along the minus strand of PMMJ01000391.1, from coordinate 932 downwards.
CTGCTCCGGCTGCCAAATAGCAGCCGAATAATTCAGGGGCGCTGCGGCGCCCCTTTTGATTTATGCTCTCGCAAGAGCGCTTCGCCGATTTAACCGACAAAGCGTCATCCTGACCCTGAGCACAGCGAAGCGGAAGAACCTCTGCATTTGGATTGCTGAGAACCGGAGCCGAGAATTCTCATGTCTGCACCGATCTTCAAACGCATTCTTCTAAAAATCTCCGGCGAAGCCCTTGCCGCCGATCAAGGGTTTGGCGTCGACAACAAACGCATTCATGAAATCGCGGCTGAACTTGCCGATGTCCACACTCTTGACATCCAGATGGCCATCGTCGTAGGCGGCGGCAATTTTTTTCGCGGGGTTGCCGACCAGGCCAAGGACATGGATCGCGTCTCCGCCGATCACATGGGCATGCTGGCCACCGTCATCAACGCGCTTGCCTTGCAGGACGCGCTCGAAAAACAGAACGTCTTCACTCGCGTGCAGACGGCGATTGAGATGAACCAGGTGGCCGAGCCCTTCATACGGCGCCGCGCCATCCGGCATCTTGAAAAAGGGCGCGTAGTGATTTTCGCCGGCGGCACCGGCAATCCGTATTTCTCGACCGACACAGCCGCCTCGCTGCGCGCCATGGAAATCAAAGCCGATGCCATCCTCAAAGCCACCAAGGTGGACGGCATCTACGACGCCGATCCGATGAAGGTGAAGGACGCAAAAAAGTTTTCGCAACTCACCTACATGGACGTTCTGAAGCTGGGTCTCAAGGTGATGGATTCGACCGCGATCTCGTTGTGCAAGGACAACAATCTGCCGATCATCGTTTTCAACCTCAACCAGCGCGGCAATATCCGGCGCGTAGTGCTCGGCGAAAAAATTGGATCGTTGGTAAGCGCGTAGAAAGGCAAGGTTTCAAAGTTTCAAGGTTTCAGAGT
>PMMJ01000033.1 GCA_003162255.1 Acidobacteriaceae bacterium | reverse complement strand
GAAGATGATGAACTTTGGAGATGAATACAGAGCGCGTTGCGGGGCGCCATCGGAATCGGTTAGAGGTCGAGGAGCTCTTGCGGGATTATGCTGGGAGCGGACTTAGCCGTCGTGAGTTTTGTCGGAGCCGTGGCGTAGGTGTTAGCACGCTGGGCCATCATCTGAAGCGTTCTCGTCAGGAGTTAGCAGGAGGTCAATCTCGGCAGATTGTAGCGGTTGAGCTATGCAGCGCGAATTCGGTTCAGCGCCACGCTGTGGCTGAGCAATCAGAACCGCTGCTCGACCAGGCAGATTCCCGGTGCGAAGGGCGCAAAAAGAGCAGCGGTCTTACGGTTGTTCTGAAAGGTGATCGTTGCATCGAGGTTCAGCGTGGTTTCGATGTTGGGGTGTTAGAGCAGTTGGTCCGTGCCCTGGAGCAGGTGTAAGCGGTGTTCGGAGTGGGTGCGGCCACGCGGATTTACGTGGCGACCGGCGCAACGGACATGCGTAAAAGCTTCGACGGACTGTACGGTTTGGTGCGCGATTACTTGCTGTGCGATCCTTTGAGTGGCCATCTATTTTTGTTTTCCAATGCACAACGCAATCGGCTACGGATTTTGTTCTTCGATGGAAGTGGTTTATGGGTATGCGCGAAGCGTCTTGAGAAAGGACGCTTTCACTGGCCGGAAGCAGACCCTGCGAAGAACAAAATCAGGTTGAGTCACGAGGAGCTGGCACTGCTTCTCGGTGGTATTGATCTTCATCAAACGAGCCGTCGGCGATGGTTCCGCAAGAACGATGGTGGAGAATCTGACGACCTGCGCGCACCCCGATAAACACTGCACAAAGTGCTTGCATGCTGAACTCTGTTTTGTTATTCAATAAGCATTGTGAGTGCGAATGTCAACCCTTCCCCGAACCCGCACTCCACTTACTCTGACACAGAGATCATCGAACAACTGAAGCAGAAACTGCAGAACGCGGAGACGATGATTCAGTTTCTGAGGGAGCAGTTGCGATTGCAGCGGATCGCCAAGTACGGTCCGGGCAGCGAGAAGCTGAGCAGCGAACAACTGGAACTGCTGGAGTTCGAGCCCGGCGTTAGCAACCTGGAAGTCGTGGCGGAGAGCGAACGCGAAGTCCTGCCACCATCATCGGAGAAAAAGAAGCACAAGCATCCTGGCCGCCAGACGCTGCCCGCCACTCTTCCGCGCGTGGAGCGCGTGATCTGCTGCCCGCCTGAGCAGTGCGTGTGTGGTGGTTGCGGCGGCGAGACAACGGTGATTGGCTACGAAGAAAGCGAGCAACTGGATGTTGAGCCCGTGAAGTACTTCGTACTGGTGACCAAACGCGAGAAGCGTGCGTGCAAGTCGTGCGACGAACGTGGAGTATTTGCGGCGCCTCTGGCGCCTCGGATTATCGAGAAGAGCCTGGTCAGCGATCGCGTGATCATCGATACCGTGGTGAGCAAATATGCGGATCACTCTCCGCTGTATCGTCAGAGCGCAATCTTGCTGCGCGACGCAGGCATCGACATCAGCCGCGCGACGCTCGATGGCTGGGTGATGCGCGTCGGAGAGGATCTCATGCCTCTGGTTGAAGAGATGCGGCGCGAGTTGCTCGCCGGCACCTACATCCAGGCCGATGAAACCCCGGTGGCCGTGCAGACGCGCGATGGTCGGCCAAGGAACCATCAAGCATATCTCTGGCAATACGGATCGCCCGGAAAGCCGGTGGTCTTCGAGTTCCGCATGGGGCGCGGGCGCGAGGGACCGCTGCGTTTTCTCGAAAACTTCGAAGGCATTCTGCAAACCGACGCATACTCTGCCTACGATCGTGTCGGAGGAGCGAAGATGATGCACGCCGCATGTTGGGCTCACGCGCGAAGGCGGTTTGTCGAGGCGACGAAGCTCAACAAGCAGGATGTTGCGTCGATACAGATCGTGGCGCAGATTGCAAAGCTGTTTGCCATCGACGCCCAGGCCTGTGACGAGGCAATGGATCATGCCGGGCGTTCTGCACTACGCAGGCAACTTGCGCCGTCCGTGCTCGAAGTTCTCAAGGCTCAGCTGGAAGCAGCCGGCGCAACCGCACTTCCTTCCAGTCCACTCGGGAAGGCCTGTTCCTATACGCTGCGGCTGTGGCACAAGCTCACCCGCTTCCTTGACTATCCGGAGCTGGAATTAAGCAACAACCTGGCTGAAAACTCGATGCGTCCGGTAGCAACCGGTCGTCGGAACTGGACTCACATCGGACATGAAAAGGCCGGCCCTCGCATCGCGGCAATCCTTTCTGTCGTCGAAAGCTGCCGTCGGCTGAAGATCCCAGTACGCGAATACCTAGCCGATGTCTTGCCCGGACTCGCCAACACATCCATCCAACGAATGCCAGAACTCACTCCAACAACGTGGGCCCTCAGTCACCTCTAACTGTATCTGTAAAGGTGTGTTGGTCTAACGGATACCTTCAAGCCTTCTTTTGGCTTGAGTGGGGCAGTTGACTTCCGCGCTCTTTGAGCTTTTCCGCCACAATCTCTTCCGCCCGCGCAATCACCTCTTCGATGGTCAGCGTGCTGGAGTCGATGTGGACCGCGTCGGCAGCGGCCTTCAGCGGGGCGGCGACGCGGGTCGTGTCGCGGTGGTCCCGTTCGCGCAACTCCTGCTTCAGCCGCTCGGCGCGCCCCGGATCGTCCTGCGCACTGGCCTGGGTAACCCTCCGGCCTTCGCGAACCCCCGAATCGGCGTCGAGGAAGATCTTGATCTCGGCGTGCGGGAAGACCACCGTGCCGATGTCGCGGCCTTCNNCCATGATGACTCCGCCGCTGCTCCCCAGTTCGCGCTGCCGCCGCACCATCCACTCGCGCACTTCCGGGTGGGTGGAAACCTGCGAGGCGGCCTCGGTCACGTCGCGTTCGCGGATCCGGGCGGAGACATCGCGCCCATCCAGCAGCACCCGGTTGCCCTCCGGCGTGGGCTGCAACTCAATGCTGGATCGCTGGGCCAGCGCCCGCAGCCCCGCGCCCTCGCCCACCGCGATCCCCGCTTCAATCGACTTCAGCGCGAGGGCGCGGTACATGGCGCCGGATTCCAGGTTGACATAGCCCAGCGTCCGGGCTAGCCGGGCGGCTATCGTGCTCTTCCCGGCTCCAGCCGGCCCGTCGA
>PMMJ01000256.1 GCA_003162255.1 Acidobacteriaceae bacterium | reverse complement strand
CAAGCCCCGCCGACCCTCCAACCGCTCTTGAGGACTACCGGAAGCTATGCCGCTGCCGCGTTCGCCTGCCTGCCCTTTATCTCGCACTCGGCTTGAAGCCGATCGTCCAACTCGTGACCGCCTGCCCTTCCGCGCTGCTGAATCTGCCGCTCAATCGGGATCAGGACGGTCGACTCGTCCGACTTCGGCGCGAGTGTTGATGGCTCTTTCTCGATCTCGTCTGGTTGGCGATCTACACCACTACCAGAGACAAGCGTTTTCCGATTGCTGCCGCTGGTGCAGAGCGCCCTAAGCTTAAGACTCTTGAAGATCGAGACGCACTTGTCGAAGTTTGGTGGCTTTCTCCGGCTCCATTCCGGGCCGCAGATCGGTTTCCTCTTAGGAAATAGCACCAACCCGCCCTTCGGTTTTCCTCGCTCAGACACCAATCGAAATCATTGAGAGTTCTTGCTGCAGCCTCAGTTCCCTTGATGACGGCCACAACTCCGCCCGACTGGTAGGTTTGCTCGTTAAACCGAACGACCGCGAATGAAGACTCAGATTTGTCTGTCATGGGGTTGCCAGCCTATAGGCCGCCTCCCATCTCTCTCACCAGTTACTGGTTTTACGCGACCTTGCCGTGAACCTTGGCTTCGAGGGTCTTCTGGCTGCCTACGTTTACTTTGATCTGCTTTGGCTTGGCCTCGGCCTTCTTGGCGAGGTTGATCTTCAGCACGCCCTTGTCATAGTGGGCGCTCACTTGCCCCAAGTCCACGGAACTGGGCAGCGTGAACGAGCGGGTGAAGCTTCCGTACTGCCGCTCGACGCGACGGAAGTTCTCCTCTTTCTCTTCCTTCTCGATCTTGCGCTCGCCATGGACACTGAGGGTGGTGTTCTCGATGCGGACATCAATGTCTTTTTCGTCGATGCCCGGGACTTCCATCTTCAGAGTAATGCTGTGCTCGTTTTCGTAGATGTCCACCGGCGGTGCGAAGCTGGTGGTCGTTAACGCCTCTTCCGGGCCTTCGGGGCTATACGACTCACGGAAAAGACGGTTCATGCGGTTCATGCGGTCTTGCATGGTCGAGAACTCACGGAAAGGCTCCCAACGGGTCAATAGGGTCATAACGTAGTTCCTCCTTCAGAGGGAAGCTAAGAGGAAAAACTTCAGATGGGCTGACTTAGTTCAGAGGACCTGAAAGAGTAAGAAGGGGTAGCTCGCTCAATTACAAGGCTAGGCTTCTGCGCAACCGTTGTCAAACTGCGGCTGGAACCGCTTTAGTTTGGGCGAGGGCTGTTCAACGAACGCCCCACGAGTCTGACCGGAGCTTGACTTGCTGTGTGAACAGCGTTCAAAAAGCAGATGTGGCGCAGCGAGTGGATGAGCTACTTTTCCTGTATACAAATATACGGCTGCGCCACCAGAGGAACAAAACGACCGTTGGATCGCGTAGTTCCTTCATATCTGCCCGCAGACTACAACGGTGACCTACTTGGTGACTGCTCAAAATTGCTCAGGTTTCGGAATATAGGTGTCCACACTCCGTGAGGGTTTCAGCGCGACCGAATGGCGATATGCCCGCTTCGACCTCAGAATACATGATCCAAATTGACCGGTAGACGCCCCGGACTCGTGAAACCATGGGTTATGGGCAAGAGAAAAACAAAAAAGCCATCGGACAGAGGACAAAGCGACACTTGCCGAAGTCGTCAAGGAAATGGCGAAGCCGAGAGTCGCTACGTCTGCAAAAGAGCAGAGTTCAGTTTTTTCGGAACGAAGTTCTAATCGTGGAGAACGATGTTTAGAAGTGAACTGTGAACCTGCAATTCATCACCAGCGTGGTAATCAATGAATCCCAATTTCCTAAATTTATTCATGAAAAGGCTAACCCGCGAGCGGGTTGTACCCACCATCTCTGCCAGCGTCTCCTGACTGATTTTGGGGACAGCAACTTCGTGCTTACCTTCCTTGCCGAAATGAGCCAGCAATAGCAATATTCGAGCCAGTCTTTTTTCACTGGAATTGAAAAGCTGGTCAACCAAATCCTCTTCGTATCGGATGTTCCGAGTCAGCAAATATGCCACAAACATATCGGAAAGCGCGTGCTCCCGGTGAAGCACTTCCATCATGTATGTCTTATCGATTCGCATCACAGAGCAATCGGTCATTGAGGTTGCGGAGCACAAGCGGAGGGTCTGCCCCGTAAGGCAACCTTCTCCGAAGAAATCGCCCTTGTTCAGAATGCCTATTGTGGCTTCTTTCCCGCTGTTCGACACAACGGTGAGTTTTACCTTTCCTTCCTTTATATAAAAAACAGCATCGGACGNNATCTTTCTACCGCCGTTGATGGTTGAAAGGAATGTCTTAGTATCGAACTTGCTGAGTTTCTTCGCCGCTACGACGGGTATCATGATTGGCCCCCTTCTCACGAGTTCCGAACGCGCAGAACGCAACTTCCTACGAATGAAGGATAAATAAGTGCGGATGAGGGCGAGAACAACGTCGAGTTTGCGGGCACAACTGCGATCCGCTCGACGAAACGATGATTTCACCCTTGGTGTCGAAAGTCAATAATCCGTCCTGTCTTANNTGTGGGGAAGCCGCTCCTGTAGCACGATTGAAAGCATCTTCTTCGGTTCGCAATTGCGTCTCGGATCGCGGGGTATAGCTGCGAGAGGAGTAAAAGCTGTTCCCAAAGTCGTCCAGCAAAGTTGATATATTGCGTCCATGGTGAACATCTTCGTCCAAAATGCCACACCGCCTCGGGGCCACGATGTTACGTCGATGTTCCGCCACTTGGGAGCATTCGGGCTCTTCTTCCTCGCCATTCTCGATAGCTCTCCGCTGCCAACATTTGGAGGCCCCGACATCTTGACGGCAATTCTCGCCGCCAGC
>PMMJ01000005.1 GCA_003162255.1 Acidobacteriaceae bacterium | reverse complement strand
GAATGTGCTCGAAAATGGCCCGGTTGAAGACATATACACCAGCGTTGATAAGACCGGGGCCGGAAGTACCGGCCTTTTCCGTGAACCCCAGCACGCGGCCCGTGGGATCAACCCGCACCGTTCCGTAGCGTCCGGTATCGGCGACCGGCACGACCGCCATGCTCGCCAATCCTTTGCGTTCCCGGTGGAAGCGAACCAGTTGCTTGAAATCTATATCGAGAAACGAGTCGCCGTTCATGACCAGAAACTCGTCAACTTCTTGCAGGTGACGTTGCGCCAGCTTTAAGGCACCGGCGGTGCCTAGCGGCTGTCGCTCCCTAGAGTACTCAATAGTGACGTCCCAAGCGCGGCCATCACCGAACGTGGCTTCGATCTGGTCAGCCAGATACCCCGAGCACATCACTAAGCGGCGGATCCCTTGGGATCGGAGTTGCCGGACCAGTAATTCGAGAAAGGAACGGCTGCCAACTGAGGCGAGCGGCTTCGGGGCGGCTGGCAACACGGAACGCAAGCGGGTACCCATGCCGCCGACAAGCAATACGGCAGTGATGTCGAGGATTGAGCTCATGACAATTTCAGGATATCCCACGTGGCGAAGAGCAGAGATCGCTCCTGCACCTAGTTCATCACGCCGTCCCAATACTGCAGCATGGAAGTCAGTATCTGTTCGATCGTCCGCGTTGGCTTCCAGCCGGTATCCTTGCGAAGTTTCTCGGTACTGCCAAAAATTATCTTTTCGTCCGATGGCCGCATCAGGCGGGCAACTGGCCGGATTCTCGCCTTGACCTTGGAGAGTTGGATTGCAGTGTGAAGAAGTTGACCAATCTCGATGGTTTGATCGGCGCACACGTTGTAAGCCTCGCCACGCTTCCCCTTCATCGCCGCCAGGTAAAAACCACGCACGGCATCGTTGACATCGAGAAATGCACGCCTCGGCTTCAAGTTGCCGACTTCAATGACGGGCGCCTGCAGGCCCTTCTTGATACGGATCAGTTGCCGTACGAAATCCGAAGGCGCGTCGCTCGTCTTTCCTGGGCCAGTCGTGTTAAAGAGCCGCAGATTCACTGCAGGGATCTTATAGTCGAGGAAGTATTCCCGGGCCAAGAGGTCCAAGCATACCTTGCTGACGCCATAAGGGTGCAAGGGATGAAGCGGCTGATCCTCCCTGACTGGGATCGCAGAATGCGGAGNNCCATACTCAGCGCTGGAACAAGCTGACACAACTATCGGAGGACGCTTCATCTGACGCACCGCCTCGAACAGATAAAGCGACCCCATGATGTTCGAATCGAAAGTTGAAACGGGATCGGCCCATGAAACGGTAGCTAAGCTTTGCGCGCCTAGGTGAAAAACGTGGGTCGGGTCGAATCTCTTCAAGAGCTGATTCATTCGTTGCCGGTCGCGCAGGTCACACTGAACCCAGTGTAAAGTCGGCACTCTCCGGAGTAACTTCGAGTCGTGCGGGAAATATAAACCAACTACTTTCCAACCCTTAGATTGGAGAAACCTGACCAGGAAAGACCCAATGAATCCGGATGCGCCCGTTATCAGCGCAGTTTTGTTCTTTGTTGTTCTCAATCACCTACCATTGTGCGACTATGCCGGTGCTACGTTCTCCCCTTGGGTATCCAAACGTCACTCGCTTATCACGAAACGGTGCCGGCCTGACGCCTGCCTGCACTCAGTGAACAATCGCAGTAAGGCCCGTCGGTGCGGAGGGCGGAGGATCGCCTGAAGGATCGTTCGCGTAGCAGCTTGCCCGGTTATAGGTAAGCACGCTCCCGCTGCCGTCCGGAGGACCGCTCATAACATCCAGATAACAGGAGTGTGCCGGATTCAGATTGGCATGTCCCCCCATTGCCTGCGTGCAACTGCTTCCCGAACCGCATTGAGTGCTCCCCACGCGACAAACGTTGCCGGCATAAGCGCCGCTGGCGCACTGTCCGTAATCTCCATTGGTTACATCCGGCCCAATCGGAGGGAAGGGCTCGCAGGTTCCGCGAGTCGGATTCTTCCACCACGCTAGTCCTGTTCCGCAAGGCGAAGAGGTTGTCGTTGTGGTTGTCCCCGGCAAGAAAAAGGAATTCGGCAACGTTTGGCTTGGCGGGACTGGGTTCACATAGATGCTGGGCGTACCTGTGGTATCTCCGAACGCACTGGGAACTTCCGAAGTGCTCCAGCGAACAGCGCCCGTAACCACATCATAGTTCCCCCAGCGCATGATCGAGTTAACACCCAAGGGATCGGAAGTCGTGACATGAGAACTGCAAGCGGCATTGGCGCAGAAGCTGGCGTTTCCTTGCTGACCGTTGGCAGCTCCGATGTAGTAGACCGAGAGGTTCTGATTCGACCCGCCACTGAGGCTGCCACTGGTGCCCAGAGTGTTGTAAACGGTATCGTAACCAGCTTGACCCAGCACATTCCCAACGACGTTGAAGTAGCGACTGCCGCCGAAGAAGTTCATTGGCGTCGTATTGGAAATGCAGCTCGTCTGCCCCGCACCGCCGCACCCGGAACTCGCCCAGCCACGAGCGGCGTTACGAAAGAAGGTTGAGAAGTGGTGAGTTCCGTGGATCAAGTCGGAGCTGAATCCCGCCGTCGATTCTCCCTCGCGCAGCCAGAAATCATGTCCGGAAGCGTGGTCATAATCGCTGGGCTGAAACCATCCGGTCGAACCAAAGACGTCGTCAATCGAGAAGTTGTAGGCGGCCACATTCCCTACTCCGCCGCCCGTATTCGACGGGCAACTGTCAGTGACTTGTTGGCAGATATTACTCAGCACCAAACTGTTGGAGGTGCCAGACGTGAGCTCCACGGAATAACTCACCGCCTCATGGGCTGTGCTTTGGTACAAGTAACTGAACTCCACCGTGCATTGGTTGCAGCCGTACAGATAAACGTGATTGCGGGCAGCATCGATGGATCGGATGCCGCTCACCCAGCACTCATAACAACTCATCATCACGACCGTTGAGGTTCCAGCCTGTGTATTCGTTAAATCGGCAGACAGGTCTTCCACACCCATTTGGTAGCCGGTTGACGTAGCCCACCATGCACCTGTGCTCTGAGAGCTTCTCCAGTTATTCATGGCAAGCGGCGGAGAGATTGTGAGCACCGTCGAGCCGGAGTTATTGCAGGAAGGTGAACATGCTGTTACCAGAACTGACTGCTCCTGCGAACACCAGCCCACATTAGGACTAACGCTGGAAGAACAGGTATCGTCTGTGCGGACGAAGCCACCACCAAAACTGCCGCAGGCAGCCAGCATACAGTTCCAGATGTTCCCCGTATCTGCGGCTTCGTCTTGCTGATCTAGAACAATCCACGTCTTACCTGCGGTAATGTTCGAGGAATTCGATAAGGTGATTGAGGTCGCGCCCTGACTGAAGCCCGCAGTCCAGGTGGCGTGGTTTTGCTCTCCACCAACATAGTTTGTGCTCCCGCACAAGGAAAATTGAGCGTACTCTCCGTTGCACCCAGACTGTCCAGTGAATACAAGGAAGGTGGAATTCGCGCCCATCCCGCGCACTACGGTCTGATTCTTAAGCGTGATCGTACCTGACAATCCTCTAAAAGTTCCAGCGGGAAGCTGGATGTACTGCTGCGAGGAGGCCGAAGAAATTGCGGCATTGATCGAAGCGATTGTAACTGTTGTTCCCGAACTGACCGTCTTGCAGGCTGTCGTCGTACATTGCGTCCAGCCACTAGCATCGGGCAATGCTCCGGGAGAGCCGGGGACCGCACCCACCTGAGACCAGTTGATCGCACGGCTTGAGGCTAGGACGCCCGACCACTGTTGCGCACTGGAAAATTTGGGGAAAAGAAGCAACATCGAGATAACGGAAAGTCGAAGCAACCCTCTGCGGTTCATTAGCTGTGGCCTCCGACGAAAATGTGTATGTTCGCCATACACAGTCTAAACAACGGAGGCGCTCAGCGGTAGACACGGAAGTACATCCCGCGTTTACAATAAGATGCGGTATTATTGCCCTTCAGTCCTTGGCCATCCGGGTGATCGCTGGTGCTGAATTGAAGATGTGGGGAGCAGCGAACAGCGATTGACTCTGCTGAGTCTGACAGGACAACGGTGGCCACGTCACATAATTCTCATGTATCCAGACTATCCGAAAGCCCCCGGGTTTTCGAGGCGCAAGAGCGTTTTGTCCCAGAACTTTACCAAAGACCACCTGACGCTTGGCAGGAACAGTTGAGCACGCCGGGCGAGACGCCACCCAAATAGCGCCCTGACCCAGGAATACTTCCAGGAGAGGCGCGGGACATCTACTTCTCCTCCCAACTCCTTGGCCATCACCTGCGCTTGCCTAAAAATATCAAGCCGCTCCGGATAAAAGAAAACCATCCAGTTCTGCAGGAACCTCACACATGCGGCCCGGGATCTTTGACTGTCCTCTAGTGACCGGAGATAGGCAATATGCAGTTCCATTGAGCACCACTGAGCTTCGCGTTTTCGGTCGGAGTTCCCAATGTAGCTTAGGCTGCTAGAGCCGGAGGCTCGATAGTAAACCTTCGCTTCCGGAACAAATCGGACACCTTCGCTGGCCAAAAGGACGCGGCAGAAGTATTCGCCGTCATCGTCTCCTAATAACCGAGTGTCCCAAGGACCGGCGGCTTCAGTCAACTCACGACTCACGAGCCACGACGCGGTTTGCATGTAAAGATTCTGTCCCATCTTGCGTATTAGCCACTCAGCCTTGGACAGATCACTCCACAACGCAGTTGGAATGAATCGCGCTCGATGAGGTCGATGCAGGAACCGTCCCCAACTTCCAGACAGCAAAGTCAACTTGTTTGAAGAATCGCCCAGTGCCTCCATCTGTTTTGCGATCTTGTCAGGAGCGAGAAGATCATCGGCATCCAGCCACTGAATGTAGTCTCCCTGGCTCAGTGAGAAAGCCTTGTTTCTTGCCGCGGCAGCGCCCTGATTCTTCTGCGTAACAACCTTCACACAGTCCGATTCAAACTTTCGCGCCACAGCCAGAGTTTGATCCTTCGAACCATCATCAACGACGATGACTTCCTTCCGCTCCCACGTTTGCGCAATCGCCGACCGGAGGGTGTCGGAAAGCCATGCCTCTGCGTTATACGCAGGGATTAGAATCGATACCAAAGGTTTCATGCTGGATGTCTCCCTAACAATTCCGCATACACATTCCGGGTCAGTTCGGCGACTGCGTCCCATGAATGATGAACGTCTGCATAGTCTTTTAGCTGCTGCCGCCGCGTGCCCAAATTCCGGTACAGATAACTTGCGAAATAAGTCGCGATGGTCCGGGCTAATTCCGATGGATCGCCAGGCCTGCATAGAAAACCTGTCTCGCCTTCGACGATTTCTTCCCGGAACGAGCCCACGTCGGTTGCGATCACGGGCAAGCCGAAGCTGTATCCCAAGAAAAGCACTCCGCTCTGAAAGATTTTGTTATAAGGGAGTACGAGAACGTCCGCGGCTTTGAGATACACCTCCATCTCCTCGTCGGGAATGAATTGGATCTTCAGGATAATCTGTCCTCGATCAAGTTCACGACGTACCACCTGTTGGATCTCAGCCAGGTACTTCTCGTTCCCTTTTTGTACCTCGCCGGCAATAATCAACCGGTAGTTCACATCACTGATCACGAGTTTTTGAAATGCAGCCAATAGGTGTTCGAGACCCTTATAAGGCTTGATTCTTCCGAAGAAAAGAATCGCTTTTTCGTCGCCCTTGATACCCAGCCGGAGCTTGGCTGCAGCTGGCGTGAGATCCGTGTCCGGAAACGCATTGTTAATGGGATGGCGTATGACCGTGACCGATTTTTCGCAAACGCCAAAGTCCTCGACGAGTTCATTCTTCATTTTCCTGGTATGAACAAACATGTGATCGGCGAGTCGATACTGAATTCTTAGCGTGACGCGATTGAGCAGCGAGTCGTTTGAATCCCTTCGACCTTGATTAACATTGTGGACGGTGAGAGCGATCTTCTTTCCAACTAACTTGTAGTACAGCATCAGCAGAGTCCGATCGAAGAACTGGACTTTACTGTTCCAGAGGATATGAAACACCCTGGGCTTTGCGCCTGCCGCGTATCGGATGAGACGCGCATAGTGCGTCAGAACTCTCGACATCCTGGCTGCCCGCGTCGCCTTCTTTCGTTGTGCGGGCCACAAATTGAGAAACCTGAGTTTGGGACTGGTATGCATCTCGGGACTGTCCACTTCGTCGCTGCCAATGACGTCGAGGCAGACGCTCTTGGAGATAAGCGCCATCGCCAAGCCATACGCATACGGCCGGTCAAATCCGCCAGTGAGCAGTGCGGCATTGAGTTCAGCTGGCGGCGTGAGGCCGGGGACGCGGGTGGCGACGTCTTCGGCGACGGTAGACACTATGCACTTCCTTGCGAATTCTTCAAGTGCGACCGCCTCTGTCCGACGCTGCCGACTACCCGCGCGCAACTCGTTCGGGCACGGCCAGCCATTCGACGGAACTTCTTAGCTCCACGGGACAGCAGTGTGGCAATAACTGCTCCATAACCGTTCTCCATTTCTTTGGCGTCGTGAAGCTTCCGGAGCGCGGACCCAAGCCTGAACTGGCCAGCCTTGGCTATGGCGTATTCGTAGTGGGTAGATAGCAACATTTCCTTGATCACAGCTCGGTGCAGAGAGGTGAGAGTCGGCGGAAGCGCCAGCCACTTGCTATACATTCGTTCGAGGCTGTCGTACACGCGATCATCCTTGCTGCCATAGAGCTCGCACAACCCCACGTCCCGCGACGGGGTCCGGTCAATCCTGACAAGCGGTTCAGCCACGAAGCAAACCTTCGTCTTAAGGGCCAGTCGAAATAGTACGTCTGTGTCCTCAGAGACCACCATAGCTTCGTCGAATCCGCCAAGCTCCTCCATCAGAGAACGCCTAACCAGAAGGCACTGGACGAAAATCACTGGACGCCGCGCCAGCACGTATCTTGCTGCATCATCAAGTGCGCCGAACTTCGAGGAACTCTCGAGTCCAGCGTATTTGAAGGCGGACAGCCTCATCTCTGCGCTGCCCTCGAAAACCGAATCTGTAAAGCACGCGCCAAACTCGCCGACGCCCAGCGTGGAGATCGCATCGAACTGCTGCTGCAGCTTCTCCGGCAGCCACACGTCGTCACTGTCTAAGAACGCAAGCCAGTCGCCATGAGATGCCCTAAAGCCGCTGTTGCGCGCGGCGGAGACCCCTGCATTTGCCTGGCTAAGTACTATGACGCGCGACCCGTAATGGCTGCGAATCGCCTCCGCCGTGCCATCGGTGGAACCGTCATCGACGACGATGATCTCATCGACCGGCAGGGTCTGAGCAAGGACACTGTCAATCGCGCGAAAGGTATGCGCCCGGCGATTATAGGTCGGAATCACGGCGGAAACTCTCACAATGCACTTCCCTCTTTCCCGGACAGCTCCGCGTACGACGTTGCCCCGAGGACACCGCGACTGCGCCGTATCTTAGCCAGCTTGCGTCGCAATAAAGTGGTAAAGACCGAGATATAACTCTCCCCCATCGCACTAATCCGGCCGATCTCGCCAAGAGCCGGACCAATCCTGAGCTGGTGAATTTTGGCCTCAGCGGAGTCGTACCGGAATTCGCGCAACGTCTCGCGAATCGGTCGCTCGTATTGAGTTCCCGCCACCTCGGGCATGGCCAGCCACTTGGTGTACCGGCGCTCGAAGCTATCATATTTTCGGTCGTCTCTCGTGGTGTACAGGTCGCAGAGTCCAATGCGGGACGGAGTGCGGTCAACCTCGACAAGCGGTTTTGCAACGAAGCAAAACTTCGTTCCAAAACTCAGCCTAAACACCATGTCCGAATCTTCCCCGACGATCAGAGTCTCGTCAAATCCACCAATATCTTCAAATAGAGAGCGCCGAACCAGCAGGCTGGAGGTAAAGAAGGGTTCTCTGCCGGCGATCAGACGTTTAGTCGGTTCCTCAAGCGGGCCGAGCCCTGGTGCCACCTGAAAGCCGGCTTCCTGAAAGACGGATAGTGTCATGTTTGGGTTCCCGGCAAACAGGTTATCTGTAAAGCACAGCCCGAACTCACCGCCAAGAGTGGTTAGCGCTTCGATCTGGCGCTCGATCTTCGCCGGAAGCCACATGTCGTCACTGTCGAGGAACGCGATCCATTCGCCATGCGCTTCCCGAATCCCACGGTTCCGGGCGGCAGAGACCCCCGCGTTTTCTTGTCTGATTACTGAGACGCGCGATCCGTGGCGGCCGTGAATTGCCTCCGCCGTGCCATCGGTGGAACCATCGTCGACGACGATGATCTCGTCGACCGGCACGGTCTGGGCGAATACACTGTCAAGCGCACGCAACACCTGCACGCGTCGATTGTATGTCGGGATCAGAGCAGAGACGATCACAGATCTTCTTTCTCTTCCTCTCTTACTTTACTGGGCTGCCGCAGCAACGGTCACGGGCTCGATATTTTTCAGGCTTTTCTTGCCGCGCACGGCACCCAACAACTGCTTCCGTTCGAGGGGATTGAAAACAAAGAGCCAAGATCCGGCGGCATAGATTCCCGTGGCGCAGCTCGCGGACGCTACCAACCAGAAATAATTTGCCTTTAAGCCCCAGGCGGCCATAGCAATCGCTGCGGCCGCCACGCCAGCGCTGCGCAGCAAGTTACCGCCGAGAAATTTCATATAGTCCAGGTAGTGGAATCCGCTTACTTTGCACACCCACCACGGCTGAAACGCAATCCGAACAAGAAACGCCCCAATCAACGTGCCCATGGCCACGCCCGCAATGCCAAAGGGCCTAGCCAGCGCCAAGCTGAATGCTAAGTTGAGAATAGCTTCCCCGCAGTTTATATAGGCATAAAATCGGTGGTTGAAGGTGGCATATAACAAATCGGCCGACGATTTCTGGCACACGTCCAGCAGGACGGCAAGCGACAACAGCACCAAGGGCAAGTATCCGTCTTCGTATCTCGCGCCCATCCAATGAGCGATGAAGGGTTTTCCCCAAGCGATAAGAGCAAGACAGATGAAAACCGAGATGCAACACGAAAGCTTCGTCCCAAAGAAAAATACTTGTTCAATGCCAGATCGATCCCCGGCGCCGTGAAGCCGGCTGAGAACGGGCAGCAGCATGATGACCGAGACGACGATGATCTGAAGATAGTATTGCGCCAATACACCAGCGACTTTGTAATGGGTTACGGCGGCCAAACCAATCAGCGCCGTGATCACCACCGTGTCCAGTTGAAAGCGCACAATGTCGGCGAGGTAAGCGACGAATGTATAGACACTGTAGGAGAAGAAGTTCTTTGCGACTTTCGATTCGACCGACCTATTTTCAATTCGCGCCCACGGGGCCTCGCGTCTGGCAAACCATATCTGAAGCGCCACGACCGGCAGGGTCGCAAACAGGGTCACCCACGCCAGGGCTAGCAGCCCACCACCGGCTAAGATCGCCCAAACAATGAGGCCGGTGCGCAAGACCAGTGCGAGATTGGCCAGCCAGGACTGAATATCGAACCGGAGCTGCGCCTCCAGCACAGCCCAATAAACCCTCGCTGGAAAGCNNATACCCAGGATGATTATGACTTTGCGGAAGAGATGGACATCCGATGGGCTATGGCAAAACCACGGAGTGGCAATCGCAATTACCGCGGTTGCGAGCAAGGCGACGCTGCCCACCAGCATCTGCAGGCGCAAGGCTGTGTTGAAAACCACACGGCACTCGGCTTGATCCTTGCGCCCAAGAGCTATACATATGTATTGCGATATCGCACTGGAGAGTCCGACATCCAGCAGGTTGTAGTAGCCGACAAACACGAGCGTAAAAGACCAGAATCCATAGATACGATCGCCAAGATGATGCACGATAAACGGCATCAGGAAGAAAGAAGCCAGGGCGGATCCGACCAGGTTGACCACACGCANNGCAGCGCCGACCCTGAAAGCAGCTTGCGGCCTACCGAACTGGACTTTTGGATCATAAAAATAGGGACTACGCGTTCCAAACCTTGGGAAGAACGTCACCAATGGTCTCCATTGTCCCACCCTGCGAGGGCAGGTCGAGTTCAGGTCGGGATGACCGGCCGCGGAGTCGGCGCGTTCTCGCACTAGGAAGCTGCGGTGCTCTGCTCCGTACGAGGCCGGCGGCAGTGCCGCCGGCAGCCACTAACGCCAAGAGCAGAATGATCCATATTGGGGCCAGCGTCCTGAAGCCAGCTTCGGTGACGCTGTAGATCGCGGAAGTGGCGACGTAGGCCAACATCAGTCCACCGATAGCCGGATCACGGCGAAAGGCGGCAACGGCGCGCTGATAGCCGCTGATCAGAACTAGTGAGATCAGGCACACGCCCACCCATCCTAGATTCAGGTAAATCTCGATGTAGCCGTTGTGCGCTGTATTGAGACCTTGGACGCCATACCAACCCGAGAGGCTGCGCCACACCTTCTCCCGGCTGGGCGAGATCCAGAAGCTCTCAAACCCGGCACCGATGAGTCGGTTCGGAACCGCAGGAATCACGGCTTTCCAGATGTCCGTACGACCGGTGAGATTCGTCTGCCTCCCCATCGCGTGCAAGACGCTCCCTTCACCGCCAAAAAGCATGGTGATCCCGCCAGCAAGCAGAATCGTCAATACCAGAGCATGCACCGCATTGGGGCGACGCTTAATCGAGGGCAAGCCGGTCGTGAGGATCAGCACCGTGCCAAGCGCAAAACACGCGACGGACGTGGCGGAATGAGCCATCGTCAAGAGTGCCACACCGAAAGCCAGCAACGTACCTTGAGCCAGCAGTCGCCGACCGCGGTTCGGCTCGCCTCTGGCGCGGAGCAGTGCGCGCACAGTCCATAGCGTCCCCAGCGAAATAACGAACGTGACGACGCCAAGCGTGTTCTTGTTGGTCGCTACCCCGGTATTCATAAAGCCCCCGTCGGGGTCGTATCCCCGGCCCAGATCGGAGTACCTGATGAACAAAACGGAAGCGGGCAATAGGATAAAGCCGACGCGGGAAAAGAACCGCCGAAGCGCTGCAATCGGGTCGGCCTCCGTTACGACGACAAGAACCATCACCAGGTCACCGATGGCTTTGATCCAACGCTTGAACGCTACCGCGGGGAACGGTGCCCAGGAAATACTTACAAGACAATAGATAAAATAGATGAGAACAGGGAGACTCGCTCTTAGCACAGCGGCCGTTCTGGTCTTCCGGCGGAAAAGAACCACAGTGCCTGCCGCGAGAATGGCCAGGAAAACAAAAGCGTCGGTGGGACTGCCATCGAGTTGTTGGTTGGCGCCCGATTCAGATTGAACCCCGAGCCACGAGGAAACGGGTCTTGAACCGACGATCCAGAGCCAGCTGACTGGCAACCACAGGGCCTTGGAGGTCCGGAGAGCCTTGTCGCGATTAAGGTAGAAAAGCCCCGCAATTCCAATGATGCAGACGACGCTGGCGAGTAAGAAACTCATTTTATGCTGTTTCGGCGTTGTATTCGCGCTGACTCCAAGAGCTCATCGGGCGTCCAGGAAAAGCCTATGCAGCAACTCCAGCGAGAGGAGTTTGTGAATCTCAGTTGCGTAGTTGCGGTTCCCCTTGAGATGGCCCTGGACGATGGCCTCGACGCCCTTCCGCTCCAGATAAGGGCGCACCAGTGTGCGCGAATCGAGTAACATCTCCTGGACATAACCTGCCAGGAAATCGCGATACCAGGCCCGGTAATGGTACACCTTGTGCCTACCGAGGAAGAGACGCTCCAGGCGCAGCGGCGAGAAGAAATGTGCGAGCCCAGCCAGCCACTGGGGCATCCCGTAATCATATGCATACTCGGCCTTGAACGTGAACTCGAGGAAATTCCGCGCTGCCCAGCCACCAAGACCTGGGTTCCCGGCGAAACCGCGATCAGTCCGAATCTGTTGCAGAGTCGTGTTGCCATCGCCAATTAGGCGTACGCGGAGATCGTTGTTCGCGGTGACCGACTGGGGCGCACGAAACGCCGTTCGGACAAAGTCGTTATCGAGGAATGGCGTTCGCACCGCCAGTTGGGTTTGCTCCAACGACAAAATCCCGTAGTGGTGCCACGGTGCCTGTCGAAAGGCAGCAAAGGAGGTGGGATGACCCTTAATGATTCGCGCGTAAGTCTCGCGAGCGGCACCGACGTGTGGAAGAAAACTCGGACTAAAAAGTCCCGGCGCCGGGTCCCCGGGCTTGAATGCTCGAACCTGGGGGCGTTGTATCTCGTCCCCGTAGAGTCCCGTCATCCTTACCGGGGCGATCTCGCGGGCCTTCTCGCTGAGGTACAGGTCGGGGGATCGAGTGACGTCAACGCCGGCATCCGTCAAGTACATGCTGCGCTCGGCGTAGTAGGGAAATCGTGCAAAAAAATCGTTTCCCAAGGAAATCACCTGATGGGATTGCTGGCATTCCCGGGCAATTTGGCGCGCCACCACAACATCGCGGCATTCTCGATCTGCACCCCCGTAGGTATAGCAAGGCAGCGATTGGGGTGGGAACCTCTGCCANNTCGCTCCCCGCCGTTGAAGTAGCGGGGAAGATGGCGCGAGAAGATCTCTCGGATCTCCTGGTGATAGGATTCCGGATCCAGAGGATCTTGTTGCTCCCACTCTCGCGGCTCAAAATACGCTTTCTTTCTCTCGACCTCGCCTGCCCGAAAGGTCCATGCTGACGCGGGGGGTAGCAGGTGGACTCCCTCGAAGAGTGTCCTGTTCTCCAACACGCATCCGCAAGCAACGAATTCCCCCAGGCCACGCGGGTCGGGTCGCCGAAGTTCGGGACGAACGGCCAAGATAGCCTTGGCTTCCACAGAGAAGTAGAACGCCTCTTTGGACTCGTGATAGTACAGACGGTGCATCCCGTAGCGGTCATTGAAGAGCGTCGTTANNTTATGCCGCGAGCACGGTCGGATAGGAGTCCCTGAAAGCGTCCGTTCAGGCCCTTTGGGTAAGAGGGATCTTCCTCGTAGAGATGAACTAGATACGAAGCTCCCTCCGCCTTAAATTCATGGCCTTGCTCTTTGAGGCGCCGACCGGTCTCCGGCTCTGGATATTCCTCTCCAGAAAAGACGAGAACGACGTCGCCCTGCTCGTTTTTGACAGGCATTCCGGCGGAGAAAGAATTCTCACGCGCCGTCCACCCCACGTAAACTCCAGACGGCTCATCAATCCAGGTCCCCGTCACATAGAAAGACTCGTGGCGGAGGACCTCGAGCATGCGTAGCAGCTGCGGCTCAGCCCATTGGCGCGGTCTACGAGTTATGAGACCAAAGATTCCTGGCATTTAGGTTTTTGTTGAAACTAGAAGGTCACTGCGAGATGTTGCAACTTGGGTGTGGCGACATCGCACTTTGCGATTGCCTGCGAACTGCCGCTTTTCAGCGGGTNNCCGCGGTGCAGCTTCATTTTCACGCAAAGCGATCCCCACATCGTTAGAGGCACAAAGAACTTCGGAACCAATATTTCTTCGAAACCATTTCGTATCTTGAAGTCCCGCAGTGGACTATCCCGTTTATTGCCGTAATTGAACATCCCGTACGTCAGGTATGACACTCCTTTTGCTTCACAAAGCTCAATCGCTTTAGCAACCAACGCGTTGGCAGGCCTTTTGTCATAATGACTGCTTTTCGGAAGTATCTGAAGTATCGATGCGACTTGTCCCCTATAAATGATCTTCATAAATCCGATTAATTCGCTTCCGACGTAGGCACAAATAAAGTCACTGCGGTCAAGGAAAGACGACTGATCTTTTTTTACCTGTTCGAACGTCTTCCCATAGTGAGTAAACCGTATTCTTTGCCGTACCGGCGAATCGTTATTGACCTCTACGATTCCCTTTATTAACTCGTCGTCGAGACTCTTGACATTGATCACTACATTACGCTTTTGCGATCTCCGTACATTCTTGCGGGTTTCTTGCGGTAATCCCTCCCACCACTCCTTGAATGTAGTGATCCGAACAGCGGCCACACTATGCCATTCCATCGGGTAGCTGTACTTGGGTGAAGTCGCGGGTAGTTTCTGGGTAAAGGTGAAGATGTCGGGGCGCAGCGCTGGCGACTTTTGCTCTTTTAATCCTCTGATGCATGACTCCGGATCTTCGACCTCGGACTCCAGCCACTCCTCACAATCGACTACGCCTTTCCTGATCCACTTTNNGCAATTATATTTTTTCCATCCACAGACAGCGCTGGGACCCTTTGCCACTTCCCTTTGATGCTGATTTCGATGCTATTGATTGACGTCTGTTCGTCACTATAGGTTGCAACTGATGAAGACATTCCCGACTCTCCGGAAGCAAGATGTTTATCCATTGTGAGGCATTAAAGTCTCGATTTTTGCTTTTAAACGATTGATTCAACCCTAGCAGCCCGTGGCAGAAC
>PMMJ01000262.1 GCA_003162255.1 Acidobacteriaceae bacterium | reverse complement strand
CAGGAATGTGGCGTCGATGGCGAAATTGGCAGCGCCTTCGGGCGCAGCTCGGGCACGCGCTTTCACCTGGACAATTACGGCGGGTGTTCTGCAACGGTCACTGGACAGCGGCCGGAGTTGGCAAAACGCTTTGCGCGCCGATCGTCCTTTGCTGTGCTATGCAAATCACGACGAGGATGTGTGGACGGGCGGGCAGGCGGGTACACTCTTCCACTCTGTCGACGGCGGCATAACCTGGGTACGGGTGCAACCTTCGATAAAAGGCCAGCAACTTACTTCCGACGTAACTCGCATTACTCTATCTCGCATCGATGAGCGCGGCCCGTCCGAAGTTGTAGTTTCCACCAATAACAACGAAATTTGGAGCAGCGCAGACGGTGGAACGACATGGGAGAGAAAGTGATCCGGAGCTCTTCATGTTCTATTCTGCGGCCATTCTCTGGATCGGCAGTTTTGTAAAATAGGCACAGGAGTCTTCAAGGCCTTCCTCTTTGTTTCAAGTAACTAGAACTGGCCCCATAAATGGCTTTGGGTAGGGCGCGGCTTCAGCCGTGCCGCTCAAGNNTTAGCCCCTGAGGGCCGAACAGCCTGCTCGGAGAACCATTTGTGGGACCAGTTTCTACATCTCTTAACTCCGCGAAGTAACGTTACTTCCGTGCGCGCCCCCGCAGTACTCATTTGTGAGCTCCGCATTACGAAAGTGACATTTACAGTGGGGCCAATCGGACATAGGATTGGCACGTGGTTTGGCAGTTCTGGGGGAGGGCTGCCAAGGACGTCCTGAGCTTAAGCGCTCAGGGCGTTTTTTTATTGCTCTTCAACTCGGCCTGCCAAGAAGACTTCCTCAGCTTAGTTTGTGGTAGAAGCGGCGATACTCTTGGCCCCAAAAACGGAATCCACCGTTTCCACGATCTGCTCCATCGCGCCGTCGATGTCGAGCGTGAAACGGACGAGGTCCATGTCTCTAAGCGCAGGATAGATGGTAACCAGGCTTTGCCATGCCGCATCACCGCGGAGATCGATCCCCACGATCTCGTCATAGCCGTAGCCGAGGTGACGCACCCGGCACAGGAGATCGCTCAGGCGAACCAGGTTGGCCAGCGGTCCGGCGCCCGGCAGAGGGCTGGCATCGTGGTGACTGCGAACTGCGTCCACAAATTCCTGGGGCAGTCCCCAATGCTCGCAGAGCAGCTGACCACTATCGCAATGAGTGAACCCGAGAAGCTGCGCTTCGATGACATGGAGGGGAGCGCGCTGCTCGGCGGCGCGGCGGAGGCACTCTCGAAAATCCTCGGTATAGAGAACCGAGTTGACCAGAAATCCGAGGTCGTGCAACAGTCCAGCCAGGTAGGCTTTTTCGGGCTCCGGATATTCGATTTTCTGGGCCATTCTTTGCGCGACGAGCGCGCAGCCCAGCGAGTGGCGCCAGAACGCATCCGGCGCAATCACCCACGTAGCCTGCGGCATGAGCCGATTCATGCATAAGCCGAAGAGTATCGAACGCACTCTCTCGAGGCCGAGAGCCATGACCGCGCAGCGCACGGTTTCGATATAGCGCGTTCCGAATAGCGGAGAGTTTGCCATGCGCAGGCATTGCGCAGCGATCGCACTGTCGTAAGAGACTAGTTCAATCACTTTTTCAAGTTTGATCTGATCGGAAGGCAGCCGCATCATATCGAGGAGCGGTTTCAAGATCGCGGGTGCGGTCTCGAGCGAATCCAGTTGCTCGATTTGGGCCCGAAGTTGTGACAGTTTTCCGTTCACTGCCTGCCTCCAACCGCCTGAGCGGCTGCCGGTTTCCAGTACGCTGTCGCGCCTGAGAAATGGACCAGCCGAAACGAATCGTCCTCGTGGAACAGAGACTCGTCACATCCCAGAAAAAGGAAGCCTCCGGGCAACAGGTTGGAATAGAAATGCTGCACGACGCGGCGCTTCGAAGCCGGGTCGAAGTAGATCAGCACATTGCGGCAGAAGATGACGTCGACCCTTTTCTGGAACAACATCTGGCTGTCGTCGCTGAGGTTGACGCGATCAAAGCGGATCTGCGCTCTGAGCAGATCGTTGGCCTGGAGTTTCTTGTCGCCGACGTCCTTGAAGTATTTCCTGCGCATTCCGTCGCTGGTTGCACGCAGGGCGTGCTCTGCGTAAATGCCGGCGCCTGCGGTTTCGAGCGAATTGTCGTTCAAGTCCGTGGCCAGAATGTCCCAGGTCCACCCGGAAAGCAGCCTCTCTTTTTCTTCCAGCAGAAACATAGCCAGCGTGTGGGGCTCCTTTCCAGTTGAGCATCCGGCACACCAGAAGCGAAGACATTTGGGTCCGACAAAACCCTTGATTTGCAGGATTTGGGGAAGAATCACGTTGCGCAGTGCATCCAGTTGGGCGGGGTAGCGGAACAAGTAGGTTTCGGAAACAGTAATTTCGTTCAGCAGCAGACGCAGTTCCGCGGCGCGGTTTGGACGCGTAGTAAGGTGTTCCAGGTACTCCAGGGGGCTGGCCGCGCCCACCGCGGCCATGCGGTGCGCGCAACGTGTGATCAGAACAGAAAGCCCTTCGTTGGGATGGTAGATTCCGGAGGTCCGGTAAATCAGATCGCGGATTGCCAAATACGCCGAAGCGCCCGGGCTTGACTCCAGACTCAGGGCAGGCTTCGCTTTTGCAGTTTCGAACGGCATGGTTTAGTAAATTCTGAAGTTCTTCACGAGCAGGATGCGACGGCGAACGCGTTCCGCATTGACACGCTGCGCATAACTTCCGGCCCGCCGTCGTCCAAACGACACAGGCGATCGGCCGCGCTGGCGCGACAGCCAAGAGGATCTTTGACCATGTCGCCGGAGCTACTCATAGCGANNACGCGGTTCTTCTTTCGCTTGAGCCCAGAAACGCCGGATGATACTTTTGTGCGACTTCGGTACGGACCTTTGTCTGGACTTTAAGGCAGGGTAAGAATCTATCGCTCAGTGGGGAGAGCGACTTTTACTCTAATCCCGAAGGGATCGGGGTCTTCCGAATGATTGCGCCCACCAATCCGGTGAGGGGCGCCTTACCGGCGCGGGAATCGGGATTCCAGTCTTCTTCGAGTCTCCGACGAATCGGTCCGCTCACACGGAGTAGGAGACATCGTCATTCGCCGCGCCTTTCATCGTGTTTTCCGTCGTGCCGGCGGCATCGCTGGACTTGCTGCCACGTCGCATCGCGACGATGCCAGTGCGCACCATCTCCAATACACCGTAAGGACGCAGCAGTTCGAGCAGTCCATCGATCTTGTCCTCTGCGCCGGTGATTTCGATGGTCAACGATTCGGGAGCGACATCGACCACGCGCCCGCGAAACACGTTGGCGAGTTCCAGCACATGGGAGCGCGCTTCGTGAGCGGCTNNTGATTGGTGATGTTCTCGACCAGCAGCACGTTCACCAGTTTGTAGAGATTCGCTTCGATGCGGCGGGCCTGGTCGAAGTCGGCGTCGACGGTAATGGTCATGCGCGAGACGTCTGGTTTTTCCGTTCGTCCCACCGTGAGCGAATCGATATTAAAGGCGCGGCGGCGAAACAGCGAGGCCACGCGGGTGAGCACACCCGGCTTATTTTCGACGTACACCATGAANNTCATTGAATCATTGAGGTATTGAGGTATTGAATCATTAGGTTTAATGACTCAATGCCTCAATGATTCAATGCCTCAATGAATTTATTCGTCGCTTGCGGTCTCGACAATCGGGCTGGGCCGCCGAATCATGTCGTGCAGCGCAGCTCCGGCCGCGACCATCGGATAGACCGTGTCTTCCTGTTCCACCTTAAAATTAATCAGCATCGGCCCCTCGTGCTCGCGCGCCGATTGCACGGCGGGCACCACCTGCGAACGCTCGGAGACGGTCGCGCTCCGTATGCCGTAAGCGTCGGCTAACTTTGCGAAATCTGGATTGAGCAAGGGCGTCGCCTGGTAGTTGCGGTCGTAGAAAAATTCCTGCCACTGCCGCACCATGCCGAGATAGCCGTTATTGATGATGGCGATATGGACCTTCAGATTTTCCTGCACCAGCGTCGCTAGTTCGCACATCGTCATCTGGAATCCGCCATCGCCGACCACCACCCACACCTCCGCCTCGGGGCGAGCAACTTTGGCGCCGATGGCGGCGGGCAGAGCGAAACCCATGGTACCCAATCCGCCGGAAGTAATCAGCGAGCGCGAATTCTCATGCTTGTAGTACTGCGCCTCCCACATCTGATGCTGGCCGACGTCGGTAACCACGATGGTGTTGCCGTCGCGCGTCTGGTGCCACAAATCGTTGATGACATGCGCGGCGTAGAGATGGCCGCTGTCGGGCAGGTTCTGAATGTCGCGCACTGCGGAATCGCCCTTCAGCTTGTCGATCGAATCCAGCCAGTCACTACGATCAATCGATTCGACATGCGGCAACAGTTCCAGCAAGACTTCCCTCAAATCGCCGACCAGCGGAACATCGACCTTGACATTCTTGTTGATCTCCGCCGGATCGATCTCGATGTGTATCTTTTTTGCATTGGGCGCGTAAGTTTTCAGCGTACCGGTGACGCGATCGTCGAAGCGCATGCCAAAGGCCAGCAACAGGTCGGCTTCCTGGATCGTGTGATTGACCCAGGCTTCTCCGTGCATGCCCATCATGCCGAGATTCAGCGGGTGCGACGCGGGCAGCGCGCCCAGGCCAAGGAGCGTGAGTGCAACCGGGATGCCGGCGCGCTCGGCAAAATCGCGCACCTCGCGCATCGCTCCGGAAATGATGACGCCGTGCCCGGCAAGAATCACCGGCCGCTTCGAATTGTGGATTAACTCCAGCGCCTGCGCATACTCCTGCGGAGCTGGCGAAAGATCGGGCCGGTAACCCGGCAATTGCGGCTTGGCCGCTTCCCAGTCGAACTCGCATGTGCCCTGCTGCGCATCCTTGGTGATATCGACCAGCACCGGCCCGGGACGGCCGGACTTCGCCACGTAGAAAGCTTCGCGGATCGTGCGCGCCACTTCGCTCGCATGCGTGACCAGATAATTGTGCTTGGTGATCGGGAGAGTCACGCCCGTGATGTCGACTTCCTGAAACGCATCCGACCCGATCAGTTTGCTGCCCACCTGCCCGGTGATGCAGACAATCGGTGAGGAATCGAGCATGGCCGTGGCGATTCCGGTAACCGCGTTGGTCGCTCCCGGCCCCGAAGTTGTGACCGCAACTCCCACCTCTCCACTGGCGCGCGCGAAGCCGTCGGCCATGTGGGTGGCACCCTGTTCATGGCGCACCAGCACATGATGGATCTTGCTGTGTTGGAGCGCGTCATAAGCGGGTAGAATGGCCCCGCCGGGATATCCGAAGACGTGCTTGACGCCTTCGCGCTCCAGGCATTCCCAAAGAATGCCGGCGCCGGTCATTGTCGTCTTGTTCCGGCTCGTGTTTGACGTCGTCTTCTGATCCGTCATGCGACCTCCCTGCAATGGTCTTGGCGCGGTGATTCGAGTGCCATGTTGATCGAAAAAACAAAGCCCACCTTACCAGCGTTTCTGGCGGGTGGGATTCGGAGCGTTTACGATTTCCAGTTTATCAGCTCACTCTTTCCCCCGCACCGCGACCGACGGCCACACTCGTACCCCGGGGATTTTAAAACTAATTCGCCGGAGACTCGGTTCATTGGTCACAGCTGCACCAAAGAGTTGATGTGTGAATAATATACCCGACCGACCGTCCGGTTGGCAAGCGGGGGGGGGCGGCGTGGTCATGATTCAATTTCCGGTGGGCCGTAATCCAGACGCGATCCCGAAAAGCGCACGGCACACCTGCTCGGACTGATGCTACTTGACCCGTCCGGAATGGTCAGCGCAAACGTGGGACGCAAACTCTTTGTCGCGCTGCAACTCGAAGT
>PMMJ01000228.1:158-8753 GCA_003162255.1 Acidobacteriaceae bacterium | reverse complement strand
AAATCGGCCATGGCCTGGCAGGGATGACTGTAGTCGGTAAGGCCATTGATGATAGGAATGCTGGCATATTGGGCCATCTGCTCGACGATTTCATGGGAAAAGGTGCGAATCATGATGCCCTGCACCATGCGTTCCAGGTTCTTGGCGACGTCGTACACCGACTCGCGTTTGCCCAGATTGATCTCGGCGGGTGAGAGGTAGAGGGAGAAGCCACCCAGTTGCTGGATGCCGACATCGAAAGTTACCCGGGTGCGTAAGGAAGGTTTCTCGAAGATCATGGCCAGCGTCTGCCGCCGGAGCGTCCCGCTGTAGGCGGCCGGGTGAGCCTTGATTTGACGGCCTAGCGTGAGCAGATACTGGATGTCCGAGGGAGAAAAATCCCGAATCGAGAGAAAGTCTTTGTGGTTGCTATTGCCATTCATTTTCCGGCTCCTGTCGGGACTGGCGCGTGCTCGTGCGTAAACTTGGCGAGCGTTTCGGCCAGGCCGGGCTTGGTGAGTTCTTCAACTTCATAAGTTACGCGCAGATTGGGTTTGTCGAGTTTGATCACCCGCGCAAGGTCGATGGGAGTAGCAACCAAGACGAGATCGCACGGTGTGCGACGGATGGTTTCCTCCAGTTCGTGTCTCTGGATCGCGCTATAGCCCATGGCGGGTAAGAGGTTCGTCAGGTGCCGATAACGCTCGTAGGTGCCGCGGATCGATCCCATGGCATAAGGCCGCGGGTCCACTAATTCGGCGGCCCCATATTGCCGCGCCGCGACCACGCCAGCGCCGTAGGGCATCTCTCCGTGAGTAAGGGTGGGACCGTCCTCGACCACCAGCACACGCTTTCCCTTCACTAGACTCGGATCGGGAATGGAGACGCGGCAGGCCATCTCAAAAACAACCGCCTTGGGGTTGTTGAGCTTAATGTTCTGGCGAACCGTCTCAATGTTGTGCGGCTCGGCGGTGTCCACCTTATTGATCACGATCACATCCGCGCGCCGAAGATTGACTTCACCGGGGAAGTACGACAGTTCGTGCCCGGGACGATGCGGATCTACGACCACGATTTCCAGATCGGAGACGTAGAAAGGAGTGTCGTTGTTGCCGCCGTCCCACAGAATGACATCGGCTTCCTTCTCCGCCTGGCGGAGAATCTTCTCGTAGTCGACGCCCGCATAGACCACGGTTCCTTTAACGATGTGCGGTTCATACTCTTCGCGTTCCTCGATGGTGCATTGCTGCAGGTCGAGGTCCTCCATGGTGGCGAAGCGCTGGACGGCCTGCGCCGCAAGATCTCCGTACGGCATTGGGTGTCGAATGACCACTGGCTTTCGACCCTGCCGGCGCAACTCCCCGGCGACGAGGCGCGAGACCGGACTCTTGCCGCATCCAGTTCGCACCGCGCACACGGAAACGACGGGAACCGTCGACTTGATCTGCGTGTGCGCAGTCCCCAGAAGCCAGAAATCGACGTCGGCCGCCACCGCGCGGGAAGCAAGATGCATCAGGGTTTGGTGGGAAACATCGCTATAGGAAAACACCACCGCGTCAATCTTATGTTCGGCGACCAGGCTTTCCATGTCTTTCTCTTCGAAAATAGGAATGCCTTGCGGATACAAGCGTCCGGCAAGTTCGGGAGGATAACGGCGCCCGGCAATATCGGGAATTTGAGTGGCGGTGAAAGCGACTACCTGGTAGTCGGGATTATTGCGGAATAAAACATTAAAGTTATGGAAGTCCCTGCCTGCGGCGCCCAGAATCAAGATTCTCTTCATAGATATTCCTCCAACAGCAATGGTCAACTCCGTATCTTCTCCGATGGCCGTGGCCGGTGGCAGTACCGCTTGTCACAGCCCAGGGTGACTTGTAGCCTACCACTGCTAACTATAAGATAGCACAACAGTTAACTCATTTCTTGATATTCTTGCCGACGGGTGAAGAAGGCCACGAAGACTCGGCAACTCGGAAGGCCAGAAGCCCGCAGCAGGACACGATGCGGCTGCCCTTGGCGTTCCGCGACCGCGCCGGGTTCGCCGGACCGCATCGATGGCGAGGTCTGATATATTTCCAGTCTCGGAGGTGTTCCATGTCCAGGAATGTGCGCTGTGGTCTGATTCAGGCAAGCACTGCGCTCGGCGGTAATCGCCCGTTGCCGGAGATCAAGAAAGCCATGATCGACAAGCACCTGAAGCTGATCGAGCAGGCGGCGAAAAAGAAAGTGCAGATACTCTGTCTCCAGGAACTTTTTTACGGTCCTTATTTCTGTGCCGAGCAGGACATCCGCTGGTACGACCTTACCGAGCGCGTTCCCGACGGGCCCACCGTCAAACTCATGCAGGAGGTCGCGGCCCAGCACAGCATGGTAATCGTGGTCCCCCTGTATGAAGAGCAGATGCCGGGCTTGTACTTCAATACCGCTGCCGTCATCGATGCCGACGGCAAATATCTGGGCAAGTACCGCAAACACCACATTCCCCACGTGCATCCGGGATTCTGGGAAAAATTCTATTTCACGCCGGGAGATCTCGGCTATCCCGTCTTTGAGACGAAGTATGCGCGTGTCGGAGTGTATATCTGCTACGACCGTCATTTTCCCGAAGGCGCGCGCGTGCTGGGGTTGAACGGCGCGGAAATTGTTTTTAATCCCTCCGCCACGGTTGCGGGACTCTCCGAATATTTGTGGGAACTCGAACAACCCGCGCACGCCGCGGCCAACGGCTACTTCGTGGGGGCGATCAATCGCGTGGGACGGGAAAAGCCTTGGAACATCGGTGAGTTTTACGGCAAGAGTTACTTCTGCGATCCGCGCGGGAAGATCTTCGCGCAAGCCAGCCGCGATAAAGATGAAGTGCTGGTCGCCGATCTGGATCTCGACTTGATCCAGGAAGTGAGAAGGATGTGGCAGTTTTATCGCGACCGGCGTCCGGAAACGTATGGCGCGCTGACGACGCAGACGGGGCAGACAGCGGCGGACTAGCGGGCCACGCGGGAAATTTTCCACGTGTCTTCGATTGTCATCTTTCTTGTTGTTGTCATCCTGAGCGAAGCGAAGGACCTATGCATTCCGGCGCTGCGGGCAAAATGCATAGGTCCTTCGCTTCGCTCAGGATGACAATTTGAGTTTTACTGAAAGCTGATAGCTGAGAGCTACCTCGCACATGCCCCCATCCTCGCGAATCGAATCCAGTCCGCTGTACAACAAAGACCTCGCGCCCACGACCAGGGAGCGGCGCACCTGGGGCACCTACAGTTTCGCGGCGCTGTGGGTATCGATGTCGGTCAACATTCTGACGTATATGCTGGCCGCCAGCCTGATCCAGGGAGGAATGAACTGGAAACAGGCGGTCGCAACCGTGTTTCTCGGCAACACAATTGTTCTCGTTCCGATGTTGTTGAACTCGCATCCGGGAGCGCGTTATGGGATTCCGTTTCCGGTGCTGGCGCGCGCTTCATTCGGAGTGCTGGGCGCGAATGTTGCCGCGGTCTTGCGCGCTCTCGTTGCCTGCGGATGGTTTGGCATCCAGACATGGATTGGCGGCGAAGCTATTAACACCATGATCACGACGCTCGCGCCAGCCTGGGGGCGAGTCGCCTATGGCGTTGCGATCTGCTTCCTGGCGTTCTGGCTTATCAATCTGGCCGTCATTCTCAAAGGCATCGAGTACATTCGATTTCTGCAGGGGATCAGCGCGCCGGTTCTGCTGGCCGTGGGCATCCTGCTGCTGGCGTGGGCTTACAAGTCGGCGGGCGGATTCGGCCCCATGCTGGCGGCGCCGTCGCGCTTCGTGAGCTTTTCGGATTTTCTGAAATTCCTCATCCCCGCGCTGAATGGCACGGTCGGTTTCTGGGCTACCGTGTCGCTGAACATCCCGGACTTCACGCGCTTCGCACGCAGCCAGCGGCAACAGGTGATTGGGCAAGCGCTCGGGCTGCCGACCACCATGACGCTCTATTCGCTGATTGGAATCCTGGTGACTTCGGCGACGGTGGTGGTTTACGGCGCCGCGATCTGGAATCCGGTGCAATTGCTGAGCCGCTTTCATTCGCCCGTGGCCGTGGTGATTTCGCTGCTGGCGATTTTGCTGGCGACGCTGAACGTGAATATTGGCGCCAACGTGGTTTCACCGGCCAACGATTTTTCGAACCTGTGGCCGCGAAAAATCAGCTCCCGCACTGGCGGCGTGATCACCTGCTTCATGGGAATCGCGCTGATGCCATGGAAACTGCTGTCCAGCTACAGCACATTCATCTTCGGCTGGCTCGGCGGTTATGCGGCGTTTCTGGGGCCGGTGGCGGGCATCATGATCTGCGACTACTTCGTGATCCGACGGCGAGTGCTGATAGTTGACGATCTCTATTTGCGCGGCGGGGTCTATGAATATTCGCGTGGCTTCAATTGGCTGGCTGTGGTTGCGCTGGCATTGGGAGCGGGGACGGCGCTGGTGGGATTAGTCGTTCCGGCGGTGAGGGTGCTATACGACTATTCCTGGTTCGTGGGATTTGCGGTTTCGTTTGTTGCTTACTACGCGCTGATGAGGTTACAGAGTAAGCCGGGGATACCGGTCCCGCAGGAGGTGTCGTGAGTAAAACGTCTTCGTTCCGACAAGTACTGTTCAATGCTTGCTGATTGGGAGCATAATTCCTCGGGTTTTACGTCGTGCAACTGCTTGATCGGAGCTGACCTGTGGAGCGCGACAAATTGATATCGGCGGCGTGGGTGACTGCCGGCCTAGTCGCACTTGCTCCCGCAATGTTTTTCATTTTCTGGGGCATTCTTTTATCGCTCGAGCTCTTGCCAACTCTGCCCAGGGTGCTCGCAAATCCAGACGGCTACACACTCTCTTTCGTCGCTAGGACTACCGCAGAGACAATCGGTGGTTGTGCCGGGCTTGTTGCCGCTTGGATGGGAATATTGATTCCGCAGAAACTGCAGCGCCATCCGGACCTAAAAGGAATCTTCCTAGTATTTGCTTGTGCTGGTGTCGCCGCTATGTGGGGGTACATTCCAGAAGAAGGGTGGCGACATGCGAGGTTCGTCCGCCTTTGGATAATGTTGGGGCCCGTAGTTATGGGGCTTTGTGGTCTATGCCGAGTGTTCTGTTGTAAGTCGTCATCTGGTGTCGAGGGGCCAACTAGTGTAGTGCGTCAAACAGATCGACCTTTATGATTCGCTGACTCCCCCGTGATCCTCTGTGCCCTCGTGGTTAAAGCCTTTGACTTCCTCGTCAAACACCAGACTTCCTATCGGATCGAGACGAAACCGCTATCTTCAACGCACTACACTAGGTGATCGAGCGTAGACGCGACGTGCGCCATTGCTGTTGATGAAATCGCCGTTACACCAACGACGATTGCGCACCTACTTCTGAAACGCCGGCAACACTTCTCTCTTATATTTCTCCAGCGTGTCCTCTTCGTCCCCGCACATCAGATAAATGTTGAACTGAGTAACTCCCACACGAGCCAGCGCGCGGAGTTTTTCAATGTGCGCTTCAGCCGGACCAAGCAGACAGAAGCGATCAATCACTTCATCGGAAACGAAATCCGCGTTGCTGCTGTCGACTTCGCAATGATGCAGGTAATCGTAATGGCCCTTGTCACGTATATAAGAGGTCAGCGCTGGTGGGAGTTCCTCCGGCTTGTAGCGCGAAACTAGATCCACTACGTGATTCGACACCAGCGCGGGAAACCAGCGCACACGCTCGCGGCCGACCTTTACATCGTCAGAAACCCAGACCGGCGCGGCAGCCATGATCTCGATCTTTCGCGGATCCCTTCCCGCGGCCTCGGCGCCCTTCTTGACGAAGCTGACACACCACTCGATCAGATCGGGATCGGCGAACTGCAAGATAACGCCATCGGCGATTCGCCCGGCGAGGTCGAGCACTTTGGGTCCGTATCCCGCGACCCATACGGGCGGAACGCCTCCGTTTGCCCATGTCAGCCGCGCTTTTCGGCCTTCGTATTCGATCTCATTTCCAGCCGTGAGATTGCGGAAATCCTTTACCGACTCTTCCAATTGCGCAACCGTGACCGGCTTTTTGCCCAGCACTCGGCGCGAACTGTCGCCGCGGCCGATGTCGAGTCGCATGCGTCCACCCGAGATCAGATTCAGCGTCGCAAACAGGCTCGACGTCACCGTGATGTCGCGCGTCGCCGGATTCGTCACGCAGGTGCCGAGGCGCATGTGCTTCGTGTTGGTCGCCATCAGCGTGAGCACGGGATAAGGGTCAAGCCAGAGGACGTGCGAATCGAAAATCCAGCCATAGTCAAAGCCAGCCGCTTCCGCCTGGCACGTGAGTGCGACGATACGCTCCACCGTCATGTCGGGCTTGATGGTGATGCCGAACTGCATGTCTTCTCCCTTGGTTCTAGTAAGTCTAGCGGCTGCCAGCGAAAACTTTAACCGCAGAGTGCGCAGAGATCGCAGAGAAAAAGCCTTAAAGAATAAAAGCCCAACTGCTTTAACGCGTAGCGAATCGAAATGAATATTTCGGCTCGCGCCACCAAATCCAAAACAAGATCTTCTCTGCGATCTCTGCGCACTCTGCGGTTAAAAGCCCTGCTCAGTGCGGCTACTTAGTTTCGGGAGTTTAGCATAAAATCTGTACTTCGCCGCCGGAGGAGAAGGCACAATCATGGGCTTTGACACCATTATCGTTAACGGTCGCGTCGCCACGGCAACCGACACTTACACCAGCGACGTCGCGATCAGCGGCGGGAAGATCTCCGCTGTCGGGCAACGCCTTCCGCGAGAAAATGCGGGACAAATTATCGATGCGGCGGGTAAGTATGTGTTTCCTGGCGGAATCGACGTGCACACCCACCTCGACATGCCGTTTGGAGGAACCACTAGCGCTGATGATTTCGAGACGGGTACGCGAGCCGCGGCCTTTGGCGGGACGACTACTTTGATTGATTTCGCGATTCAGTACAAAGGGCAGACGTTGCGAACGGCTTTCGATACCTGGATGCAGAAAGCGTCGGGCAAAGCGGTTTGCGATTACGCGTTTCATTGCATCATCACCGATCTGGCGGACGCGCAGCTCGACGAGATGAACGCCCTGGTGCGCGAGGGTGTCACCAGCTTCAAGTTGTTCATGGCGTATCCCGGCGTGTTCATGCTCGACGATGGGAGCATTTTTAAAGCTCTGCGCGCGACTGCGAAGAACGGCGGCCTCGTCTGCATGCATGCCGAAAATGGCGGTGCGATTGACGTGATCGTGCAGCAGGCGCTGGCGGAAGGAAAGAAAGCTCCGAAGTATCATGCCTTGACTCGTCCCACGACGGCGGAAGCGGAAGCGGTTTCGCGAGCGATTGCGCTTGCCGAAATGGCCGGAGCGCCGCTTTACATCGTCCATTTGAGTTGTAATGAGGCGCTCGAAAAGGTGCGCGAGGCGAGGGATCGCGGACTTCCCGTTTATGCCGAGACGTGTCCGCAGTATCTGTATCTCTCGCTGGATAACTTCGACGCGCCCGGCTTTGAAGGAGCGAAATATGTTTTTACGCCGCCTTTGCGCGAAAAGTGGCATCAGGAAAAATTGTGGAATGGATTAAAGACCGATCATCTGCAGGTGGTTTCGACCGATCACTGTCCCTTCTGTTTCAAAGAGCAGAAGGAACTCGGGCGCGATGATTTCACTAAGATCCCGAACGGCGGCCCCGGCATTGAGCACCGCATGAGCCTTATCTATTCTGGCGGCGTTGCCGCGGGACGATTCAGCGTGAATCGTTTTGTGGAACTGGTTTCCACGACGCCCGCGAAACTTTTTGGCCTGTATCCGCGCAAGGGTACGATCGCGGTGGGCAGCGACGCGGACCTGGTGATCTTCGATCCTGATCGCAAGCACACCATCAGCGCAAAGACTCACCACATGTGCGTCGATTATTCGATGTTCGAGGGAATTCAAGTGACGGGGATGCCCGACGCCGTGCTGTCGCGCGGGCGCATGGTCGTGGAGGGAGATAATTTTCTGGGACGGGCGGGCGCGGGAGACTTCCTCAAGCGGTCCCTTTACTCCCAGCCCTAGAGCGATGCGATTACCGTAGCGCTGAGAGGACTCGGTCGTCCCTCCGGGACTTGAATCATGTTCCCCACTTTTCCCAGCGCTGAAGCGNNTGGGCTAAGTTTGGTCGCCCCTCCGGGGCTGGAGAACTTGCGCGCCCGCGGCGATTAGCGTTTATCCTCAGGCGTAAAGGGCGGTTCCGCTCGTCAGCGCCTTGAGGTCGGCAATCTTGCGAGCAACCTGCACTGAGTTCGGGCACGACACGCTGCACGCATCGCAACTACCGCAAGCTTCCAATCCGTGGCCCGCGGGAATTCCAGCGAGCAGGGTTCGAGCCATGTCACTGTTGCGATATTGCACGGCGTACATGTGCGAACGCATCAANNGAGAAGTCCTGCTCCAGATGCTCGTAGGTGCTGACGCCCGGAATCGCGGTGGTCACGAAGTCATGAGCGAGAACCCACTTCAGCAGCGCGGTCTGGCTGACCGGCGGAAGCGGCTTCGGCAGGTGAGCATCCGGGCGAACGCTGCCACCGGCTTGCGTTTTCATGGCGACGATGCCAATGCCGCTCTTGGAGGCGCGCTCGATCGTACTTAGAATC
>PMMJ01000228.1:0-151 GCA_003162255.1 Acidobacteriaceae bacterium | reverse complement strand
CCACGTGATCCATCTGCAGCCGCCGCAGGCTCTTCTCGGTGTTTTCGATGAAGCGTGCCTTGCCGTCCGCGGTGCTGAGCTTTCGATCATGG
Organism: Acidobacteriaceae bacterium; assembly: GCA_003162255.1. Classification (GTDB taxonomy): domain Bacteria; phylum Acidobacteriota; class Terriglobia; order Terriglobales; family Acidobacteriaceae; genus Acidiflorens. Next base: position 59 of record PMMJ01000228.1, on the reverse strand, counting down.
TCGCGGACGGCTTCCTTGGTGGCAACGGTCACCTTATCGCGAATACCCATTTCCTTGAT
>PMMJ01000122.1 GCA_003162255.1 Acidobacteriaceae bacterium | reverse complement strand
GGTGGGTGGGAGCATTTCGCGTGTCGAAGCGGTCTTATGTGTTCGAGAAGCATCCGGAGTGGCTGGTCCACGATGCGAAAGGCCAGCCGATCCAGATCGGCTTTGTCCAGGACGGCCGTGATCCGCTCTATGTGCTCGATACCACGCACCCTGGAACGCAAGAGTACGTGCGCCAGACTTACCGCACCCTCGCGCGCGAATGGGGTGCACGCTATTTCAAAATGGATTTCATGGACGATACGGCTATCGAGGGCTATCACTACCGTCCCAACACCTCAGCGATTGAAGCGCTGCAGATCGGGCTGAAGGTGATTCGTGATGCGGTCGGCCCTGATGTCCTGCTTGATAAAGACGGGTGCCCGATGCTGGCCGCGGTGGGTTACACGGACCTGGGCAGAACGTCCACCGATACAGGCCATTCTTATAAGGGCACCAAAGAAGATGCCGTGGGAATTGCTGCGCGATATTACATGAACGGCAATTTCTACGGAGCCGATCCAGATGCATTCACTGTTTCCGAGCAACTGATCACTGATCAGTCGTGGCATACTCAGAAGTCTCCGCTGTCGCTCAATGAGGCCGAAGTATCGATTTCGCTGGCAGCAATTGCCGGCGGGATGTTCGAAATTGGAGACGACCTGCCGACCCTTGCCGTCCAGCCCGAGCGGCTCAAATTGGTCCAGAACCAGGATCTACTCAACATGGTTCGGTTGGGCCGGGCCGCGAAACCGATCGACCTCATGACCTATCGCGATGATGACGAGCAACCCAGCATCTTCTTTCTGCGCGAAGATGACCGGCACGCTATTCTGGTGGTCTTCAACTGGACCGAATCCCCTCACAGCCACAGGTTGGCGCTAGCAGAGTCTGGGTTCGCGGCGAGAAGCGATGCGACGGCCCTGGACGTGTTACACCCGGATCGGATGCTGAACATCGAGAATGGCGTGTTGAGCATTGACGAGCAGGCTCCTCGTTCAGTTCGCGTGATCAAACTGGTGAACAATGCTGTTCCTGCCAAGGCTCCGGAAGTAGAAGTGAAGATCGGTGGCAACACGGATATTGGGCAGAGTGCAGAATTCCGGGCAGTTCTCGATCCGGCGGGAGTTCCTGCACTCGCGTATCACTGGGACTTTGGCGACGGCACCACGGCAGAAGGTGTGTCTGTCGTTCAGCATGCATACACGCGCAAAGGTAATTTTGAGGTTTCGTTGAAAGTGGATGGTGTAGACGGAGTGGCGGCGACTCGCAAAGTGCCCATTACGGTTGGAGGAACGTTGAAGACGACGTTCGAAGTTCAAGATAGCCGCCGCTACGAAGAACCATAGTCTACTAATCCTTGAGCTCGCCGCCCGCCCGGTGGCTCCAAAATCATTGGAGGTAACAATGAGCGCCGATTCAACAAAACGTACATTGAGTAGCTTATGGACCTTTCCTCTGAGAAGCGCTGCGATCTCGGTGCTGGCGCTTTTGTCGGCACAGCTCATGTGCTCGATCAGAGCGGATTCTCAAACCAGTCCAAGACCAGTGCCGGACGACAGTCGCTCGGCTCGTTGGCAGCCACCACAGAATCTGCGTGCACAATTTCAACTCCAGGGAGTCGAATCTCACTGCACTACGGGTGGTTACAACACGAGAGTTCGAAACAAGGCCTTCGACGGCACCGTCGTGTCGCCCGATGTGCATGCGATTGATCTTTACGCCGACAACGGAGCGTGTCCAGACTACGCTCCCGGGACGCCCAACCGCGACGCCGTCGCAGCGATTCACGCAGGAGGCAAGAAGGCGATCTGCTACGTGGATATTGGAACGGCTGAACCCTATCGACCGGACTACGAGAAGTTCGTTGCTTTTGACAAGAAGTGTTCAGGATGTCTGCTGGGGAAGCAGTATGACTCGGGCGATCCGTTTCTAAATCTCAATAACGACAAAGGCCAGCGAGAGTTTTTATTCGCGATGATGGACAAACGGCTTGCGAGCTGCCAGCACGCTGGCTTTGACGCAGCCTATTTCGACGTGACCTGGGAATGGCAAGTCGGCAAGAAAACCACGGGGTGGAATATTTCCGCTGAGACACAGCTCCTCTACAACGTCGGAATGCTGAATCTCGCTCACATGCGGAACTTAGCGGCCGGGATCAATTATGACCTTCTGCAAGTCGAGGATCTCGTGCGTCACGAAGATTTTCACATCGATGAGTCTTGCTTCTTATATAGCGAATGCGATTACCTGCTGCCGGTCGTCAAGGCTGGGAAGCCCGTGCTGCAGATTGAGTACTTTGCCAAACCTGAAGACGTCTGCACCCAGGAGCCATACCCGTACCGGTTCAATACTGAATTCAAGGACCAGAATCTGTACGACTACCCGTGGTCTTCGTGCCGCTGATTGGGGCATGAGACGGGTCGGGAAATTTCCTCGGACGCTTCAGGGCCACCATGACAAGCGGAACTTCCGGATCACTCCAACGTGGGAGTTCCTCGCTAAATTCTGTTCGCCCGAGATTATAGGCTCTCGTCATCGGGGGTGGCCTTCAATTTGGGATGGGACCCTCGCGGACGAAAAGCGAGGGGAGAGTATTCCTCAGCGATCACCCAAAACCGGCCACTGATTATCACCTGAAAACCGGCCAACGAGAGTAGCGTCCGGGACAGCTCGTTGTTGCGAGCCGACCGCTACACCGCCTCCGTCATATCGGTCCGCAAGACATAGGCACAAGTCAAAGCTCTTTCGTGATTGCTCATTCACGAAGCGCAAAACTCTATGTCAGTTCAATCGGTCTGAGTTTTCTGGCGGAGGAGTTGCCGATACCGTAGATAGTCCTGATACAGCACAACGGTCGGATGCCCTCCCGGCTGCACTTTCGTTTTCGGAGAATTGAAGATGCCGGGATACTGGTAACAAAGTATCTTCTCAAAATTGGGAAAACGCTGGAGGTCCTGGAGCAATCCGGCGATTGGGCGCGGAACCAATGCGACGTCGTCTTCAAAGAGAAACGCTTCCATATCCATCCAGAGATGTGCCTCGGCCTTGTCGCACATGGCTTGCCAGATCGCTGCTGATTGTTCACCGGTTATGTCTCCCTCGGGCATACGATGAAACGCAAAGGGACAGACGATATCAAGATGCTTGAGCACAAGCGGCCAGATGTCTTGCGACGACATCATGCCGTGGGCGTTGGGCGCGAGCATGAGCGGCTTCTCGGGAGCGAGTTTGCGGCAGAACGCTTGGAGCTCCTGGAAGAAATTGATGAGTTCCTGGCGATAGCGATCCTTCGCCGCTTCGCCTTCGTCGGGGATCAGGCTGCCGTAGGTTTCTTCCGAAACGTACCAACCATAAAAGGATGGATGATGGCCGTAGCGACGCCATAGTTCCCCGGCAACCTGTTTGTGCCATTCGAGGGAAGCTGCCGTGAAATCGAACCACGCGTACATACCGATGCCGAGGAAGACATTCATGTGCAGGCGATCCGCTTCGGACAAGATCGCTTCGAGAGGATCATGGGCGAGAACCTGCGCGCGTCCCGTGAACAGTTCGGACGGGTAATAGGCGAGCCCTTTGTAGCCGGTGCTGGCGATGTTATTCCTGCCGTAGTATTCCTGATTGCGGAAGGTCTCCTGAATGACGACCGTGTCCATCCCCAGGTTGTGCATGCCGTGAATCTGCTGGCGCCAGTCGGCTTCGGTCAGTTTGCGGATCGTCGAATTCCAGTGACGGCCCTCTTCGTCGCTCCAGTGCGCGATGCCAACCCATGCGCCATCCACCGTTTTTGTGGAACGAATGGACGACGGCAAGACTTCGAGTTCGCGAATCGTGCGAACTTTGCGGCTCTTGCTGGAGGCGACGAGGATGATGCGGTGGCGGCCTTTCCATTGGTCGGTGGAATGGCGGAAATAGATGCCGGCGTTGCCGTGGGCTTGGATCAACGTGTTCTCCGTGTGGAGCAGCGCGGCAGGCGACTCTCGGTCGAGATAGAGCGAAATCGAATATTGCCGGTCAGAGCTGCTGTCATTTTCGACTGCGCCGCGAATATCCAGGATCACTTTGTCCGTGACCGGTGAGGGCGGGATCAGTTCCAGGCGGGTATTCTTGTGCTCGGCGAACGCCGACGCCGACGCGAGTGCAACCAGCAAATAGATTAGACAGCTGCGCATTTCTTTCATGATGATTCCGTACCTGCGAGTGGATTTTCACTTCCGTAGTTCGAGTTACGATCTGTCGACAGTTGTTACTTCTGTCCTTCAAACACCAGAGTTGCCGCGCCCTGCACGCCGGCAAGCCGTCCCGCGGTGGCAGCCTTCACGCACGGCTTTCGCTTCGAGCCGAAGTGCAAAAGAGCGGCGACTTGTTCGGCCACGCTGAGAACAAACTGTGGTTGGCCTTCCACCAGCCCACCCGAAATCAGCACGGCTTCGGGATCAAACAGATTGAAGATGTTGGCAATTCCTTCGGCGAGATAAGTCGCTAGGGCCTGGTAGGCGCCGACAGCGGCAGACGCACCTGTGCTGGCGAGCTGGTTTATTTGCAAGGTGAGGCCTGCGAGGTCGTTGGGCAGTGGGTCGGGAATCGAACCACCGCGCTCTTCGAATTCCCGTATCAAGGCGGCGGTGGAGACATAGGCCTCCAAACAGCCGCGCCGGCCGCAGTTGCACTGGCGTCCGCCCTCGTGAATGACGTGGTGACCGATGGACCCGGCAAAACCGTGCCGACCGGAGAGCAGTTTTCTGCCGCAGACAACGCCTCCGCCAATCCCCGTACCGATCGTGATGGCGACGAAGTCCGACAGACTGCGTCCGAGGCCAAAGTGCAGTTCCGCGAGCACAGCAGCGTGCGCATCATTTACGACCCAGACCGGAAGGCGAAACCGGTCCTCTACGAAAGCTCGCAACTGGAAGCCTGCCCAGCCGGGAAGATTGTCGGTCGCGGCAAAAACGGACCCATCCTGAGCGTTGATCGCTCCGGCGCTGGCAATGCCCAGGCCTGCTGGCTGAAGTCCCTGGCTCTGGGCCGCTGACAAGACCCGCTGCACGGCCTGGCACAAACTCGCCGCAATTACATCTCGCCCGCCAGTCGCTTCCGTGGGAACCTGCGTCGCTAGGGTTACGTCTCCATCCGGATCAACCAGGCCGGCCTTAATAGACGTCCCACCGATATCGACGCCGATTGCCAGTGCGGCCGCACGTTCGGGACTTATGGCGCGAACGAACTTGGCGGCAATCGTGCCCGGGCGAGTGATCGCCGAACCGACAATCACGCACCATGCCCCCATCGAGAGCGCTTGCCGAGCTTCTTCCGGTGAACTGATGTGGCCTTCGGCAGCCACCGGCACTGGAATCTGCTGGACCATCGCAGCTAACAAAGGCCAACTGAAAAAATGATTATTGCGGGTTCCTTTCGTATATCCGTTTAAGGTGGTTCCAACCATGTCGGCGCCTGCGGCGGCAGCGGCCAAGGCTTCCTCGATCGTGGCAACGTCGGCCATGACGGGCAGCTTGAGTTGGCGATGAATTCGCTCGATCAGAACTCGCCAGGGGTCGCCATCGGGCCAGACGCGTGCAGTACAGTCGAGTGCAATGATCGAGGCCCCCGCCGCCGCCAGCGCCGCCGCCGAGGCAAAGTCAGGCGTGATGTGAATCGTTTCTCCGTGGTAGCGCTTCTGGATCCCGATGATGGGGAGCGTAGATTCCTGCCGAATGGCTGCTATGTGCTCGGGGCTATTAATGCGCAGGCCAGCGGCTCCTCCTCCGGCTACCGAGCGAGCGATGCGCCGAATGGTTTCGGTGTCTTCTAGAGGATCTCCGGGCGCGGCCTGGCACGACACCACCAGCTTGCCTCTCAGTTCTTGCAGGGCATCGGACATTTATTCTCCCCGCCTCTCTCGGAGTTTGTTTTTAGCCCTCCGCGATGTTCTGTTGTATGATTGTATAGCCTACTAAATTTATGTGCAACATTTCGGAATCCGGGCTCGAGCCGCGAGTGCTTTTCTAAGGAGCCTTTGGGCAGAACGGACGGAAGAAAATGGGGAATATCGTGCTGGTCGGTTCGTTGCTGGCGATTTTGTCCGGACTCATGAACGGAAGCTTCACCCTGCCCATGCGCTTTCTGGGGCGCTGGGAATGGGAGAATGTCTGGAGTCTTTTTATAATGTGCTCCTGCCTGCTGATGCCGGCGGTGACCATCACCGCTATTGCGCCGCAAAGTTGGGGCGTGCTGGCCCAGGTACCGGCGCATGCTGTGTGGATCGCCATCGCCGCGGGATTTGCCTGGGGTTTTGGGGCCATCATGTTTGGGCAAAGCGTGAGCGCTATTGGCATCTCGCTGGCTAACACTCTGGTACTGGCGATCAGTTCTGCCTTGGGTTCGCTGCTCCCGCTGTTGTTGCTGGCGCCGCAGAAGTTGTTTTCGTCAACCGGAAAAATGATCGTCGCCGGCGTGGTCATTGAATTGGTTGGGATTATTCTGTGCGGCACGGCGGGGCGGCAGCGCGAGCAGACTATCGGCGTTGGGGCAGAGAGGGGCGATCTGGTGGGGCGCGCTCGTCCGTTGGGAGTGGCGCTGCTGCTAGCGACGGGATCGGGTTTGCTGTCGGCTGTTTTCAACATTGGGTTTACACTGGCGCAACCGATCGCGGAGTTTGGGCGCAGTGCGGGGCTCAGTGAGTTTTCCAGCACGAATCTGATCTGGTGCCTGATGCTTGGAGCGGGATCGGTCGCCAACCTCGCTTTCTGCGGGTATTTGCTCGCGAAAAATGGAAGCGTGGCAAAGTTTCGCCAGCCGGGCGGAGCGCGTTTGTATGGTCTATCGGCATTGATGGCGTTGTTGTGGGGAGGCAGTATCTTTGTTTATGGTGCTGCTGCGCCCAAACTCGGACCGCTCGGCACATCGATCGGCTGGCCGCTGAGTCTGGCGACGGGCCTTCTTCTCGCTAATGCAATCGGCATCGGCTTGGGAGAGTGGCGACGGGCCCCGAGCCGAGCGAAGGGACTGATGTATTCGGGTATCGGAGTCTTGCTGGTTGCGATCGTGGTGCTGAGCCGGGCGAGTTACTAAGGAACTGGAGGAGGAGCACCGCATGCAGAATCGAGCGCAGGTCGAAAGGCGAAAGGAGAGCCCCGTGGTGTCTCCGGTGAAGGCAATCGACGCGAACAGCAAGTGGCATTTTGAGCCGCTCGACAAAAGCAGCTTTACTCCCATGTATTTCCAGATCCAGGCGCAATTGCTGAAGATGATTCAGGGTGGGCAACTGCGCCCGGGCGACGCGCTGCCGAGCGAAGACGAACTCAGCCGCACATGCGGCGTCAGCCGGATGACCGCGCGCCACGCTCTGCAGTCTCTGAAGACCCAGGGGTTTGCCACGCGCCACAAGGGGCAGGGCACATTTGTCAGTCAACCCCGGGTTGAAAAAGACATTACGCACCTGTCCGGCTTCACAGCAGAAATGCGGGCTCTGGGCCTGAAGCCCGGCTCCCGCATTCTTGGTGCGGAGACGATTCCCGCTCCGGCGGAAGTGGCCTCGCGCCTACGGGTCGGAGTGGGGGCTCCAATGTTCAACCTGCGCCGGTTGCGGTTGGCAGACGGTCTGCCCGTAGCGGTCGAGGAAGTATGGCTTTCGCGAGAGCAATTTCCGGGAGTGGACAAAATTGATTTTGCGTCTTCGTCGCTCTACCGAACGCTCCGGGAGCGGTACGGTATCCGCGTGAGCCGGGCGGATGAGATCATTGAGGCCCGCGCCGCCAGCCGGCAGGAGGCGGAGTTGCTGGAAATCCCGCACCGGTCAAGCGTGCTGGTCATCTCCCGCACTTTGTGGAACGTCGACGGAAAGCCAGTGGAGAGCGCACACTCGGTCTATCGCGGAGATCGCTATCGCGCGGTCCTCGCCATCCCCGCAACCGCAGTAGAATAGGGCTTCTCTCGCCCTAGAAATCCCGCCAACAATCACTTGACAATATGTATAGACAGGTATACGTTCCGAAGCAGAGCAGGCTTGCTGCCCCCTCCCAGAGCGAACGCTCGTTGGCGTTGACCATTTGTGCCAGCCACGGCCGCGAGGGGAACCTGAGGTTCAAACGCTCTGCGGGGTGCGCGGGTCCAGTTAACGAAAACGTCGTCCCAGTTTCGTGATGCACTGCGGGCGCACCGTAACACGAGAGGAGGTCTTTATGAAGATCATGGGCAACTTCGCTAGCTGGGCGGGATGGTTGTTGCTGCCGGTTCTGTTTACCGGGCTGCTGTCGGCACAGGTGGACAAAGCGACAATCAATGGCACCGTCACCGATCCCTCCGGCGCGGTTGTCTCCGACGTTCAGGTCGTCGCGACGAATGTCGATACGGGCGTGACCTACCCGGCGACCACGAACAGCGTGGGCATCTACCAGATCCGGGCTTTGCCGATCGGCCACTACTCGATGCGTTTCGACGGGCCAGGCTTTAAGGGCATGGAGCGCACCGGGCTGGAACTGGAAGTGGCGCAGGTTGCGGAAGTGAACGTCCAACTCGCGATTGGTTCGTCGTCGGAACGGGTGGACGTGGCGTCTGCAGCGCCCGTGCTTCTGGAAACCGAAACCTCTTCGGTTGGTACGGTGATGACGGCCAGGGCGATGGAAACGTTGCCTCTGGACATCAGCGGCGGTCGCGACATCACGAACTTTATCTATTCGAACGTGGCTACCACCAACGGCGGCAACTACTCGGGCCACATTGCCGGCTCGCAGGACATGTCGAAGAACGTGATGGTAGATGGCACCGAGGCGACCGCGGGCTTGCAGGGATTTGTGCAGAACATCGGCATGGAAGCCGTGCAGGAAATGAATGTGCAGGTCGGCGGAATCGGCGCCGAGGGGGCATCCACAGGGGGCGGCGCCGTTCTGGTGGAACTCAAATCGGGGACGAACCAACTTCACGGCAGCGGCTACTACTACCTGGAAAACGAAGCGCTCGACGCCAATCAGTGGGATAACAATTTCTTCCTTTCGCAGTGTGCTCCCGGCGATTCAACTTGCCGGGATCAATACAAACGGCCTCGCGACCGCTTCAACGACTGGGGATTCAGCGCGGGTGGCCCGATCTGGAAAAACCACACATTCATCTTCGGCAGTTGGGAGCGCTATCGCAACGTGACGCTGTCGTTCGCTCCCAACCAGAACACGGTTCCGACGCAGGCTTTTCTAACTGGTGACTTCAGCGCCCTGTTGGGCGGGCCGCTGCATCTGAATAATGATCCGAATCAGTCGCTCGCACTCGATCCTTGCACCGGGCAGCCGATTCTCGTGGGGCAGATCTACGACCCCAGCGCGATGTACATGAACGGCAACGGTGTAACCTGCAACGTTCCCTTCGCGGGCAACATTGTTCCCACCACCCGGATCAGCCCGATTGCACTGAACATCGTCAACAATCTGTACAAAAAGAAATATGCTCCGGTCGGCCAGGGCCTTGTTTTGAACTTCCCGTCGTTCACGGGCAATGCGGGGCAAACGGTGGAGCACCTCGACCTGAAACTGGACCACAATCTCTCGCAGAAGCAGCACATCGCCGTTTCGTACAACTGGTTTACTCTTCCCTACGCCGCTGCCGGCGGGCTTCCCGGCAGCCTTTGGCAAAGCGGTGGCGGATCCGATCCGGGCCCATTTTATGACGGTCTCACACAGGTTCAGTGGGACCGATCGATGCGCTTGCAGCACTTCTACAACGTCACGCCCAGCCTGGTGAACTCGTTCTCCGTTTTCTACAACGAGCACAAAGCAACCGACACGCCTCCGAGCTCCTACAACCCCGACAAGGTAGGCATCGCGGGCACGAACGGAAAGAACTTCCCCACGATCACTTTCGGCGGCTCCATCAACGGAGTGGGCGAGACCACGATCGGAGCGCCCTACTCCGACGGTTACGTGCAATACAACCGCAGCGTCAGCGACACTGTTTCCTGGGTTCATGGACGCCACAGTTTCAAGTTCGGCGGCGACTTCCAGGCCCGGGGAATGAACAGCCGCGAAGACAATGGAATTCGCACTTATAACTTCAGCAGCAGTACAGGGGCACCGACTGACTCCCAGATCTCTCCTTTTGTCGGCTTTGCCTTTGCGAATTTCCTGTTGGGAGACGTGCAAAATGCCGGGCAGACGGTAGGCTACCTTTTGCACGGGCGGCGCAAGCGCATGTCCCTGTTTGCGTCCGACGACATCAACGTCAATCACAGGCTCACAATCAACGCGAGCCTGCGCTGGGATTTCAATTTCCGCTTCCACGAGACCGATGGCAAGTGGGCGAATTTCAATTTGAATGCTAACAACCCGCTCTGGGGAGCCAACAATGGAGCCTGGACATGGGCGAACAACGGCAGCACATCTTTCGAAAAAAACCAGGACTACCACGAGTTCGGCCCCCACATCGGCCTCGCCTATCAACTGCAATCGAAGCTTGTGCTGCGCGGAGGCTACGGCATCTTCTATACGCCGCTCGCTCTAAATCAGTGGAACGGAGTTCCTTTTGCGACTAGCGGAGGTGCCTTTGGGTTCATCGGCTCCAACAATGTGGTCAACAACATTGTGGACGCAATCGGATTTCAGTGGGACGCAGGCTACCCGGGACAGGATGTTTATCCTGATCGCACTCCAACACAAACCTATGTGAACGATGGTGTTTCCTACACCTGGCCGGATGCCTTGCACATGGGCACGACGCAAAACTGGAATCTCGGCGTGCAATATTTGGCGTCGAAGGATACCGTATTGTCCTTGACTTACATTGGCAATCACGGCAGTCATCTGCATGACGGCAGCATCTGGCCTTATAACTATCCAACCCAGGCCACTTACCTGAACCTTCTTAACTCTGGGCACCTTAATGATTACATCCAGAGTCCAGCCGACGCCGCGGCAGCGGGCGTTCCCTATCCTTATTCAGGATTCAGCGGCTATGCCTACCAGGCGATCACCCCTTACCCGCAGCTCTCGTCGCAGGGGCAATCCGTTCAGATCGTCAACTCGGACCTTTCGACCAATAGCTATAAGGCACTGGTTGCGGAAGTCAAAGTGAAGGGGTCGCACGGCTTGACTGCGGACTTGAATTACACGCTCTCAAGAGCGCAGGGAAACGCCAGCGACGCGGGCGCATTCGCCGAGTCCTGGACCACGCTTTGGAATCAAGATCCCTACAACCTGAAGAACCTGACCGACCAAGTGGACAGTTGGAATCACACGCATGAAGTGAAAGGCTACTTGGTTTATGACCTACCGTTCGGTCGCGGGAAAAGACTGGCGACAGGCCGGCACGCGATTGACGAGCACCTCTTAGGCGGCTGGACGCTAGGCACCGAACTGAGTTATCACAGCGGCGCGCCGCTGTGGACGGTGGCTGCTGCGAATCAATATCCGGGTTGGGACGCGGTATTCGCCGTGCGCAATCCCAACGTCAGCTTGAGCAACCATTTCAAGACGTTCAATCCGGCCTGGGTGGCAGATCCGGTTGGCACTGACCCCAGCAGCGTGTACTTCGACCCCGCCGCATATTCGAGTCCCGCATTTGGCGCCTTCAGCCCCGAAAAATATTCGATTCAGGATTCCTTGCGGGATTGGGCCTGGGCGAGCGAAGACATCAGCATGGTAAAGCGCTTTAGTTTTGGCAGGGATGGCCGGTTCCAGGCCACTCTTCGCGCACAATTCTTCGATGCCTTCAATCGTCACCATTGGAGCGCCCCCAACACGGACATCAACAGTCCGTTCTTCGGCCACGTCACCGGCGTGTCCGGCCATCGCTACGGCCAGATAGGCGCCCGATTCGAGTGGTAACGGTTCGCGAGATCACAGATGACGCGGCCTGAGGTGGAAACAGTGACCAGCGCGGCAAACAAATCGGCCAGAGCATCTTTGACGATGCTAACTGCACTCTTGCTTTGCTGCTTCCCCTCATGGCCGGCTAACGCTCAGACGGCCGCGGCGGGCAAAGCACTACCAGCGCCTGCCGCCAGGTGGCCGCAGGCGCTTCATCTCGCCGATTTCATTCTTTCGCTCCAGAATGCCAGCGGCGCGATTCCCGACCGTCCGGGCGTGATCACCGTGAACGAAGACTCCAATATGGAGTACGCGCTCATTGGTCTCGGCGCAGCCTACGGCGCGACGAAAGATCCACGCTACAAAGACGGCCTGGAACGCGGCATCCAGTGGCTGGCAGCGCGCGAGGAGATGACGGATCCGCTGTGGAAAGGAAGCTGGCGTTATGTGTACTCGGCGAACGCGCCCTATGCGCCGATTCCGACTTCGCCGGGCAAGGGTATCACCGATGTGCGCGGTGTGGATGCTACCTCAACTTTGTTCGTCTACCTGCTGTACTTAGATCAGAAGCTTACGGGCAGCGATGCCCTGGCTCGAACTTACTCTGCCAATGCCCATGCAGCGCTAAAATTCGTGATCCAGCACAACCTCGACAAAGACGGGTTTAGCTGGAGTTCATGGCAGCAACACGCCTCCGGCGGGCAGTGGCATCTCTGGGCCTTCAAGTACAGCGCGGATCAGGGAGACGTGTATCTCGGCATGCAGGCCGGAGCCGAGTTGTATCACTCGAGCGAATATGCGCGGATCGCCCGCTTTCTTAGGGAACAGACACCGCGGCGATTCTTCTTGAAGGCAAACGGTCGCTACGGGCTAGGCCTCAATGAGAAAGGCATTCTCGATCCGGCGCCCTATGTTTTTGCTCAGGGGTACCTGCCGTGGATGTGGGGCGACACGCCACAGAACCGCCAAGCATTGGCGTGGCTGCGCTCCAAGGTACGCAACGACGGCAGCTTCGTTGAGCCCGACGGCAAACCCGCTTCCAGCCTGAGTGTCGCCATGCTCGGCATGGCCGCGGCCGCCCTCCTGCAACCCGAGCCTGCGACTTCATTTCGCTGGCTCACAATCACTCCCTACGACTCCGCCACCGGAGGCGTTCGTGACACCGACATTCCCGCGTCAAATGAGTACAACAACGTGGCCGGATTCTGCTCGATAAGTCTGCTCGGCTTTGTGCCGTTCGGCGAGTAAGTTGTCATAACTCGTTCGGCATTATCGTTTTACAGAGCGCCTCAGTAAATTGCAGGATCAGCGGCAGGACGACAGCACAATAAGGAGATTCCCCCAATGGCAGGTACGAAAGGCTTTTTCGTCGTAGCGTACTTCCTTTTCGTCGCGCTGTTCTCAAGTGTCTCTTGCGGACAGACGCCCACCTATCAACAGAACGTCACCACCACCGCCAACTGGACGACATCGAGTGCATCTACACTGCCCGATGGCGCAATCATATACACCGCAGACCAGATCATGCCGTACTATTCGAATCTGGCGGCAATCGGTCTGGTGAGAACAGGGAACCCCGTCTATTACCCTAAAGTGAAGGCGTGGATGCAGTGGTACGTCGCCCACTTGAACTATCCAGATAAGTGGCGCCTGTCTTGCACGGTCTACGATTACAACGTTTCTGGAACCACGGAAACTCCTACGAATGACGCTGACTCGACCGACTCCTACGCCGCCACGTTCGTTTCGTTGGCTTGGGTGTACTGGCAGACCGGTGACGCGACTGCACAGAACTACATCAGAACCTTGAAGTATCAACTGGATTGCATCGGCGGCGTCATGGTGCAGACGCAGCAGAGAAACGGCCTGACCTGGGCGAAGCCGGACTATCAGGTCCAGTATCTGATGGATAATTGCGAAGTCTACCAGGGACTGAGCGATCTCGTGAGCCTCTTCCAAGTTGCTTTCAACGATACGGCTGGGAGAGACTGGTACAACACCTACGCATCGTATACGCTCAATGGAATTCAGACCGTCCTTTGGGATTCGGCTCACAACAACTACTTGACCGACGCCGCTGCCCCGCCGACGAATTGGAGAGTGTGGTATCCAGATGCCACAGCGCAACTGTTCCCGGTGCTGTATGGAGTTCTCGCCCCCACAAGCACCCGAGCGAAGAATCTCTACAGCACTTTCAATACAGAATGGCCGAACTGGACAAGCCTGAAGTTCCCCGACGCCTATCCGTGGGTTGTAGTCTCGGGCGCAGCTGCGCTAATGAGCGACACGACCCGGGTCAACAACTACATCACCACCATTCAGGCTAAGTATGTGAACACAGGCTTTCCTTATCCCTAGTACGCGGTCGCTGCAGCCTCAGCGAGCTGTTTTCCGGAATCCGCAGTGTGTTTCACTTCCTGGCTCGCATCCAGACTCAGGTCCCGTGCTCCAAATCCAACGCCGATCTTCTTCAGAAAATCGTTCGGAGGGGTGCCGCCGGCAAAAATCCAGACAAAGTCGTTTTCAATTTCCTGCCGCATACCGTCCACGTCCAACACCACGGAAGTTTGCGTGAATTCCAGCGGTTTTGAGTTGAACAGTACGTTCACTTTCCCTTTGCGTATGGAGTCCTCGATACGTTGAGAATTGCGTTCCTTGATGCGGGCGAAAGCGGCTTGGCGGTAGGAGAGTGTCACTTTGTTTCCGGCCTGAAAGGCCAGTCCCATGGCCGCCTCAACCGCGCTGTCGCCGCCTCCGATTACCAAGATTTGCTTATTGATGTAATGATCCGCTTCGATCAGGCGGTACATCACCTTGGGCAGTTCTTCGCCTTTCACGCCCAGTTTTCGCGGAGTGCCTGTGCGTCCCAGCGCCAGAACCACGGCGCGGGCACGGAATTGGTTGTTCACGGTCACGACTGTAAACACGCCGTCCGCGCCTTTCTTGATATCTTCCACTTTTTCGTCGGTGCGCACGTTAAAATCCGCGCGGTTGAGAACCACATCCCAGAAAGCAAGCAGAGCCTCCTTGGAGAGTTCGGTCTTCTTGAACTTCCCGTACATCGGAAATTCCACGGGACTTGTCATCACCAGCTTCTGCCGCGGATACTTCGCAACCGTGCCACCAACCTCGTCTCGCTCCAACGTGACATAGTTGAGTTTGTGCTCGATGGCCCGGAGCGAGGCGCTGATCCCCGCCGGTCCGGCCCCGACGATCAACACATCGAATACATCGGACGGGGTTTGGGCCGTTCCGTGGGCGGTAATCCGAGCGGCGATCGTATCCACGCAATCGCGGCCCTGGTTGACGGCGTTCTTGATCAGAGCCAGACCGCCCAGTTCGCCAACAATAAAAAGATTTTCGAGGCTTGTCTCATACTCCGGCGTTAAGCGCGGCATATCCGCGGCCATGGCCGGGCTGGCAAGCACCATCGTGATCGCACCTACGGGACATGCGTCGGCGCAGAGCGCATGGCCGATGCATTTGTGACCGTTTACGATCGCCGCCTTGCCTCCAATCATGGCAAGCACGTCGCCCTCCGGGCAGACGGAGGTGCATCCGCCGCAACCCAGGCACCATGCGGTATCAATATGAGGATGTTGCGATTTGGGCCCGTCGGAAAATAGCGCTCCCTTGGCGGCCGAGGCGCGCGCCCGTTCCTCTTGTTTCTTGAGACTCTTTAAATAGCCGCGCACGAAAAAGATTCCCAGGATGGCGGCGATTGCCAATGCGACAAGCGTATCCATTAAAAGCGCTCCATGCCAAGGTGGCGCATCAGAAATATCCCATCATCACAACCAGCACGATGTGGACGATCGCCAGCAGCGCAAATGTGTAGCTGAACGGTCGGTGTACGACGTGCCAGAGATGGAACACCTTTTGGGAGCAGGAAAGAAACAGCACGCGCTTGGCGATGGCCGCCTCTTCGCGCGCAACCGCAACCGCCCGCTCCAGATCGGGATGACTTGTCTTTCGCAAACCGCCCAGCGTGAAAAGCTGTTCGGCGAAGCCGAGGTGCTGCCTTCTCAAGGTGGCGATCTTGAAGATGCGGCTTAGATCGAGCATCATCATATAGACCAACGCTACGACGGTCGGCAGTTGCTGTACGCGTTCTGCGGAAGGCAGACTGAGCAATGCTCTCAAATCGGACTGAGGAAGAATCTTCTGTTCCGCCAGTTGTTCTCCCAGCTTGGCCTGAATGTCCTGCACCTCTTTCAGCGAAAGCTCGGCTGCATTCAAGCTTCTTGGAATCTGCCCGTAGAGATAGCGTCCGACGACTCCGCTGAGGGAAACGGCGAGCATGATCCAAAACGCGATGCCGGCAAAGCCACGGAACTTGAACGCCGCGTGTAAGGCGATGACGAATGGCGCCGCAAGTCCCAAGAGCACGTGGTTGTCCATCCAGTGCCGCGAACTCCCCTGCCGCCCCAGCCAGGCCCAGCGCTTGCGCAGGGGATAGAGAAAGATACAGAGGAACATCCCCAGCCCCAACATGCCGAGTTTGACTCCGATCACTCCGCTGGGCTTCAGCAAGACGTGTTTGGGAGAAAATGGCCGCTCGGTGGAACTGAGCGTGTAGTAGTTGAAGCCGTATGCAAAAATCCCGGCGACGAGCGCGATGGCAATCAGGTATCCCAGGAACAGGCGGACCTGATGACCTCGCTCGGTGTCGACCGCGGGTTTTGCCGTGGTGATGGCTAGACGAGCGTTAGCTGCGGCTGTGGCGTTAGTGCTCATTTTGTGGCGACCTGCTCCTCGGTGCTGACTTCGAACCTCTTGTAATTCGTGAATTCATGCGTGTTCCGCCAGTGCTGACGGGGCGTTTCTACTTCGACGATTGCCCGCGACGGAAACCAATACGTCTTCTCAGGGTCATGAAAGGGAACCGGGACAAACTCCACATCCGTTTGGAGGGTGTTCAGTCCCACATCCACCATGGTGTTGTCGATCCCAGCGGAAATTCTAGCGATGACAACAGTGTCCGTGTCGATCCAAGCAGTGCCCGAAAGTTCCAACGGATATTCCCGTCCGCGCAGCGCCAGCGCCGCCGGCGTGCGCGTGCCCCGAATATGCCGGAACGCAACCTTGATCAGCCGATGGCCATTCGCCACTTCCTCCCCGGCTGTGTTGAACTCGAAACTGTTGGCGTAGAGCGGATGGAACACGAGAAACAGCGTGGCAAAGCCGTTGCTCACCAGCATGGAACGATTTTTCTTGTCCGCCTTGGCTTGATGCACTGGCAGCCGCGACTCCGACAGGTTCAACTCGCCGCCCGTGTTGCTCAGCATCACCAGATAGTCGTAGGTGGATTCTTCTTTGAGATCGATCTTGTCTTTGCCGTTCCTGAATTTTTCCTGGACCACTCTTTCTGTGCACCGCACGTCGGAGAATCGGTCGAGATACTCCGACATTTGCTCGCGCGTACGCTGCAGCAGGTCCGGCAGTTTGCTGGTGGCCGAAGAACCCGGGGCATCGCTTCCCAGGCAGAAGCCGCACGTCAAGACAACCAGTGCCAGACGCACGAACCGCTTCGCGATTTGGGTTTGTCCGATCATTGTTTGTTTGGTCATTTTCCGTTTGATCATTGGCGAGCCTTGTTCTTCGAATCAAACCGGTAGCCAATCGAGAACAGCCACTGCTCGTAATTCAGCTGCCCGCGGTTGACGGTGAAATTTCCCTGGATGTAGTAGTGCGGCCCCAGATTCGTTTCCCAGGTGCTGGTAAGAAAGCGCGAGCGGCTAGCCGTGGTCACCGCCGAACTGAAATCCTGCTGCCCCGCCAGGAATTCGAGACGCAGGTTTTCACTCAGCTGGCGGGAGAGCGAGATTGATTCATAGGACCCGCTTCCGAACGAACTGTTAAAACGCGCATAGTTCGCCGAGGCGCGCAGTTGCAACAACGGCAGCCGGTTGAAGGTGACACCGAACATCTCGTTGAGCGACGGGCTCGTGTCCCCGGTGCGATTACTTCTTCCGAGAGTTGTGGAAAGGAATACTTGCCGCGCGACCTCGACTCGTGCTCCCGCGCTGAAGCCTTGAAACAGAAACTTGTCCAGCAACGTGGTGCCAATCAAGGATGGATCAAAGGTCGGAACGTCGCGAAAGTAGTTGTGATTAAAGTCGAGTTCCACGCGCGGATGGGCCTGCACGCGCACCGTGAAAAAACTGCGCCCCAGTCCCGGACCCGGCGCAGGTGTCGCCGGAGTTCCGGCAGGACTATCGAATTGCGCCGCCTCATACACCGCAAAGCGTCGGCTGTAGGAGACTGTGTCTTCAAAAAACACAAAGGGACGGTTCATCGTCCAGTTGACCATGTTGATGCCCGCACCCGAGGTGCTGCTGTAGTGCCAAGCACTATATTCACCGCCGTCAAAATTGATGAAGCCGCCGGCGATTACACGATTCGGGCTGTAATCCCATGAAGTCGGGTCGGGCGTCGAACCGCCAAAGACTCCCACGGTGGCGCCCTTCGAGAGCCGGGTTCCAAAATATCCGCCGTCGATCGTATCCAGACTGGAAGCCCAAGGCAGATAAAGGCGCCCGAATCCAGCCACCAGATTAGAGTTTGGATTGTCGTAGGTCATGCTCAGGTGATAGGTGTGGTTGATCAGGTCCTGCACTGTTTGAATGCCGGCCGCGTTTTGCGAGGTGAACCGGCCGCGGTAATACCCGCTCAAATTCCAGTGGGTACCCCCGATGCGCGTGATGTCGCCGCGAAACGCGAACCCCAGATTCGTACTGGTCATGCTCGAAGTTCCCTGGCTCATGGTGGTGATGTAATCGAGCCCGATTCGTCCGCGCGCGCGATTCACCGAAGGCAGCGGAGGACGCGGCACCTCTTCGCGCGCTTCTTCGTCCAGGGTGTCGCCTTCGCTGAAGGAAACCACCGCCGGGTATTGCCGCGTCGAACTCAATGCGCGCTGCGCCACCAAGGCTCCAGCATCGGCGCTCGAAAGGTAGGCCAGGTCCCCAGCCTTCACGGGACGCCTGGAAGTGTGAATGTCTGTCACGGCCGAAGTTTCCGCGACCCCACTCACTTCCAACTCAGCCACCACCTGTGGATCGTCGGCGTTGGCGCTGTCCCCTTGCCGTACGGGCAAGTTCGTGTCTTTCACCTCCAGCTTCATGCCTTCGGCCAGACCTTGGGCGCGCCCGCCTTCGAGGTAAGCAATGCCCTCGGCGACATACTTCACTCTGAAAACGGTGTGCAGATTCGGATCGTCGCTACGGGCGAGCATCATCGCCGCGCCGCCAGCCGCCGGCTCGGGTACTGCAGAATCAGCGGAGATTGTTTCCACCGCGCGATCGCTGCTTACTGCCGCTGCTTTTGCGCCGGACTCGGTGCCACTCGCGGATGCCCGGGCAGTGGTTGAGTCCACCGCGTTGGCGCTGGCCGAAGGAAAGCCTACGGCTTTAACCGAGCCATCGCGCGGCTTGGAGTCTGCGGCGGCGTGCGCCTCGGAGAACGGCGGAGCCGTGGATGCGGAAGCATCCTGGGCATCCTCCGGACGAGGACGCGAAACGGAAGCCGGCGCTGGAACCGGGTCCGGCCGCGGGAGGGAAGCAGACGGATCGGCCATCGTGGATTGGGCCGGCGCCTTGCGCCGGAGAATGCCACTCAATCCCAAAGAAACAGGCGGCGCGGGCGCGTTGGAGCGGCCTGTATTCGGGCTCAGCACCGGACCGACCGTGACAATGATCCTGTTTCCTTCTGCCTTCATCGTGTAAGCATGTGCATGATCGAGATCAATAACGACGCGCGTCACCGGCGGAACGGCGTTGTGCTGCGCCGTGCGCACCCTGCGTAGTCCATCTAAGTTGACTTCTTTTTGTTCAGTTCTGTTGGCGATGGTGTCGAGGAAGTCGAGCAGAATTCGGTCAGGATTTATAGCGGTTTCAATCGAGGGCCTGACGGGGGCACTCAGAGTTACTTCCACGCGCACGTTGCCGCCATCCCGCGCCACCCTAATATTCTGCAGGGTCGCGGTCCCGGTTGGACTCTGCGCCGTGGCGCCACACACCAGGAGTATCCCGATTGCGAGATGTTCGCAAATTGCGTTCATGTCCATTCAGCACTCGCTGGCGCTCCGGCCAGGTCCCGCGCTACTTCCCCGAATGTGTCGATTCAGCGCGCAACCAGAAGGATCGCGATCCCCCGGCGCTGCCCCTCCGCTCTTCGCTTATCACCCGCCGTGACCGCTCTGATGGCACTGATAGCAGTTCACGCTGTTGTACACATATCCCCTAACGCCTTGGTGGTTTTGATCCGTTTCGGCTTTCGCGTGGCAATTGGTGCACTGGAAAATCGAGTAGTCGTTCGAATTCGTATGGCACGTCGCGCACACGCCGTTGGCGTTGCCATGGTTGATCGGAAACGGAGTGTACTGCGCGTGATTGAACGTCGCATTCTGCCAGTTCGTGGTGTTGTGGCAGTTCTGGCACGTCGTCGGGAAAAATTGCGGCTGGGCCGCGTGCCCCGGATTCGAGGTGTTGTTGTAATCGCTCTGATGGCAGCCGATGCAGGCCGTCGGCAGCGTGGTGTAGTTATTGTTGACGTGGCAGTCGGAGCAGGTCCGCGGGGGCACCGTGTGCGATCCCGTCAGTGGAAAGGGCGTGTTGTTGTGATTGAAAGTCGCATCCGTCCAGGCAATCGTGTCATGGCAAAGCTCGCAAGTCGTCGGGAAGCCGGTATGCGGCACCGGACTGTTCGCTCCGTTGAAATCGGCCTGGTGGCACGTAATGCAGAGCGTGCTGTTCAGGGTGTAGTTGTTGTTCACGTGGCAGTCGGTGCACGCGCGCGGGGGGACTGTATGAGATCCCGTCAGTGGGAACCCGGTTTGCGAATGATCGAACTTGCCATCGGTCCACTGGATTGTGTCATGGCAGTTCTCGCAAGTCGTCGGGAAGCCGGTGTGCGGCACCGGACTTTTCGCGTTGTTGTAGTCGTTCTGGTGGCAACCGATACAGGTGGTCGGCAGCGAGGTGTAGTTGTTGTTGACGTGGCAGTCGGCGCATGCTCGCGGGGGCACCGTATGCGATCCCGTCAGGGGAAACGGCGTGTTGTTGTGATTGAATGTCGCGTCCGTCCAGGCGGTCGTGTCGTGGCACATCTCGCAAGTCGTCGGGAAGCCGGCGTGCGGCACCGGACTATTCGCTCCGTTGAAATCCTTCTGGTGGCATGTAATGCACAGCGCGCTGTTCAGTCGGTAGTTGTTGTTGACGTGGCAATCCGCGCACGCCCGTGGCGGGACCGTATGCGAACCAGTCAGTGGGAAGCCGGCTTGCGAGTGATCGAACTTGGCATCCGTCCACTGCACGGTGTCATGACACTGTTGGCAAGTCGTCGGGAAACCCGTGTGCGGCACCGGGCTAGTCGCGTTGTCGAAATCCTTCTGATGGCACGAAATGCAGGCCGTGTCCGTGATGTTGTAGTTGGAGGCGCCATGGCAATCCGCGCACGTCCGTGGGGGCACGGTGTGCGAACCGGTCAGGGGGAACGCGGATTTGGAGTGGTCAAACGTTGCCGGCTGCCACGCTGAAGTTGTGTGACAAATCTGACAACTTTGCGAAAAGCCTCCGGCCACATGGTCCGGGTCCTTGGCGCCGGTGAAATCGGCTTGGTGGCAAGTTATACAGGCTCCACTCGTCAGGTTGTAGCCGCCGTTTTTCTGGTTGTGGCAATCGGCGCACTGCCGCGGGGGCACCGTATGCATTCCCGTCAAGGTGAAACTGGTTACGCTGTGGTCGAACTTCCCGTCCGTCCACGTAATGGTGTCGTGACAAGTTTGACAGTTCGTGGAGAAACCCTGGTGCGGCACAGGGCTGGTCGCGTTGTTGTAATCGGTCTGATGGCACGAAATGCATGTGGTGCTCGTCAGGTTGTAGTTGTTGTTTACGTGGCAATCGGTACATGCTCTGGGCGGAACCGCGTGTCCGCCGGTCAGCGGAAATCCCACCGAATTGTGATCAAACTTCGCATTCAGCCAGTTATCCGTGCCGTGGCACTGTTCGCAGTTAGTCGAGAAAACGAGTGTGATGTGATTCGGGGATGTCGTATTTTTGAAGTCTGCCGCATGGCAGGAATAGCACATCGTGGACATGGTCTGAAATCGGCTGTTGGCCGCGTTCTTGTGGCAGGAGTCACAATCGACGGCCGCGTGAGCGCCCGTCAGCGGGAAGCGATTGTCGTGTTGCTCAATCTCCTTGATCGATACCCCCCATCCTCGGACGCTGTGGCATTGCTCGCAGTTTGCGCCCAGTTGGCGTTTATGAATATCGGCGTGGCAGTCCTGGCAGCGGTGGCCCACGTTGTTGAACACCGGCTTTACATGGCATTGCGTGCAGGCCACATTCTGGTGCAGGCCGCGCAGCGGGTAACGGGTCTGGTTGTGATTAAACTCGGGAACGGTGCGAATTGGCTTCCAGCCCTGAGCGGTATGACAGTTCTGGCAGGGAACATTCAGATTGCCATGTGGGCTATGGGTTTCGGGCGCGCTCTGGTTCGTCCCGCTCACGAGCGAGCTTAAGGTAAGCAATAGCCCTGCTGCCAGGCTCGTGAAGTGTCCTGCAGTCAACGTTCCCACCCTAGTTTTGGACTTGCCCCAATACCCCGAAGAAGCCGGAGAAAATACCGGTACGCCAGCAATCCTGCGTCCACAGAGCTTAGCCATTTGTGCATGGCGAGCAAAGTTACGCGAGTCTATGTTCAGGAGTCGTATGGCCCCGATGTCCAAATTCCCGTGCCGACCAGGGATGCACTTCTGAGTGGGGTAAGTTCTTCAGGGCGAGGGTATTTATTACGTCCATGGAACCGCTGCGTGGGAGATGAACTAGCTTTTGCCGGGAGGCAGAGTATCCGGCCCGTGGCAACCCTCACACTGCTTGGGTGTCGGCTGGTAAAAGAGGACCTTCCTATCCCCGACGATTCGAATCTCTTTGTGGCATCCAACACAGCGGACGTTCTTGTGCAGACCTTGCAAGGCAAACGAAGTCCGCTTGTCGTGGTCGAAAAGCGACGGCTTCCACTTCGCACTGTTGTGACAATCCACGCAAGCAGTCACGCTATTCTTCTCAAACTGCTTGCCATGAATGTCCTCGTGGCAGTCCTCGCACTTGACGGGCGCAGCCGTGAAGTCAGCGGCGATGAGCTTGGTTTCCAGGTTGGGCGGCTTGTGGCAGTCGATGCAGGCCGTCGCCTTGTGCGCGCCCAGGAGCGGGAACGACGTATTCGAGTGGTCGAAGCGCGAGAGTTCCTTCCACGATTTGGTGGAGTGGCAAGCCTCGCAACCGGCGGCCGTTCCGTCGGTGCGCCGCTGCTGCATGCGTTTCGCAAACTGTCCTCTGTGCGGGTCTCGGTGGCAGGTCGTGCAGGAAAGATTCTTCCAGTGATAAAAGACGATCGGCCTGGGCGCACCTTCCGTATACGCCAGCGCTTGGTCATTGTGGCAATCTCCGCAGGGAACGGCGACGTGTCCGCCGGCTAGAACAAAATGCGTCTCTTGGTGGCGGGCCAGCGTGAACGTCGAGGGTTTGTACCCCTGCAGCGTGTGGCATCGCTCGCAGGCATTGAGGTACGGAGCCCCGGCGAACTGCCCATCGTGCTCGTCTTTGTGGCAATCAGTGCAACGCGCAAACATAACCTTGAACAGTGTGTCTTTGCCCTTGGGAATATGACACTTGGCGCATTCGACGGCGAAGTGTTTGCCTTCGAGAGGATAGGCCGAGGTCGAGTGATCTTTCGCCGTGAACGTCGACGGTTTGAAGCCGTCCACAGTGTGGCAAGCCGCGCACTCCGTGCCCCCCGGTCGCTTGGCGAACTGGCCGTTGTGCGGATCGGGCTGGTGACAATCCATACACTTTGCGAACGCAACCGGCTTTTTGAAATCTCCGCCAGCGTGACAGAGTGCGCAATCCACGGTCGCGTGTTTGCCCTGGAGCGGATACTTCGTCTTCGAGTGATCAAAGTTCTTACCCACCGCAGCCAAAGAAATTCTCTTCCAGCTTTCGGTGCCGTGGCAGGACTCACAGCCTTGAGGGAAGCTTCCGTGGTGTGGATCGGCATGGCAGTCCGAACATTTGGCAAACGGTATCCCGGTGTAACGCGGTTGGCCGTTGGCTGCCGCCGTGTGGCACTTTTCACACTTCACCTGCCCGTGTAATCCAGTCAGCGGATAGCGCGTCTTGGAGTGATCAAACTGGGCCACGTTGACCGTCTTCCAGTCGGTGAAGTGGTGGCACTGGATACAATTCGCGCCCAGTCGTCCCTGGTGCGGATCCTCGTGACAAGCGGTGCAGGTCTGCGATACGCCCAAAAAGCTGCGCGACAGGTTCTTCATCTTGATCGCGGCGCGCTCCGCGGGGGCGATGTGGTCGGCGCTATGGCAGCGAGCGCACGCCACGCCGGCATGCTTGCCCTCGAGAACGTAGCCGGTGAGTTTGTGATCGAAGGTTTTGGGATCCCACTTGATGAGCGGAAAATCCTCTCCGTTATGCTCGGAGTGGCAACGGGCACACTCTTTGCTCGATCCTTGCGGGATGTTATAGGTAGCGTGCAGACCCTTGTGCGTGGCCACGCGCGTCCCAATTTCAGCGTGGCATTCGACGCACTTCAAAGTGGCTCCGGCGCCGAATTTATGACAAGCGGCACAGCTGGTTGTGCCGGTAAGAGACTGATGTGAGCGCGAAAGCGGGCCTGGAGAGATCTGCGCATATGCTGCCGTCAAGAGCCACAGCAAACAAAGTGCGGGTAGGGCTTTGAGCAAACATCGTGTCAATCTCTCCAGTGCAAAATGCGCGTAATACTTTTCATGAACTGATCGTGCCGCTTTGTATAGGCCGCAACATGCCGCCTCCAGCATGAAAAGAAATCGTTTACACCTTGTTGCCCAACGGCTCGACATGATTCGTCGAAGCTTAGCACGAGGTTCGTGATGCAAGAGTCTCCCGGAAGTACATGTTGGGCACACGATTGTTGGGCATATCGGTTCTAACCGCCAATTTCTTGGGTAGCGGCCCGGATGACGTTTATACAGCAACTGATATCCGCTCTCAGCCGCATTACATATGAGACAAATGTAAGACTCATCGCTGGAGAGAACTGGCTGAGGGTATTTGACCGCGTGCTGCCTGGCTCGGCTTGAGTCTGGCGCGATGCCCCTCATTCTATGAATGGCAGTTTTTCGCGCCCGCACCTTTCACCCGCAGTTACTGTTTCTCCCACGCACTATCAACAACTTCTAGCGCTACCCGCGCCACGAATTTCCCCGGGGAGGCCCTTTCCTATGGCATCGAGGAAAAGAAACTCGAAGGAATTACCGTGCGGGTCTTCGGTCCTGCAAAGACCGTTGCTGATTGTTTCAAGTACCGCAACAAGATTGGGCTGGAAGCGCTGCGCGATTGCTGTCGGCAGCGGAAGGCGACCATGGATGAACTCTTCATGGCGGCGAAAGTCTGCCGGGTGGCTCGTGTGATGCAACGATATCTAGAGTCGCTTGCGTGAAGAAACCCGTTGCAAATTTGCCGGCTTCCGTCCGGCAGCGGTTGTTGAATCTGGCGACAGAACGGAAGCAAGACGTTGGACTTGTCCTGACTCGCAATGGATTGGAACGATTCCTCTATCGCCCCAGCGTTTCTCCCCATCGCGATTCGTTTGTCCTCAAGGGTGCGCTGCTACTGCAACTCTGGACGTCGGAAACGTATCGTCCAACACGAGATCTATATCTGCTCGGACGAGGTGTGTCCAATTCTAGCTACCGGAAGATCTTCTCCGAGGTGTGCTAACAAAAGGTGGAAGACGATGGCCTAAGGAGACTCTGATTAAGTTCTCCA
>PMMJ01000345.1 GCA_003162255.1 Acidobacteriaceae bacterium | reverse complement strand
TCGCGGGAGAACGGGCTGCGGCTGGCCTCGGCGGCGACTCATCCGTTTGCCGACTGGCGCTTGCAGGACGTCAATCCCGATGAGCGCTACAAGAACATCGTCGAGGATCTGCAACTGGTGGCGCGGGCCAACCTGATTTTCGGGCTGCACGTGCACGTGGGCATCGAGGATCGCGAGACGGCGATCCAGCTGATGAATCATGCGCGGTATTTTGTGCCGCACCTGCTGGCGCTGTCGTCGAATTCTCCTTTCTGGCTGGGGATGGACACGGGGCTGAAATCATACCGCTGCAAGGTGTTCGACAAATTTCCGCGGACGAACCTACCCGATTATTTTCCGAGTTGGGGCGAGTATGAGAATTACGTCAAGCTGCTGGTGAAGACGAATTCGATCGATAACGCGAAGAAAATCTGGTGGGATATACGGCCGCATCCATTCTTCGACACGCTGGAGTTCCGGGTGTGCGATCTTCCGATGCGCGTGGACGAAACGATTGCTTTGGCGGCACTGATCCAGGCCACGGTGGTAAAGCTGTACAAGCTGTACTCGCAAAACCAGGGATTCCGGCTGTACCGGAAGTCGCTGCTGATGGAAAACAAGTGGCGAGCGGCCCGCTATGGGATCAACGGAAAACTGATCGACTTCGGCAAACAGATGGAAGTTCCAGAGCGCGAACTGATCGAAGAGTATCTGGAGTTCGTCGACGACGTGCTGGACGAACTGGATTGCCGGGCGGAAGTCGAGTACATCCGCGAAATTATGAAGATGGGCACGGGCGCAGACCGGCAGTTAGACGTGTATCGCAAGACCGGAGACATGAAAGCCGTGGTGGACTACATCATTGAGGAAACTGAAGTGGGCGTGGATGAAGCCGAGAGTTTGCCCACCGCCAAGGCTGGCTGATGAGTTTAATTTTAATGAAGACTGCAGAACAATCGAAACGACAACTGAACCAGATCGCCTTTGATCCGCAACTGACGCCGGGGGCGCGGAATGCGGTGCGCGTTTGCCTGCGCGTCGAGGCTGGGGAAAAAGCCACGGTCATCACCGACGAAGTCAACCTGGAGATTGCGGCGGCGATCGTGCGCGAATTGAAAGAAGTGGGCTGCCGCTACACAACGTGGGTGCTGGAGGATGTGTCGACTCGTCCGCTGACCGATTTGCCGCTGGCGATCGCCGAGGATCTGNNATGCGCGCGGACTTCCTGAAGGTGGACCGACTGAGCGTGAAGGTACTGGAGACGGTACGCAAGGCGAAACAAATCCGGGCGACGACGCCCGCCGGAACGGATCTGGTGGCGGACTTGAATCCGAATTATCGTTGGGTGAAGACGAGCGGTATTATCAGCTCGGAAAAGTGGGGGAACCTGCCGGGCGGTGAAGTGTTCACTACGCCGGGTGAGGTGAATGGCACGTTTGTGATTGACGGTGTTGTCGGAGACTATCTGTGCGCAAAGTTTGGCGATTTGAAAGCGAATCCGTTGACCATCGAAGTGAAGGGGAATCGCTTGCTCGAAGCGCACTCGGCGAACAAAGAGCTGAAAGACGCTTTCTGGGCTTACACGCATACCGATGAGAACAGCAACCGAGTGGGCGAGTTTGCCATTGGAACGAACATCGAACTGAAAGATGTGATCGGCGAGATCTTGCAGGACGAGAAGTATCCCGGCGTGCACATTGCGTTTGGAAATCCGTATGGAGCGCATACGGGAGCGGAGTGGTATTCATCGACGCACATCGATGTGGTGGGACGAAATTTCGATATCTGGGTCGACGGCGAGCAGATCATGCGGGGCGGGCAGTTTCTGATTGAGGCGTAGAGCTTTTCCCGCCGAGACGCAGAGAGCGCCGAGAAAAGCTAGAACGACCTTTGCTTGGGTGGACTTCGACTTCGCTCCGGGCAGGGTCGCGAGTCGCCCGTCCTCACACTAACTTCAATGATTCCCTCGTACCGGCACACTTTCAACTCGCGATTCACCTCCGAGAAATACGACCAGTTGCGGCGCGAAATGACCTCGCGGTGCGGGGTGGATATTCCATTCCCGCTTTGCGAAACTCCTTGCTTCTTTCCTAATGCGTTGGTTGCGCGTATGGGGGAGGATGGGAAGGCGCTGATCCGGCAGTTGGTGGAGAATCCGGAGTATCTCGCGCGCTCGGAGGCTTCGATTCCGGCGAAGTTTCGCGTGCCGAATGAACCGTCGCATCCGATGTTTATCCAGGTGGACTTCGGACTGGTGCGGGATTCGGCGGGCGAGTTACAGCCGAAACTGGTCGAGTTACAGGCCTTCCCTTCCCTGTACGCGTATCAGCCCGTGTTGGCACAGGCTTACATCGATGTGTTCTCGCTCGACGCGAGGCTTCGCTATTTTTTGGGCGGCCTTGACTCGGCTTCCTATCAGCGGCTCTTGCAGGATGCGATTGTGGCGGGGCACGATCCGGCCAATGTGGTGTTGATGGAGGTACATCCGGAGGAGCAGAAGACGCGTCCGGATTTTCTGTTGACGGAGGAGATGCTCGGGGTTCACACCGTGTGCATCACCAAGATTCTCAAAGACGGGCGGCGGCTGTTTTACAAGGACGGTGGCAAGGTCGTTCCGATTGAGCGGATTTATAACCGCACCATCGTGGATGAACTGGAGCGTAAGGGCGTCGCTCTGCCCTTCGATTTTCGCGATGAGTTGGATGTGGAGTGGGCCGGGCATCCGAACTGGTATTTCCGGATGAGCAAGTATTCGATTCCTTATTTGCAGCATCTGTCAGTACCGCGAACGTGGTTTCTGGATCAACTGGTGGAAGTGCCGGTGGATCTGGAGAATTTCGTGCTCAAGCCGCTGTATTCGTTTGCCGGACTTGGCGTGGTGATTGCGCCTTCGCGGAGCGATATCGATGCGATTTCTGCCGCGAAACGCGGCGAGTACATTCTGCAGGAGCGGATGAATTTCGCGCCGCTGGTGGAGACTCCTTACGGACTCACCAAAGTTGAACTGCGGATCATGTATGTATGGTTGGATCAGTTGGTCCCGGTGCTGACAATCGCGCGCATGGGCCGCGGTCTGATGATGGGCGTGGATCAGAATAAGAATATGCAATGGGTAGGATCGTCGGCGGCACTGATTAGTGGATAGTTCGTCCCGTCTCCGGCTCCCACTCATCCGCAAAGAGCGCGAATGAGTGGGGCACCCGCCGTATCTCCCTCTCGCGCAACTCCACCAATCGCGGTTGACCCGATCGGGATGACACTCTACCATTACGCCTTCGCGGGCGAGCGCGTCCCGTCACACTTCTATGGAGATGATCGGCCAAACTGTCTCCCATTACCGCGTGTTGTCGAAGCTGGGTGGCGGCGGAATGGGCATTGTTTTCGAGGCGGAGGACATCCGTTTGGGCCGGCATGTCGCACTGAAATTTATTCCTGAACATCTGGCGAAGGATCCGCGCTCGCTCGACCGTTTTACCCGCGAGGCGCGGGCGGCATCACAGCTCAACCATCCAAACATCTGCACCATCCACGAGATTGACGACAACGGCGGGCATCCCTTCATTGTCATGGAGAAACTCGAGGGCGAGAGCCTGAAGCAGCGCATTCATGGCAAGGCTCTGGACCTTGAGGACCTGCTGGACATCGCGGTGCAGGTTGCGGACGCGCTGGCGGCGTCGCATGCCAAGGGGATTGTGCACCGCGACATCAAGCCGGCAAATATTTTTCTGACTCGGAATGGGCAGGTAAAGGTTCTGGACTTTGGGCTGGCAAAGCTGGCTAAGGACGGGAGTGTGGGCACGACAACGGACTCGTCGTTCGAGGAATCGCTGACCCAGGTGGGAGTGATTCCGGGGACGGCGGTTTATATGTCGCCGGAGCAGGCGCGGTCGGAATATCTGGACGCGCGCAGCGATATATTTTCGTTTGGCGTGGTGCTGTTCGAGATGGCAACCGGCAAGAAGCCGTTCGCCGGAACGAACGTGGTGACGACTTTACATGCGGTGATCAATTCGAAGCCGGCCTCGCCGCGGTCGATCAATCCTGAGGTGCCAGTGGAACTCGAAGCCATCATCGGGAAAGCAATGGAGAAGGACCGCGGCCAGCGCTACCAGAACGCGACGGAGATGAAAGCCGACCTGGTGAAGATGAAGAAAGGAACGGAGCCGACCTTGCGGAGCGGACTTCGTCAGGCGACCGGGCTGCACGTGGTGACGAAGACGTTTCAGAAGCCAAGTTCGAGGCTGGACTGGATCTTGCTTGGACTGGTGGCGGCGCTGCTAACAGTAGTGGCGGCAGTGGGAGCCTGGTGGCTCAACCACAGGGCGCCAACGGTGGAAGCGGGGAACCGGACAATCGCGGTGCTGCCGTTGCAGAACATCAACAACGATGCCGAGAGCGAGTTCCTGCGATTTGCGCTGGCGGATGAGATCGCGAATGCGCTGACCTATGCGCATTCGCTGGAAATACGGCCCTCGGCGTCGACCCAGAAGTACGCCAACGCAGAAGCGGATCCGACAAAAGCCGGGCGTGAACTGGGCGTGGGCACCGTGGTAACGGGACATTTTCTGCGGCAAGACAAGACGGTGATGGTCACCCTGGAAGCAGTGGAAGTGAAAGACAACAAGCTGATCTGGACCGGCACGCTCCGGTCGCCGGCGGATAACTTGATTGCACTGCGGAACCAGATGGCGAGAAAAGTCCGGCAGGAACTGATACCGGCGCTGGGCGTGGCTCGTGGGGCGGTGGAAACCAGCAGCGCTCCGGCAAATCGCGATGCCTATGATTTGTATTTGCGAAGCGTCGCCATGGCGCACGATGGGGCAGCGAATAAGGAAGCCATCGCGATGCTGGAGCGGGCGGTTGGACTCGATTCAAATTATGCGCCGGCATGGGAAGCATTGGGACGACGGCGTTACTTCGATGCGATTTACTCGGGTGGCGGGCCAGCGGGATATCAGCGCTCGAATGCGGCGTACCAGCGGGCGATTTCGCTGGAACCGGGTCGGGTGGGCGCAGCTGGATTCCTGGCAGCGAACGAAGTCGAGACCGGAAATCTGGACAAGGCTTATGAAGACGCACGGGCGCTGGTGCAGAAGCGTCCCGATAGTGCGTACGCGCATTATTCGCTGGCGTATGTGCTGCGCTATGCCGGACGGCTGGACGAAGCGCAGAGCGAGTGCGACAAGGCGTTGGCGATCGATCCGGGAAATTACAACTGGCGTTCGTGCTCGTTCGCTTTTTTTGAGCAGGGGAAGTCGGCGCGGGCAATGGAGTTTCTGGACCGCGATGCGGGATCGGAGTGGTCGAACGCGGTGCGAGTTTCGGTGCTGATGCGCGAGGGGAAAATGACGGAAGCCCAGCAGGCGGCGCAGCAGATGACGGAGAATTCAATGTGGATGCGGGGACTGCTGCAGGCTTGCCTGAACAAGGCGCCAGAAGCGGAAATCCACCGGCTGGCGGAGTTGGCAGAGAACGAATTATTGCCGGAGCAGGATTCGGAGTTGAAGTACTACCAGGGCGCTTTGCTGGCCGCTTGCGGCGAAAAGCAGATTGCGTACGCGTTTCTGCGCAAGGCGGTGTCGGAGAATTATTGCGCGCACCAAGCCTTGCAATCGGACCCACTGCTGGCAAACGTGCGCGGGGATGCGGAGTTTCATCAGATTGTGCAAGCGGCGGCGGAATGTCAGCAGAAATTCGCGGCGGCGCAGGGGATGGGCAAGTAAGGCGAGGCGGAATATATCTGGTCCTTTCTTTGGAGAAAATCAATCAGATGGTCATGTTTCGAATGTTGAAGAAGTTCGGGTCTGCGCGCAACTGGCTGGTGGCTGTGACCCTGCTCGTTTTGCTTTCGGCGGCGATGGCGGGCTTCGCCGCGGTACAGACGGGGGAGAAAACCGCGGGCGGTCGCAACGTCGCTCATGGTGTGGATCACTACTATGAGCCGCTCCCGCAGGAGACAGGTGCAGCGGGGCTGAAGCTGATGCTGCGGCGCTTGCAAACGACGGCGCGACTGATGCAGGTGGATGCACATCCGGATGACGAGGACGGCGGCATGCTGACATTAGAGTCGCGTGGCAACGGCGCGACGGTGGTTCTGCAGACGCTGACGCGCGGCGAAGGCGGCCAGAATAAGACAGGCAGCAACCTGTTCGATGAGTTAGGAGTGCTGCGCACGCTGGAAGTGCTCGCGGCCGACCGCTATTACGGAATCGAGCAGCGATTCTCGCAAGTGGCGGACTTTGGTTATTCGAAGAGTCCCGAAGAGACATTTCAGAAGTGGCAAGGGCACGACATCGCGCTCGCCGACATAGTGCGGGTGATTCGCGAGTTTCGGCCCGATGTGCTGGTGGCGCGGTTCTCTGGAACGGAACGCGATGGGCATGGGCATCATCAGGCTTCCGCAATTCTGACTAAGGAGGCGTTTCGGGCGGCAGCAGACCCCAATCGGTTTCCGGAACAGATTAAGGAAGGGTTGTTGCCGTGGCAACCGAAGAAGCTCTACATCGGCAATGTCTGTTCGTTCGGAGCGCAAAGCTGTCCAGATAAGGACTACACGATCAAGTTGAATACCGGCGAAGTGGATCCGGTGCTGGGGATGTCGTATGTGCAGTTTGCGATCGAGGGACTCAAACATCAGGAATCGCAAGGGTTGGGTGGAATCTCGATACCCTCCGGACCGCGTTACACGTTTTACCGGCTGGTGGATTCCGTAGGATCCCCAACGACTGACAAGAACGGACACGAGAAGGATTTTTTTGATGGGATTGATATGTCGTTGCTTGGATTGGCGGCGCGATTGGGCGAGGAGGAGAAAAAAGCGCCGTGGCTGCGGCGCTCGCTGGAGGACATTGCGGACGATTTCAAGATAGCTGCGGAAGATAGCGAGGAACACACCCAAATCGCGCAGTCCACAAGTTTCAAGAGATTTCGAAGCGTAGCCGATCCGTTGACAGCCGCTCTGAAATCGCTTGGTCCATTATTGAGTTCATCTGGAGAGATCGCGAAAAGCGACCTCCGTGACTCCGCCAAGGCCGAACTGCTAGAGCAACTGACGAACAAGTACGATCAGGCAGCGAGAGCGATAAATCTGGCCTTGAATGTCACCCTGCAAGCGAGCGTGCTTGGGCCACAGGGATCGACGCCGGAACTGCCTCGCGAAGCAGATGCGCTCACCCTGATATCGCCGGGACAAAAGTTCGGAGTTCAAGTGAAGCTGCACAACGGATCGAAATTTACGCTGCACATGCACAGAATTGCGCTTGATGTTCTTTCATCCGACGGAACTCCCGAAAAGCTATTCGATCAGGAAAAAGACGCCGCCGACCTCGATCCTGGGCAGGACTATCAAACAGAACTGCAATTACAGGTTCCCACGAACGCCTTGGATACGCGGCCATACTGGCATCGCGACAATCCAGAAGAAGATGCGATCGACAAGCTCGACCAGCCGCGCTATGCAACGCTGCCCTTTACGCCGCTTCCGTTTCATGTATCGGTGGAATACACGCGTGACGCGGGCGTACTTTCAGGAGTTCGAGTGCGAGCTTCCTCCGATGTATTGACACCGTTCCTTGACGATAAGGGAATGGAGCAAAAACGCACGCTGGCGGTGGCGCCGGAATATTCTGTGATGCTGGAGCCCGCAGAGCAAGTGATTCGAGCCGAAGACGGAAGGACCACCAGCGCTTCGGTGGAAGTGAGATCGAATTTGGATGGCGCGCCGAAACGACAACTTCACTTGGAGGCGCCGCAGGGATGGCGAGTTGAGCCGTCGGAGCTCGCTGTAGGGCTGCATCATCGGGGAGAGACTGGGGATTATCAGTTCAAGATCTCTGCCGCGAGTTTGAAAGAAGTACGGGCGCGGATCCGCGCCGTGCTCGGTGCGGGCGGAAGGCAGTACAGTGAAGGTTATTCGTTGGTGACGCGGGAGGATCTGGGCAGCTTCTACTACTACCAGCCAGCGGTGCAGCGATTAAGCATCGTCGATGTTAAGGTTCCGAAAGACCTGAAGGTTGGGTATGTCATGGGCGCTGGGGATGACATTCCGACCGTGCTTAAAGATATCGGGATGGATGTGACGCTGATTCCGGCGGAGAAGTTGGGCTCGGAGGATTTGAGCCGATATCAGACGATCGTGCTGGGAATTCGCGCTTACGACACGCAGAAAGATGTGGTTGCTAACAACCAGCGGCTGCTTGATTTTGTGCAGGCGGGCGGACGACTGGTGGTGCAGTACAACACCTTGGGGTACACCGCTGCGGCGGGAGATTTCAATTCCGGCAAGTACACGCCCTTCCCGACCACGCTCAGCCGGGCGCGGGTTTCGGTTGAGGAAGCACCAGTCAGAATCCTCGATCCGGCAAATCCTGTCTTTCATTCTCCCAACGAAATTACTCAGAAAGATTTCGAGGGCTGGGTGCAGGAGCGCGGGCTGTACTTCATGTCGCAGTGGGACTCTAACTTCACTCCGCTGCTCGAATCGCATGATCCGGGAGAAGGCGAGCAGAAGGGCGGGCTGCTCCTGGCGCACTACGGCAAGGGGACTTATATCTACACGGGATATGCGTTCTTTCGGCAACTGCCGGCAGGCGTGCCGGGAGCGGTGCGGTTGTTTGTGAATCTGGTGAGCGGTCATTAGTCGTTCGTCGTTCGTCGTTCGTCGTTCGTCGTTAGTCGTTCGGAGTGTTGCTAGGGTTGCCCTCGACACCGGTGGCGCAGGACAGAAGCAGGTCCTTCGCTGCGCTCAGGATGACAACTTTATTTAGGTGACTGACTTCAGGTGAGTGACTTCGCAGCAATTACTGTTTACAGTTCGCCCGCCAACGACTAACGACCATCGACCGACGACTTACTTCATGACAATTACAATCGAAAGCAAATCCGACTCCAGGCCGCAACTTGTCCGTGGCATCGGCCTTGGCTCCGCTACTGCGCTGAACATGATTGACATGATCGGCGTGGGACCGTTTATTACGATCCCTCTGATCGTGACGGTGATGGGCGGTCCGCAGGCCATGCTGGGATGGGTGCTGGGCGCAGTTCTGGCCATCTGCGATGGACTGGTATGGGCGGAACTGGGCGCGGCGATGCCGGGGTCGGGCGGATCTTACCGGTATCTCCAGGAGATTTACGGTCCGCAAAAATTGGGACGGCTGGTTTCCTTCCTTTTTATTTGGCAACTTTCGTTCAGTGCTCCGCTGTCGATTGCTTCGGGAGCGGTGGGACTTTCGCAGTATGCGGCTTTTTTCTGGCCGGGCCTGGAGCGCGTATGGTCGACACACACGTGGAGCGCGCGTCTGCCCCTGGCTGGAACCCTGCAACTAACCTGGGTGGCGATGCCGGCGACGCTGGTGGCGATTGGCGTTTGCTTGCTCACCGCTTTCTTGCTTTACCGCCGGATCACCGCCATCTCGCGGCTTAGCAAGGTGCTTTGGGCCGGAGTGATGGTAACCATCGGATGGATCATTTTCGCGGGCCTCAGTCATTTCAATGCGCATCGGGCATTCGATTTACCTCCGGGCGCGTTCTCGCTTTCGCGCGGATTCTTTCATGGACTGGGCGGGGCCATGCTGATCGCCGCCTACGACATCGGTGGATACTACAACGTGTGTTTCCTCGGCGACGAGGTTAAGGAACCGACGAAAAATATTCCGCGGGCGCTGTTTCTATCGATCCTGGCAGTCGTGTTTCTTTATATCGTGATGAATGTGAGCGTTCTCGGCGTCATCCCGTGGCGGGAAATGGCGCAGTCGGGCGCGGTGAACAGCAAGCTGTACGTGGTCTCGACGCTGATGGTGAGGGTGTACGGACATGGAGCGGGGTCGGTCATCACGGTGCTGGTGATGTGGACGGCGTTCGCTTCAGTATTTTCGCTGACGCTCGGTTATTCGCGGGTGCCGTACGCGGCGGCGCTCGACGGAAATTATTTTCGGGCTTTCGCGCGGGTGCATCCCGTGTACAAGATTCCCTATGTTTCAGTGTTGGCCCTGGCGGCGGTGGCGGCGCTGT
>PMMJ01000374.1 GCA_003162255.1 Acidobacteriaceae bacterium | reverse complement strand
CCTGGCTCTTAGCTGTCAGCTCGGAGCTGTTAGCTCCGTATCAGGGCATCGCTTTAGCGATGCCGCACGCACTCCGAAATCGGACGCCCCTTTAGGGGCTGGGCTCAGCATCCTTCCGGCGGCGTTTTTCGGCGCGGCCGAGAAGCTCGTCCACCCGACCCTCCAATTCATCGGCGCGATCGATCTGGAAATAAAGCTCCGGAGGCCGCCGCAGCCGCAATCGCTCCGCCAGTTCGTGCCGGACGTAGTTCCTGGCAGCCGCCAGTCCTTCGAGCGTGCGCGTGGCCTCGGCCTCATCCCCGGCAACCGTCACCATCACGCGAGCCGACCGCGCGTCCTGAGCCATCAGCACCGCGCTGACACTGGCCAGCCCAATCCGAGGATCGCCCAGTTCCCCTTCGAGGATGGTTTCGATCTCCTCGCGGATGGCCGCGCTCAGCCGTCCCCGATGATATTTCTGGCCACGATGTTCCACCGCACACCTCGAATGGATAAAACCTGTAAGGATATCAGAAAAAAGGCCGCGAGCTTCGCGCAAGCCGATTGCCCGCAGCTCATAGCTCGGAGCCCGTAGCGTTCTTCCGTCACAGAAACTCCACAAACGAGTCGGTGACGTCCGCGCCGGCGTTGTTGGCGATGCGTGTAGCGGCCCGTTCCACGTTCTTCATCAGGCCGTCCAGGTAATCGCGCGAGTGAGAGACGCCGACCACGCCTATGGTGGCCTGATTCCAGAGCGGGCTGGGTTCAAGTTCCGCAACCGCGACATTGAAGGAAGACCGGAGACGGTCCTTAAGGCTGCGCGTGACCTGACGCTTGTCCTTGAGCGAATGCGCCGCTTCAATGCGGAGTTCAAGAGTGAGGAAAGCGATCATAAGCAAGGTATAGCGTAACCCACGGTAAAGAAGCGACCCTACTTCGTTGAGCCAGCGGTGTTAAGTGTATGCGCGAGAGTTCGTT
This sequence comes from Acidobacteriaceae bacterium, assembly GCA_003162255.1. GTDB lineage: Bacteria > Acidobacteriota > Terriglobia > Terriglobales > Acidobacteriaceae > Acidiflorens. The sequence goes on along the minus strand of PMMJ01000374.1, from coordinate 2,653 downwards.
CTCGAACCCGACCGAACGAAACATCGAATATCCAGCTCCGGAGGTGCGACCGAACTTAGCCCCGTAGGGGCGGCCAAACTTGGCCCAGCGCTTCAGCGCTGGGAAGGCAGGAAGAGCGACTCAAGTCCCGGAGGGACGACCGACTTCTCGCGCACACATTTTAAAGGGCTTATTGGAACCTGGCCGACCCCCCGACCAAGGTTTCCGCCATTTTGTCCGTTTATTGTGCTACACTGTACTTGCTAAGTTTGACTCACAAGCAGTTGAAGGTCGGTACCGCCAACCAGCGTCAACCCCCTCTACAGCAGCGAATCTTCTCAGCACATTTCAAGAAACAAGAAAAAGGAACATCAATGGCAGAACAAGGAACAGTGAAGTGGTTTAACGACGCCAAGGGCTACGGCTTTATCAGCCGTCAAAATGGCGAAGACGTTTTCGTGCATTTCTCAGCTATTCAAGCAGGCGGCTTCAAGAGCCTGCAAGAAGGCCAAACCGTGCAGTTCGACGTGACCAAAGGCCCCAAAGGCTGGCAGGCGGAGAACGTTACCGCTGTCTAGGGGAACGACGCTTAGCGTCATTAAGTGCCCGGGATTCGCAAGAATCCCGGGCATTTTCGCGTCTGGGTTCTGTTCCAAAACTCCGCTAATTCACCATCTGCGTCAGCGCAGCCGAACTAATGGTAAAGCTGGTGCTGCCGTTGTATGTCGCCGTGATGCCATGCGCGCCCGACGCCAGCTTCGAGGTTGTGAACTTTGCCGCCCCTGCGCTGACCCTTTCCGTTGCCAGAATCGTCGTCCCATCCACGAAGGTCACCGTCCCGGTCGGCGTGCCGGTAAACTGCGGCGCCACGGTTGCCGTGAAGGTCACCGCCTGTCCGGCGGTCGATGGGTTCAGCGATGACACGAGTGTGGTCGTGCTCGTAGCCTTGTTCACTGCCTGCGCCGCAGCGGGTGACGTGCCGGCGGCAAAGTTCGAGTCGCCCCCGTACACCACAGTAACTGCATCCGTCCCCACCGCAAGCGTAGAGGTCGTGAAGATCGCCGCGCCGCTGCTCAGGCTCGCTGTCCCCAGCACCGCCGCGCCATGCTTGAACGTGACCTTCTCTCCATCTGGCGGATTGCCGACCGATGAAGTGACCGTCGCAACCAGGTATACGGTCTGGCCATAGGCAGACGGATTCGGGGAAGGCGTAATGGTCACAATCGGGGTGGCCTTCACAAGTTGACTCAGCGGCGCGGAAGTACTCCCACCATAGTTCGTATCCCCTCCGTAGACCGCCGTGACCGTGTCAGAACCCGCCGGCAATGCCGTTGTGTTGCATTTCGCAGTGCCTCCGCTAACACCGACGGTCGCCAGCGCCATCGCGCCATTGTAGAAAGTAACCTTGCCGGTTGGAGTTCCTGTCCCCGACTTTGGAGAAACCGTAGCCGTGAACAAGACAGCCTTGCCCGCTTGCGACGGATTGGCGGAAGACGTGAGCGAAGTCGTAGTTGCAATAACCGTGGCGTTCTGCACTAACTGCGAGACCGGCATCGACGTGCTGCCAGCAAAATCTACGTTACCGCTGTAGACCGCCGTGATCGAGTGCGTGCCCACAGCCAGTGTGGATGTTGTCAGGCTCGCTACGTTGCCCGACACGGCGACGGTCGCCAAAGTCGCACTTCCATTCTTGAATGTTACCGTCCCGGCGGCCTTCCCTCCAACCTGCGGGTAGATGGTGGCAGTGAAGGTCACCGCTTGTCCGGAAATTGAAGGATTCACTGACGACCACAACGCAGTGGTCGTGGCTTGCGAACTCGGTAGCCCAGTGCCTTGCAGTGCGATGCTCTGACTGGCATAGGGCGCGAAGTTGAGCGCGTTATCGGTAAATGTTGCCTCCGCCGTGAAAGCGCCGACGCTCTGGGGCTCGAAGCTGATACTGAGTACGCAAGCTGCTGCCGGCGCCAGCGCGAAGCTGCTGGTGCAATCTGCCGGGTTGCCCGGGCCCGCCACCTGGACAAAATTCGCCCCTATGCTCAAACCGGGCGTAACGGCATTCAGCGGCTGGTTGCCGATGTTTTGCAGCGCCACCAGATACGGGCTGTCACTGCTTGTGGTGCCTACGGGAGTGGACGCAAAGCTCAAAGTCGGTGCTTGCGAGCGTAGCAACTTCACCGCGTGGTTGCCGGTACCTTGCTGGGTGAAGTAGACATCGCCCGCTNNATCCACCGCCACACCGCTCGGGTAGCTCAGCCCAACGAGCATAATAAACGTGCGGCCTCCACCAACACGAACCAGTCGGTTGTTGCCACTATCCGCGATATAAACATCGCCCGCTGCATCTACGGCTACAGATGTCGGGGTACTTAAGCCGATGCCCAATGTGGTCTGGGCGCCGCCATTGGCCGGAACTTCCACTACCCGGTTATTGCCACTATCCGCGATGAAGACATTCCCCGCTCCATCCACCGCCACATTCCTGGGGGCAAAAAGCCCACTACCCACCGTGGTCTGGGTGCCATACACCCCGTTGGCACCGGCCGGAACCTCCAACACCCGGCTGTTGCCACTATCCGCGATGAAGATGTCTCCCATTCCATCCACCGTCACACCGAACACGTTACTCAGCCCGCTGCCCACCGTGACTTGGCAGATATCGGTGGTACAACCCACC
>PMMJ01000407.1 GCA_003162255.1 Acidobacteriaceae bacterium | reverse complement strand
TGTTCGGCGACATTCTTTCCGACGCGTTCGCGGGGCTGGTGGGCGGGCTGGGATTCGCGGCGTCCGGCAACATTGGGGATGACGTGGCGGTTTTCGAGCCGACACATGGTTCCGCGCCGAAGTACGCCGAGCTGAATCCGCCCATCGTGAATCCGATTGCGATGATTCTTTCGGCGGCGATGATGCTCGATCACGTGGGCGAAGACGCGAAGGCGAATCGCATCCGCCACGCGATTGCCGATGTCGTGCGTGAGGGGAGGGTGCGGACTTACGATATGATGCGTTTTACGGGTGGGCCGAAAGCGATCAGTCAGGGTGCGGCTTCTACAGTGCGGATGACGGACGCGATTTTGGAGAAATTGAAATAAAACGCTAGTTGAGGATCTCTGAGTTGAGGATCTTATGAGCAGCACTGTCGAGACTGCGTCCACGCGTTCTGCCGAGGCAGGCCATTGGGGCAAGGAAGTTCGGTCGGACGCGCACGTTGCCTTTGAGGCGCGTGATGGCGGCGGGGTCGAGATCTCACTGGAGTCGCGGGTTGCGCCCTATTACGGTAGCGCGATCCTCGAGCAGACGAGAGAAGTTCTGAGCGAACTTGGAGTAAAGCACGCTCGGGTTGCGATTCATGATGAAGGCGCGCTGCCTTTTGTTATTGCGGCTCGCATTGAGGCCGCGGCACGGCGCGCAGGGATCGCACTCGGCAAACGCTCCCTTCCGGAGCAGCATCCGCTGCCGCCGCCGTCGCAAAAAGACCGGCTGCGCCGCTCGCGTCTGTATCTGCCGGGGTCTGAACCGAAGTACTACATCAACGCCTCGCTGCATGCGCCGGATGCCGTAATTCTCGATTTGGAAGATTCGGTGCATCGCGGAGAGAAAGATGCCGCTCGCATCCTGGTTCGAAATACTTTGCGGGCAGTCGATTTCGGGTCGTGTGAGCGCATGGTGCGGATTAACCAGCTGCCGCTCGGACTCGAAGATCTGGCGGAAGTGGTGGGCGAGACACCGGATCTGATTTTGATTCCGAAGGCCGAGCAGCCCGAACAGGTGCGGGAAGTGGATCGCATGATCGCTGAGATCAAGGAGCGCAACGGAATTATACGGCCGATCTGGATCATGCCGATTTTGGAGTCGGCGCTGGGAATCGAGAACGCATTTGCCGTCGCGACGGCGAGCGAAAGTGTGGCGGCGCTTACAATTGGGCTCGAAGACTACACGGCCGACTTGGGCGTGGTGAAGACTGCGGAAGGGCGCGAGTCGCAATATGCGCGCTCGCGCGTGGTAAATGCGGCGCACGCGGCGGGAGTGGAAGCGATTGACTCGGTCTTCAGCGATGTCGCCGACATGGATGGTCTGCTGCGATGGGGAGAAGCCTCGCGGGCGGCGGGATTTGAAGGCATGGGCTGCATTCATCCCGGGCAGATTCGCGTGATCCACGAAGCGTTTCAACCGAGCGCCGTCGAGATTGAGAAGGCACGGAGAGTGGTTGCCGCTTTTGAGGAAGCGCAGAGCAAAGGATTGGCGGTGGTGAGTCTGGGATCGAAGATGATCGATCCGCCGGTGGTGCAGCGGGCGCTGAAACTGGTGGAGCGGGCGAAGGCGATGGGAGCGATTTCGTGAGTGTGAGTGTAAAAGAAAGAGTGGAACTGGCCCACAACGCCGTGGGGCGCAAAGTGCCGACAATGGTCAACGGCAAGCCGCAGATTCCGTTTCTGGGAGCGGGAAAATATCAGCCGCGCGGGCGGAAGGCGGCGCCGGCAATCTGCTCGAATAAAGATTATCCAGATAGTGGCGATAAGCGCGTGGCCGATCTGGAGACGGCACTTCGCAAGTGCGGGCTGCGCGACGGGATGGTGATCTCGAACCATCATCATCTGCGCGACGGAGATAAAGTTGCGCTGATGGCGCTGGAGGCGGCGGCCAGGGTCGGCGTCAAGGATCTGATGTGGTTCCCGAGCGCGTCCTTCCCTTCTCAGAAGAGCGCAATCGAGTTGATGGAAAAAGGCGTGATTCACCACATCGAAGGCTCGATGAACGGGCCGCTGGGCGATTACTGCACGCAGGGAAAAATGCGCGGCATGGGTGTGCTCCGTTCGCATGGCGGCCGCTACCAAGCGATTCAAGATGGAGAAGTTCACGTTGACATCGCGGTGATTGCGGCGCCGACCGCCGATTTTTTTGGCGATGCGGATGGCTCGCATGGCAAGTCGGCCTGCGGTTCGCTGGGTTTTGCGCTGGCGGATTCGATTTACGCCGATCGCGTAATCGTCGTGACCGATAACCTTGTGCCCTTCCCTTGTGTGCCCTGGCAGATTCAGGGTAACAACGTGGACTTTGTGGTGCAAGTGGAATCGATCGGCGATCCGGCGAAAATTGTTTCTGGCACGACGCAGATTACGCGCTCGCCAGACCGGCTGCGGATTGCGGAACTGGTGGCGCAATTTCTGCGGGCAGCGGGAATCATGAAGAACGGATTTTCGTTCCAGGCGGGGTCGGGCGGGATCGCGCTGGCGTTCGTCGAGTATCTGAAACAGATGATGAAGCAGGATGGAGTCAAAGCGCGCTTCGTTCGCGGCGGATCGACGAAATTCCTGGTTGAGTTGCTGCATGAAGGGCTGACGGATTACATCCTGGATGGGCAGACGTTCGATCTGGACGGGGTGAAATCGATCGCGAACGATCCGCGGCACGTGGCCACCTCTCCGTTCACTTCGTACAACTACCACGGCAAGGGAAATTTCGCTTCGCTGGTCGATGCGGTGGTATTGGGTGCGACGGAAGTAGACGTGAACTTCAACGCCAATGTGGTGACGCACTCTGATGGGCGCTTGCTGCACGGCATTGGCGGATGGCAGAACTGCCTGTTTGCGGGCTGCACCATTCTCGCGCTGCCGTCGTTCCGCGATCGCATCCCCGTGATCGTGGACGAGGTCACGACGCTGACGGGGCCCGGCGAAATGATCGACGTGGTCGTGACCGAGCGCGGAATCGCGATCAATCCGCGGCGCACGGATCTGCTCGATGCAGTGACAGCGCAGCGATCGAAGCTGCCCATTCGTCCGATCCAGGACATCAAGGCGGAAGTCGAGAAAATTTGCGGCAAGCCGGCGCGGCCGAAGTTGGGCGATCGTCCATGCGCGGTGGTGAAGTGGGTCGATGGGACGGTCCTGGATACGGTGTGGCAGGTTAGCTGACGTAGTTTCCGGCGCGTGGTCGCCCCAGTAACCGCGGAGGTCGCAGAGCACACAGAGAAGCAGCTTTATACCGAACTCCAATATTTTCCAATCTTCCTTTAAATGATTTTCCGGGAACTGATTACCATCCGTTTGCGTACTCGTCTAACAAGACAGACTTGTGTGTGGAAAGTCTGACTCAGCGCCAACAACTTTCTCTTGGAGCTCCGATGCGACTCTTAATCTGCCTGCTCGGCTTTGCCATGCTGATTCCGGCCCTTGCGGCCGCAGCGAATCCTCCCGACCTCGAAGCGCGGCGCAAAGCGCTGAATGACCTGCTGCACGAGCAGTGGGAATACACGATGCGCACCAGCCCGATCTACGCTTCCATCCTCGGCGATAAGCANNACAAACTCGACGACTTCTCGCAGCAGGCCATCGACGACAATCTGGAGCAGACACGCCGCTTCCTCGACCGCTTCGAAGCGATCGATACTAGCGGCTTTCCCGAGCAGGAGGCATTGAACAAACAGCTTATGGTCCGAGACCTGAAAATGGGGCTGGAAGGCGCGCGCTTTAAGCCGTGGGAGATGCCGGTAAGCCAGTTCGGCGGAATTCACATCGACGCGCCGCAACTGGTCAGCATTCTTTCGTTCGAGAACGTCAAGGATTACGAGGACTACATCGCGCGGCTGAGGCTGCTTCCGCGGCTGTTTGACCAGACCATGGAGCAGATGCGCAAAGGCCTGGCTGCGGGTTTGATGCCACCGAAGATTCTGCTGGACAAGGTGGTGACGCAAGCGGACGGAATCGCCACGACGGCCGCGGATCAAAGCCCATTCACTCATCCCTTTGATAAGTTTCCCGATGCCGTCCCCGAAGCGGATCGCAAGCGCCTGCGCGAAGCGGGCCTGGCTGCCGTCAAGGAATCCGTGATTCCGGCCTACGTCAAGTTCACGGCGTTTGTCCGCGACGAGTATGCGCCGAAAGGCAGAACGGAGCCCGGAGCCTGGGCTCTGCCCGACGGGGCCGCGTGGTATGCGTTCCGCGTAAAAGAAAGCACGACGACGAACCTGTCACCCGAAGAGATTCATCAGCTCGGGCTGGAGCAGGTGAAAGAGATCGAAGGCCGCATGCTCGCGGTGGTGAATCAACTCGGCTACAAGGACATGAAAAGCTTCAAAGCGGCCGTGGATGCGGATCCGAAGCTGCATGCACATTCACGAGAGGAAATCCTCGGCTTGTATCGCAAGTATGAAGATCAGATGTACGCTCGGCTGCCGCAAATGTTTGGACGGCTGCCCAAGTCCAAGCTCGAGGTGCTGCCGGTCGAAGAATTCCGCGAGAAGGAAGCGGCCGACGCCTCTTACATGGACGGCACTCCCGACGGTTCGCGGCCGGGCCACATCATGGTCAACACGGGCGACTTCGCCAAGCGCACGGTGCTGGATATCGAGACGACTGCGTATCACGAAGGCGTGCCGGGGCATCACATGCAGATTTCCATTGCGCAAGAATTGCCCGAACTGCCTCCGTTCCGCCAGCACGGAGAATATACTGCCTACACCGAAGGATGGGCTCTCTACTCGGAGAGGCTGGGGAAAGAAGTCGGGTTCTACCAGGATCCTTACAGCTACTATGGCCACCTGCAGGATGACATGCTGCGGGCGATTCGCCTGGTCGTTGACACTGGCTTCCACTACAAGCATTGGACACGACAACAGGTGGTCGACTATTTCCACGAGCACTCCGCCATTGACGAAGTCTCGGTACAGAGCGAGACCGACCGCTACATGGCGTGGCCGGCGCAGGCGCTTGGCTATAAAATCGGACAGCTCGAAATTCTGA
>PMMJ01000224.1 GCA_003162255.1 Acidobacteriaceae bacterium | reverse complement strand
CGGCGATCACGATGGGATCGATCGTCTCCTGCGGAGCGGAGCCGTGTCCGCCGACACCGTACACCGTGACGTTCACCGAGTCGGCATTCGAGGCGCTGAAGCCCGGCGTGTAAGCGACTTTCCCGGCGGGAAATCCGTTGCTGTCGTGCACGGCGAAGGCGAAGTCGGGCTTGGGGAAACGGGTGAACAGGCCATCCTTAATCATGGCCTTGGCGCCACCGATGCGCTCCTCGGCGGGCTGGCCCACATAGATGAAGGTCCCACGCCAGCGGTCCTTATTCTGCACCAGCAGGGCGGCGGTTCCGATGCCGATCGCCATGTGCAGATCGTGGCCGCANNCAGGCATGCATCACCGGCACCTCGACGCCGCGGTCGTCATGCGTGGTGACGTGACTGGCGTAAGCGAGACCGGTTTTCTCCGGAACCGGCAAGGCATCGAGCTCCGCGCGCAGCATGACCACGGGGCCCGCGCCGTTCTTGAAGACGCCAACCACACCGTTGCCGCCCACTCCGGTGGTGACGTCGTATCCGAGCTTGCGAAGCTGGTCGGCGATCTTGGCCGCAGTCTTCTCCTCGTGATAAGAAAGCTCGGGATTGCGGTGCAGGTCGAGATAGAGCGCTTCGACCTGGGGATAGACGGCATCAATCTGCGCGGATGCGACGCGCCAGGGCTCGGCGGCCCACGAGGTTACGGAGAGCGACGCCATGGAGAGCGACACGAGAAGAAGCAGGAGATGTTTCATAGTGTTCACGTAAAATTTCCCGTGAACGGCATTAGACCACAAACGGCGGAAGCAATGCAGCCGGGCGGGGATGTCGAAGTGTCCCAAGCACATTAACCACGAAGGCCACCCCAGAGGCCGCTAAGGTTCACGAAGGAAGGCCCTGAAGTTTTGATTCTCCTTCGTGTACCTTCGTGTCCTTCGTGGTTGAGGAACTTAGCTCGCGGCTGCCACGGCGCAATGCTGATCAAAGGCGGCTTTCAGGTCGGCGGCGATGGCGGAGGCTTCGCGAGTTTCGATCTGGTGGCGCTGCATCATGTAGACCAGCTTGCCGTCGCGCAGAATCGCTATGGATGGCGAAGATGGCGGGTATCCGGTGAAATACGAACGGGCGCGCGCCGTCGCTTCCACGTCCTGTCCGGCAAATACGGTTGCGATCCTGCCGGGCTTGGCCGCATTCTGCAAGGCCAGGCGCACCGCGGGACGCATGCGGCCGGCAGCGCATCCGCAAATAGAATTTACGACCACCATGGTTGGGCCGGGTTCGTTCTGCACAAACCGATCAACGTCTGCGGCGCTGCGCAGTTCTTCAATTCCCAGACGCGTCAGCTCTTCGCGCATCGGGATCACCATTATTTCGGGATACATGGACTCTCCTGNNTCCTGAGCGCAGCGAAGGACCTATGGATTTGCTCGCAGCGCCGGAATCCGTGGGTCCTGCGCTGCGCTCAGCATGACAACTCACAATTGGACGTCTCGCGCCAATGCGAAATGTAGCTCGGTTCTCAATATGCCTTCGCAGGCGAACATGAGATGCTCAAGTATAGAGTGGAATTGGGCCCATGACGATTCAGGAAAACGTCTCGCTGGCGCCGCTGACCACCTTGCAGGTGGGCGGGGCGGCACGCTACTTTGCGGAACTGAAGAGAGAAGACGAGGTTCACGAAGCCGCGCAGTTCGCGAAAAGCCGTGGCTTGCCGTTGTTTGTGCTGGGCGGAGGCAGCAACCTCGTGGTCGCCGATTCCGGTTGGCCGGGATTGGTCCTGCGGATCGCAATTGGCGGAATCGCCAGCCCCACCAAGAATGACGCCACGGGTAACGCCGTTCTCTTCAGCGTGGGCGCCGGCGTCAACTGGGACGACTTTGTCGCGCAAGCGGTGGTGCAGAATTGCGCCGGAGTCGAGTGCCTGAGCGGCATTCCAGGCAGCGTCGGAGGCACGCCCGTGCAAAACGTTGGCGCTTATGGGCAGGAGGTTTCCAATACGATCGAATCGGTGCGCGCGCTCGATTTGAAGGAAGACCGCATTGTGGTTTTGCCCAAGCCAGCGTGCGGATTCCGCTATCGCACCAGCATCTTTAACAGCACAGAGCGTGGCCGGTACATCATCTTGCGAGTGAGCTACCGGCTGAAGCGCGGTGGCACTCCGAGTTTGAAGTACGCCGACTTGCAAAAGCACTTTGCCGAGCGCTCTGCCAACCTCTCTGCCGAACAAAAGCCGCCGTCGCTCGCCGAAACGCGCCAGGCGGTGCTCGAAATACGGCGAAGTAAAGGCATGCTGATTGTCCCCGGAGACGACGACTGCCGCAGCGCCGGATCGTTCTTCAAGAATCCCGTGCTCAGCGAGGCGCGGTTCAAGGAGCTGTCCGAGCGCGCCGCAGCGAAGGGACTCGATATTCCCAGCTATCCGGCGGCCCGCTCGCAAGGCGAAGATGCGCAACGCAAAGTCTCCGCGGCTTGGCTGGTGGAACACTCGGGATTTTCCAAGGGATACGCGATGGGCAAGGCCGGCATCTCGCACAAGCACGCGCTGGCACTGATCAATCGCGGAGAAGCGAAGGCAAACGACATTGTCGCGCTGAAAGATGAAATCCAGCAAGGTGTGCAAAAGGTGTGGGGGATTCCATTGGAGCCGGAGCCGGTATTCGTAGGATTTTGAGTTGAGGTTTGCGTAGGGACGGCCGCCCTCGGCNNTGTCCAAGGCGAACCCAGTTCGCCAGGGTTCTCGTTTGCCCATCCTCGCACTCAAGAGCGCGGTGGGGCTGTCCCTTCGCAGAAATAAGGGCGGCGCATCCCGGAGCGACGGCTCCCCCATGCCGGCCCAGAGGTGTCCGCTACCGCGAGATCCGCCCCGTTGATTCATCGGCCAATTCGCGCGCGCGCTTGAAAATCTTTCGGAACATCTCTTTGGTTAGCTTTCCCGTCTGCGTGTTTTGGTTGGAGGGGTGATAGGACGCTAAGAGAACGTGGCCATCGGGCAGGGCATATTCGGCCCCGTGGCGGAATTCATACTCCCGCTTGCCCGCGATCAGTTTCTTTCGCATCAGGTAGTTGAGATAGGCATCGAATCCGATCCTTCCCAAGGCAACGATGACGCGCAAATCCTTCAGTCCTTCGAGCTCGCGCTCCAGAAAGGGAGCGCAGTTGGCCAGTTCCTCGGGCAGGGGCTTGTTGTCTGGAGGCGCGCAGCGCGCGGCCGCGGTTATATAGAGACCGTGCAGCACAAGCCCGTCGTTCTGCGCGGTCGCGGTAGGCTGACTCGCGAATCCGGTTTCGTGCAACACCGGATACATGAAGTTGCCGGAAGCGTCTCCGGTAAAAGGACGCCCGGTGCGATTGGAGCCGTGGGCGCCAGGAGCGAGTCCGAGAACGAGGACGCGCGCATGGGGATCGCCGAAGCCAGGAACGGGCTTGCCCCAATATTCGCAGTCACGGTAAGCGCGGCGCTTCTCGCGGGCGATCCGCTCGCGATACACGACCAGACGCGGACAGCGCGTGCAGGCGACGACTTCGTCGTTCAGAACCTTGAGCCAGTTAGGGACAGGCATTCGCGTTCATTGTACTTGGTTGTGAATTGTGTAATTTCGTAATCGGGTAATTTTGTAATTTCAACCCCAACTGGTTTCAAATTACAAAATTACCCAATTGCAAAATTACAAAATCCCCATGGCCACGGACCCATCGGCTTGACTAGTATTATGACTATGGTTAATATTATAGTCACACAGATAAAATGCCGGCGACTTGAAGGTCACGATTATGAACGAAATTTCCATCTCGGAATTTAAGGCCAAGTGCCTCGGCTTGATTGAAGAAATCCACAAGACACGGCAGCCCTTGCGCATCACTCGTCACGGAAAACCGGTGGCCGAAGTGATTGCGGCCGGCCCGGACCGCACCCGCAAGTTTGTCGGCGCCGGCTTGGGAACGGGAAAGATCGTCGGAGACATCGTATCGCCGGTCATCGATTTTGGCGAGATGGAGGTTTACCGCCGGTGAATCTTCTTCTGGACACCCATATCTGGCTGTGGAGCCAATTGGAACCGAAGAAACTGGGACGGCGGGTTACGTCCGAGCTCTCGAATACCGGCAATGAACTATGGATATCGCCCGTGAGTGTTTGGGAGGCCCTAACCCTGATGCAGAAAGGCCGCGTACGTGTCGAGAATCCCTATGGATGGGCCAAGCGATACAGCGAACAACTGCGAGAGGCGCCGCTGACCAGCGAGATTGTTATGGCTGGATTNNTTTCCCTTCCCCACTCCGATCCGGCTGACCGCTTCCTGGCGGCAACGGCCAAGGTGCTGGGGTTAACATTAGTCACCGCCGATCGCAATCTGTTGGATTTGACCGAGATCGCCACTCTTCCCAACCGTTACCCTGCTCGTTGAGCCGTCCGCTTCCGCCGTTTGACGTTGCTCTTCGAGAGTCTTTACACTCAGGTTAAGGCATAATGCGCCGCAGCGGAGCACTTCCCCTCCCGACTCTGCTGCCGCAGCCGTTTTGGAAAGGTAATTGTGAGCCCTGCTGAGACCAAAGATACGGCCAACGAAAACACGGCCAAAGAAAGCGCCACCAAACGCGAGATTGAGGTTGAGATTCCGGTCGAGCATGTCACCCGGCAAACCGATTCGCTGATCCAGAAATATCAGAAGGTGGCGCGCATTCCGGGCTTCCGGCGCGGCCACGTTCCGGCGTCGATCATTCGCCAGCGTTTTTCGGAAGAGATCAAGACCGACATGGTCGAGGCCCTGATCCCGCGCTTCTTCCGACTGGAGGCTGAGAGGCTGAGCCTGCATCCAGTATCGCAGCCGCGGGTCACCGATCTGCACTTGCACGATGGCGAGCCGCTGCGCTTCAAGG
>PMMJ01000128.1 GCA_003162255.1 Acidobacteriaceae bacterium | reverse complement strand
TCGCCGTTGCCCAGCAGGATCGAAACCGTGCCAGTCCAATTCGAAACGATCAAATCCAGATTGTGATCGCCGTTGAGATCCACGACGAAAATGGACGAAGGTTCCACGCCGACCGGGTAATCGACGTGGGGTTGAAAGGTTCTGTCCGGGTTCGCCAGCAGTATCGAGACCGTGCCCGGATAGCTGTAGTTTGCAACCGCGATGCTCTGCGGACCGCCGGTCTGAAATGCGCCGACTGCGACCGCTGTGGGATAGTCTCCTGTCGCCAGATCCATCCGGCCGAAAACATACCGCTCCGCGGCAACGGGCGCTCCCAGCGATCGGACCGGCTGCAATCCGGATGCTTCGTGACCACTGGCGCGCGGGCGCCGATCGGAAGGCTTAGACGATGTTTGCGTATCCGGCGTCGCCGTCGGAGTTGGTCTGAAGTACGGCAGACTTTCCAGGCGTTGCTTGACCGAAAGATTGGGCGAGGTTTTCGCAGAAGGAGCCACACCCTCGCTTTGCGCCGCTATGATCGCGGGGAAAAGCAACGCCAGGGTCAGGGTGAGGAGATTTCGGAAATACATTTCTTTTCTGCTGCGCATGACATCCTCCTGGGTTAAGAGAATTGCGAATCGATTTCACTTCGGCTCAATGCCTCCGGGGAGCGCCACCCAAGACTGGACGGCGGCCTCCCCGTGAAGCGCAACTTCATTTCGCGACGTAATAGACGTACTGGTTGTTTTGAGACGCGTAGCCGGCCATCCCCGAGATACCGTTGGCGCTGGGGCCTTTGGATTCGGCCGTCCGCTGGACATGGAACCATCCTTTGGATTCTGAATCCCTCTAACTACTGGTCATCTTGCGTCCCGATTTCCCGAACCTGATGTGAGCGTCGGGCTGGCTCGGATCAACATGGACCGAATCACCCGGGTGAGCCCGCGCCGCACGAATACGCGGACTCCCCAGAGTGCAAGTCAGACTTCAGCTCGCCACGTAAGACACGTACTGCAGGTTTTGCACCGAGAGGCCGGCGATCCCGGAGATACCATTGGCGGTTCCGCCATTGTTCAGAACCGTCAGGTCCCCGTTCTGCCACTTGGTGTCGGGAGTGGAAGAAAGAGCTGGTTCATGAGTGAAACTAGAAGCTCGGCTAGGGCGTGCACCCACCAATGTAAGTACAGTTCAAGTCCTCCATCCAGATGGCATATTTGCCCTCATTTCCCGATGAGCCGTAATAGCGAGGGTGCGAAATGGGGGTGCTGCCGTCGTCGGCATTCATGGTGATGATCAACGTCGAGGGGGAGCTACTGCCCGGATAGAACTCCGTGCCTTTACCGTTAGAGGCGTGGGCGAAGTCGAAAAACTCGTAGATGTAGTTGACGAGTGGCTCGTTTACGTTGGAGTCACAGCAGGGACGTTCGACTATGTACTCCGCGCTGTTTCCTACTACGCCGGGCCCGCTTTTCCAGGAAAGACTGGTCGTTCCATACCACCCTTCCGTGAGATCGTTTACATACACGTTCTGGCTGGCGAATCCGGGAGAAGCAAAAGTGACTACGAAGAAATCATCGCCCGGGCTCACGGGGCAGGGATTGTTCCCGCACAGGAGTTCAATAATCGGATAACTTGGGTACCATTCGACCCAGCCGAAGTAGTTAGCATTTCCAAGGCACGGAAGGGATAGACTGGGCGTAAAGTAGGAGCCGCTCCCGCCCTGAACCACGTCGCCGCTGCTCCAGCCGTCAATGCCGTTCCAAGACACCTCCATCAATGGACTGAAGCTGCAATCTCCAAAGGGAGCTTTTGCAACCGGTACATTCCAGACGGAAGCAACCTGGGTGAAGGATGTATTGTTGTTCCATTTGGTGTTCTTGTTGGTGTTTGCGATACCACTCCAGTTTGAGCTACCAACTGCGGTTGAGCCGCTGGCGTCCATTTTCTCGGACGTACCGGAAGTCATCATCGTCCGGCTCGAGTAGGGGGTGGCTCGGACATCGGTGACGTGCATCCTCGTTGACAGCATGGCTCTTTCCCAAACGCCGTAACCCCTCTCGTCGGCGGCCTTATCCGGGCGCTGCGGCAAGCCGTAGGTAAGTAGTTCAACGTTGGTCGCGGTCAAGGGATTGAAGCCCTTCGGCGGAGCTGCAAAGACACTGACTCCGTTGAGACTCGTGGCTACTTTGGGTGCGGTCGCGAAAATGGTGTTGGCGTCTTCACGCTGCGCCACCGCCAACATTGAGAAACCCACCACAAAGAAGGTCATGATCGCTGTCGCTCTGCTCACTCGGCTCAGCGTTGGACAATTCTGAATTTGCATTTGTTTTCTCCTATGGCCCCTGGGGGCGCGTTAAGACTTCTGGTACTTGCGGACCTGAGCTGCGGGCCAGCGAGCGAGACTGTGTACCAAGTTCCATGCGGGGTCAATGAAACTGCGCTTTAAGCTTGTCTTAACCCGAAAGTGCCCGCCAGACATCGACTTAGAGGCCCGTCTTAACTGGAGCATGGGACTGCTGGCTGTGCTACCATCTTCCCAACTTGGGGGAAGGGCATGCCAGGAGTGGCTCCAAACGGGCCGCGTTACCGCTTCGGTCCGTTCGAACTGGACACCGGAGAGGAGTCGCTTGCGCGGAATGGCACCCGCGTGAAAGTCCAGGACCTTCCTTATCGACTGCTCGTAATGCTTTTGGAGCGGCCCGGAGAGATCCTCACCCGGGAAGAAGTCCGGCAGCGCCTGTGGACGGAAAATACTTTCGTCGAGTTCGATAACAGTCTGGGCGTGGCCATCCGAAAAGTGCGGGAGGCACTTAACGATGACGCCGAGGCGCCGCGCTATGTGGAGACCGTTCCGCGGCGTGGATTTCGCTTCGTAGCCCCGGTCACAGTTTTAGAACCCGTCATGCCAGACCCGCCCCCGCCAACCTTGGTAATGAAAGAATCGTCAGTCCCAAGTGCGATCGGTACGATGGAAGCCGCGCACGCTCAACACAGAAGAGAGTACTGGCTAATGGCAGCTCTGGTACTGCTTCTCGTGGGCGGCGCGATCTACGCATTCCGGGCGCGACCTCGTCACCCAGCCAACAAAGCGGAGGCCGCCGGTACAGGAACTCCGCTGCGGATCCGTCGCTCCGTGGCTGTCCTTGGCTTCCGCAACCTGCCGGGCCACCCGGAAGACAATTGGTTGTCTCCAGCCTTTGCCGAAATGCTGAACACCGAGTTGGCCGCCAATGGCGCTCTTCGAATGGTGCCGGGCGAGGACATTGCCCGAGTCAAACGCGAGCTGCCCCTTCCCGACGAAGACAGCCTTGCCAAGGCAACCTTGGAACGCCTGAGAATCAACCCCGGCGCCGATGTGGTGGTGCTTGGTTCGTATACTCCCCTTTCGGGCAGCGGAGACAAACGCATCCGGCTGGATGTACGCGTGCAGGATACGGTCCGCGGCGAGACCATTTCGGAGCAATCATTCACCGGTAGTGAAGGAGATCTTTTTGAACTGGCCACCCAAGCCGGCCAGGCGCTTCGGCAGAGCCTAGGAATAGGCTCGGCCTCCACCCCAGCCAGCCTTCAGGCTCGCGCCGCTCTTCCATCCAATCAAGAAGCAGTGCGGTTTTATACAGAGGGCCAGGGACGTCTATGGGCCTTCGACTATATACACGCCCGCGCGCTGCTGGCGAAAGCCGTGGTTGCCGACCCTACCTATCCGCTCGCGCACGCCGCTTTGGCCGATGCCTGGAGTCATCTGGGCTACGCGCCGAAAGCTCGCGCTGAAATCGAGCAGGCACGATCTCTTTCCGGGCATTTGGGGCCGGAAGATCGGCTGCTGATTGACGGTCAGTACTATGCCACGATCCAAGATCGTACGCGAGCCGTCGATGCCTATCGGCAGCTGTTCACCCAGTTCCCGGATAATTTGGACTACGGTCTTCGACTTGCCGATGAACAGCGATGGGTGAATCCCGACGATGCGTTGCACACGCTGGAAGCGCTCCGGCATCTTCCGCTTCCTTCCAGCGGCGACCCACGGATCGACTATTTGGAGGCACGCTCCTGGGTCAATAACGACGTCGCCAAGGCGCAGGCTGCCGCGTGGCGTGCGGTCGAAAAGGGAACCGCTCAGGGTTTGCAACTGTTCGTCGCACGAGCCTACGGAATTCTCTGTCAGATCGGCAATGGCGAATCCACCGCCCAAGCCTGTGACAATGCTCGAAAGAGCTACACAGCGGTTGGCGATCGCGACAACGCAGCTCGCGCCACGAGCGATTTCGCCATCCTCTACTATGAACAGGGCAACTTGGATCGTGCAGAAACAATGTACCGGGAAGCGATCAGGGTCTTTCGTCAGATCGGCGATCTCGAGGGCGTCACAACCGCCTCCGCCAACCTGGGCGATATTTCTCTGGCTCGCGGGAATCTGACCGATGCGGAACGCGCTCTGTCGGACGCGATTCCGGGGTACAAGGAAATGGGAGACAAAGACGCCGTCGCGCTGACCCTCGCTGATCTGGCCGAGATTGCGAGACTGCGTGGTGACCTGAAAGCAGCGCTTACCGGCTACAAGGAGGCCGGAGCCATTGCGCAGGAAATTGCTGACAAACGTGCCTTGGCCTATGCGCTAGCTGGAGCCGGAGACGTGCTTGCGGATCAAGGGGATTTGCAGGCGGCGCGTAACTCTCAGCAGGAATCGTTAGCTCTCCGCAAAGAGATTGGGGATAAGCAAAGCGTTGCGGAAACGGAGCTCGCCTTGGCACGGCTGTCGCTTGCGGAAGGGCATGCCGCCGATGCCGAAACCGTGATCCGAAAGTGCAAAGAGCAGTTTCATCAGGAAGGTCAAGCCGACGATGAGCTCGCCGCCAACGTCACCTTGATAGAGGGGTTGCTGGGCCAGGACAAGTCCGTGGAAGCAGCCAAGGAAGAGCAAGGGAGTCGGGCGCTGACCGCGAAGAGTACAAATCAACTCAACCGGCTCCAGTTCGATCTTGTCTCTGCTCGTCTCGAACTGGCAGTTGGCCATATCGCGGCGGCGCGCCCCCAACTGCAGCGCACGCTCGAACGTGCCCGCGCTCATCATCTGCTGGGAGTCGAACTCGAAACTCAATTCGCCCTTGCGGAACTGAAAGAGAAGCTAGGACAGAGAGTCAAAGCCCAAGCCGATCTCTTCGCATTGGAGAAACTTGCGCGCGACAAGGGGTTCGGCCTTATCGCTGGCAGAGCATTGTCGGCCCGCAACGATGGCAAAAAAGAAAACTCTGCAAATTAGTTGGTTCTTCGAAAGAACGACGAGCAGACGTCACAATGGGGACCCGAGCCGGCGTGGCCCTTGATCAGCAAAACTGTCCACGTGAATCAGAACACGGTCGGCGGTCTGTCCCTGGCTGGAGTGGCTGGCCATGGCATAGCCATGATTGAGATGCGGATCTTTACGCGAGTCCAACTCGACCGCTCTTTCTATCCTTAATATATCGCGAGCAAATTGTGCGCCACGCCCAAAGAGCCCTTTCGGAACCACGTTTCGACACATCGTCGAGTCCAAGCAACCTCTTCGCTAGAAGTGCATCTCTAAGGCGCATCGGCTGGAGTCGACTCGGGCTTGAGCTTGGTTGAGATGGAGTTCTTAGGATCAGGATGCACCGCTATTCATAAAAGCCCGCGACCATTGTCTGCGTTTTGGCGGGGCAGTTGACCGCTGTGCAAAAAAACAAGCTATCCTATGCTGGACAGCGGACGGAGGTTCACCATGTCGATCCGACCTGTGAAGAGGCTGATCAAATCGAAGCCAACTCTCGAGGGCGCGGGCGTGCATCTTCGGCGCGCATTCGGTTTCGGAAACACAAAAGACTTCGATCCGTTCCTCCTTCTCGACGATTTCCGGAACGATGTTCCGGAGGATTATCTAGCCGGATTCCCATGGCATCCGCACCGGGGAATCGAGACGATCACTTACGTGCTGGCTGGAACCGTGGCGCATGGGGACAGCATTGGCAATAGTGGGGTCATCGGCGCAGGGGACGTGCAACGCAGGGAAAAGACATTCCAACGATCACGGCAAGAATAACAGCAAGGATAAGGTCAGTCCGCTTCATAAGCCCTTGCCCCCAAGTGTGAATTCCAACACCTAATCAGATGGCGGGCTAGTTACCGAGGTTACTGCGACCTTCATCCGAGAATGCTGAGCAACGTTGGAGGTACAAGCAAAACGCGCCTCAGAAGGTATACCCGTGGACTAGCGGGCGAATCGGCTAAACAGGGGGCGAAAGGCCGCATAAAATGAAGTCGCCGCAGACACCCTTTCGAACCACCTCATTGGCGAGGGCTTGGAGAAGCCCGAAATCGCTGGATTTGCCGTTTCCTGCGTCTCCATCGGTGTGCCGTCCTTCGTTTGACCTTCCCCTCGCCCACACCTAACATGTCTAACCAGTGTCCACGCATTCCCAACCCGTGGGTCAAACGGTTTCCCATTACCGCATCCTCAGCAAGATCGGCGGTGGGGGCATGGGCGTGGTATATGAGGCGGAAGACCTGAAGCTCGGTCGTCACGTCGCCCTGAAGTTCCTCCCCGAAGAACTCGCCAACGATCCGCAAGCCCTCAGCCGTTTCCAGCGGGAGGCTAAGGCTGCGTCCTCTTTGAACCATCCGAACATCTGCACGATCCACGAAATCGATGAGGCCGATGGGCGAACCTTCATCGCCATGGAGTTGCTCGAAGGGCAGACGCTCAGGCACCGGATCAATGGCAAGCCGCTGGAGATCGAGGCGGTGCTCGATCTGGGCATCGAGATTGCCAATGCGTTGGACGCTGCACACGCCAAAGGCATAGTCCACCGCGACATTAAGCCTGCGAACATCTTCGTCACGAATGGAGGGCAGGCGAAGGTTCTCGATTTCGGGCTGGCGAAAGTTTCCCTCAAGCCGCAGAGCGTTGCCATGAGCGCCCCGACCATCGAGTCCGAGGAAGTTCTGACCAGCCCCGGCACGGCGGTCGGGACAATCGCCTATATGTCGCCGGAGCAGGTGCGGGGGAAGGAACTCGATGCCCGCACCGACTTGTTCTCGTTTGGTGCGGTACTGTACGAGATGTCTACGGGCACCTTGCCGTTTCGAGGCGACACTTCGGGCGCGATGTTCGATTCGATCTTGAACCGCGCACCCGTTCCTGCCGTGCGGCTGAATCCCGACGTGCCAGCCGAACTGGAACGAATCATCAACAAGGCTCTGGAGAAAGACCGCAACCTGCGCTACCAGCACGCAGCCGACATGCGAACGGATCTGCAACGGCTGAAGCGGGACACGGAGAGCGGACGCAGTTCTGCGGCAGTCTCGGGCACAGTGGCCGTGCAAGCGGCTCGGGTTACGAAGCTCTGGAAGAGTGCGGTTCCCGTTCTGCTGGTCGCCTTCCTCGTCGGGGGCGGACTGTACTATCGGTCGCGTCAGCAAGGCAAGCGCCTGACCGAGAAGGACACCATCGTTCTTGCCGATTTTGCCAACAGTACGGGCGACGCAATTTTCGACGATACGTTGAAGACGGCGCTCAGCGTTTCACTGCGGCAATCGCCTTTCTTAAATGTTCTGTCTGACAGCGAGGTTGCGAAGACCTTGCAACTGATGACCCGTCCAACGGGCACGAAACTGACGCCCGAGGTAGCCCGCGAGCTTTGCCTACGGGCAGGCAGCAAGTCTTACCTTGCCGGATCAATTGGCGGCCTGGGCAGCGAATATGTGTTGGGCCTGAAGGCGGTGAATTGCCAGAGCGGAGATACGCTGGCCGAGGAGCAGGTGACGGCAGCGTCCAAGGAGAAGGTGCTGGACGCGCTGGGCGAGGCGGCATCCAAGTTGCGCACTGAGTTGGGCGAATCGCTGGCCACGGTACAGAAGTTTGATGTACCGCTCCAGCAGGCCACTACGTCCTCGCTTGAAGCCCTGAAAGCGTACAGCCTGGGCTGGGGAGCGGAGAGCCTGACCGCGGCCCTTCCGTACCACCAACGCGCCATCGAGCTTGACAAGAATTTTGCCATGGGTTACAGGGCAGTAGGCAACGATTATAACGGTCTTGGTGAAGTAGAGAGGGCCGCCGAACAGTACACCAAGGCATTTGCGTTGCGAGAACACGGCAGCGAATGGGAAAAGCTGGTGATTACCGCCGATTACTATCGCAATGTGACCGGGGAGCTAGATAAAGCGGCCAAGACGTATCGGGAGTGGATCAGGAGCTATCCGCGGGACGGAGCACCCTATGGTTATTTGGGCTTGGTGCTTGCGGCTCAGGGGCAGTACGAGAAAGGAGCCGAGATCATCAAGGAAACTATACGACGTGCACCCAATGACTCAGCCTCCTACAGCAATCTGGCGGGCTACTCCTTGGCCTTGCAGCGCTTCGATGAAGCCCAGCGGATCATCCACGAGGCGCAGGCCCGAAAACTGGATGAGTATCCTATGCACAATGACCTGTATGCTCTGGCCTTTCTTGGGGCGGACTCCGCGGCTATGATGGCACAGCTACAGTGGTTTGCTGGCCAGCCCGAGGTGGAAAACTGTGGACTTGCGCTGGCCTCGGATACCGAGGCGTACGCTGGCCGTGTGGGCAGGGCGCGAGAACTCAACAAACGGGCTGCCGATTCCGCCGTGCGTGCTGACAGCAAAGAAGGGGGAGCAATTTATCTCGGAAGCGCCGCGTTGCAACAAGCAGCGTATGGAAATGTTACGGAAGCGCGGCAGTCTGCGGCAGCGGCGTTGAAACTGGTTCCCACAAGTCAGGGTGTCGAGGTCGAAGCCGCGCTTGCGTTTGCCATGGCGGCCGACACGGCACGAGCCGAATCCTTGGCACAAGACTTGGGGAAACGTTTCCCGCTGGACACGCAGATCCAATCGCTCTGGCTGCCCGCGATTCAGGGGCAATTGGCGCTGGACAAGAAGAATCCGGCCGCTGCCCTGACTGCCCTGCAAGTTGCTTTCCCCCCGCTCGAATTCGGTGCAATTGCGTTCATCAACAATGTTTCCTGCCTCTATCCGACGTATGTACGCGGAGAGGCATACTTGGCAGCCGGACAGGGCAACGCTGCCGCCGCCGAGTTTCAGAAGATTCTCGACCACAGCGGTATTGTGTGGAACTGCTGGACGGGAGCGTTGGCGCATTTGGGAGTGGCGCGTGCGAACGCCTTGCAGTCAAGAACCTCACAGGGAGCGGACGCCGATGCCGCCCGGGTCCGCGCACTCGCCGCCTACAAAGATTTCCTCACTCTCTGGAAAGACGCCGACCCCGACATCCCCATCCTGAAGCAAGCCAAAGTCGAATACGCCAAGTTGCAATAGCGCCTTTCGACCCATCACAAGGAACCGAACAAGTTTGGTAATACTTTCCCAGCTTTCCCCAAATAGCATTCCGTGAAGGCGGATGCGTTCGCAGGCTCCTCTGGTCCCACGTAGATTGTCCGCGCATGGTCTGCAACTTGAGCGACAAAGCTCGCCGCTGGCTCCACAACTCCCGACGTGCCCACAGCCATCAAGATCGTGCATTCGTCCAGTGCTTCGTAGATTCGATCCAACTCAAACGGGACTTCGCCGAACCAGCAAATGTGCGGGCGAATCCGTCCGCCGCAGTCGCAACGAGGAAGCTCGGCTGGGAGAGCATAGGAGTCTGTGTCGCGGAACGGCGGTCGGTTGCAGGTGTCGCAGCGGCTCTTGAAAAGCTCGCCGTGCATGTGGACGACGCGCTTCGATCCTGCCTGCTCGTGCAGGTCGTCAACATTCTGGGTGCAGACGAAAAGGCGGTCTTGCAGCAGGTCTTCAAGCTTGGCGAGGGCGAAGTGTGCCGGATTCGGTTTGACGGCCGAAGCCACACGCCGCCGCATGGAATAGAACTCCCACACCAGCCGGGGATCGCGGTGCCAAGCTTCGGGCGAAGCGACCTTTTCGATCCGGTAGTTCCGCCAAAGTCCACCCACGCCACGGAAAGTTGGGATGCCGCTTTCGGCGCTCACTCCTGCCCCGGTGAGAATGAAGATGCGATCGGTGGGGGAAAATGTGAGCATGGCTGAAAGGATACGACGACCCGCGGCGAAGTCCACTGGGAGCCCCAGCCTCACTCACGAGCGGGTCAATGAGCGTTATCGGGATATAGCGTCAACTATGCCTGGCCGTGTGCAAGTTTATGCACATTGGCCAAGCCAGTTAGCCGTCATTTTCCTCGCCGTCCCAGTCGAACAGGAGTACAATTTCGGCCGTACATTCTCTCGCCCCTCCGAAGAGCAGTCCCCGCCAGTTGAGACGCACACCCCCCTGTGGCGAGAGGACCCAACAAAGGAGGAATCATGAAAGCCTTAAAGCGTTGTTTCTGGGTGCTTTTGTGTTTTGGTTTCATTTCCTTAGTCTGGGCGCAAAATCAAGAAGAAATGACGCGTCCTGGTAGACACCTTACTCCGCAGCATCGAATGGCCAACCCTCTCTCGAAAGGGAAGAGGATGGCTCAACCTGGAAGTCATCTGGCTCCCGCCATTACGCCCGATAAGTCTAGAATTTGGGATCTTGGCGTCTATCCAGGGGGAAGCACGTCCGAGTTGCAAGGTATTAACGACTCGATAGCTGGGAAAACGGTCGGGATTCTGGCTCGGTTGAACTACGCCCGTCGGTAGGATTCAACGGCTTCAGCCGAGCCCGTTCCAGTTGTTGTAAGGCTGCGCGAACGTCAGCCTTGTCTACGATCGCGTAGCGCTTGAAGATAGCTGCCGATTAGCGCTGCCAAAGCTCAATTCACTCCCCGCTAGACCGACCTTAGTGGGCTGATCCCTTCCTCCAAGACTTCCACGTTCCAACAACATAAATCTAAGGAGAAACTATGCTCGAGATACTCGCGGTAGTTCTATTCTTATTGGCGCTCTTCGCGGCGCTCATCGTGCTGCCCATTCTGGTCGTCATCAAGGCAGCTCAGTTGCTATTCGAGCGTCCACTCAACGAAGTTGTCGGCGCCGTCAATGAAGTACGTGGCTACCACTGGAGAAACGCCGATGCAGTGGAACGCGAGAGGGTGGTCCGCAAGGCCTGTGCATGGCGCGTGATCGCCAGAGTGGTTGGCGTGCGGGCGTTGGTCAGCGGTGCATTCGTCGCAACCTCTTCCACCATCGGCTTCGCGTGTTGTCTGGCGGCCTGGCGAATGCTGAAACCAATCAGAGAGGAAATGCGTAGTGCGTGCGCGTTCCGGTCGACAGGTGCGCAAGACGAACCACGTTATTCGCCCAGCTAATACAGTACGTAAATCGATGGCGGCCCGCTCGATTTATGTGCTACGCCATTTTCGTAACATCCGGTTAGCGTGACTCAGGCTGAACCGGCTGCCGCCGCACCGACCCATTGGTAAACACTAGCCGACTTCTCGTTACTAATCCGTGGAATTTCGTTTCGATTACTTCCAGGTGGCCGGGCAAAACACTAACTTCGAGCACGCGCACAAATGCATTTTCAAAAACTACTCTGTGACTCCTGGGCGCAGCTTGGACAGCATCGAAGCCGTCGGGAAAATCCGATTTGTTTTGCCCATAGGCGTAAAAATGCGTGGCGATGAGAACAAGGCAACTAGCGACCAATACCCCGCACAACGCCCGCCTTCGGGTATCGAACACGCCTTTAAGATATTTCATTCTGATGACGCTCCTGTCTTCTTGTGGGAGAGCCGATGTTGAATCGTGCATCGACGGCGGCCTCAATCTCTCGAAAGGCTAAGGAACCTCTGAAGAACTCT
>PMMJ01000437.1 GCA_003162255.1 Acidobacteriaceae bacterium | reverse complement strand
TACGGCGACTGGATCAAGCACGTACTTGCACCCCTGGGGCCCTGGGGGATGCTGGCGTTCGCGGCGGTGGATGGCTCGTTCATGGGCATGCCGCTGGATGCGATTTTCGTGGGCTACGTTTATAACGATCGCTCGCGGTTCCTGCTGTATGTGCTGCTGGGCTCAGCTGGGTCGGCGCTCGGAAGCATCGTTCTCTATGTCATCGGGTATGCGGGGGGCGAGGTGCTGTTGCGCAAGCGNNCCTTCGAGCGCCATGAATTCTGGGCCCTGATGTTTCCGTCGATGCTGCCGCCGCCTACGCCTTTCAAAATTGTGGTGCTGGCCGCGGCGGCGTTTGAGATGAACTTCGCGCATTTTCTGCTGGCAATTTTTCTGGGACGGTTTGTGCGCTTTCTGATTGAGGCGCTGCTGACGCTCTGGTTCGGTCCGCAGATTGTAACCCTAACAGGTCGCCTCTTCGCTCATCACTTCGTGGGGATTCTGGTGGGGGTGGCACTGTTGGTGGCGGGGTGGCTGATCTGGCGGCGAGCAAAGCGGCGTGCGGAAAACAAAAACGCAGCGAGGAAAGATCCCGCGCTGCGCGAGGAAGAAACTCGATTGATCGACTAGGCGGCTGCGGTTCCGTGGGGTTTGTGGGAGCGGGCGACCACGGCGGCTAATGCCGGCAATCCGAACATGACTGCGGTGAAGAGCATATCGCCTGCGACTCCACGGCGGAAAAACGGCAAGCCCGCTGCGTAGCAGGTCATCAGGCCGGAGAGAGTCTTGGGATACATGTTCCAGCATGCCCAGACGGCGAGATTACTGACCACGAAGAACGAGATGGAACTGGCCAGCGCGGCTCCGCCGACCCGCAGCCAGTTTGTGTTTTCGCGCAGTTGACTGCCCAGCCACAAGATCGCCGCATACCAGGCCCAAGTCACGAAATGGTCCCAAGTGAGGGGATACGAGTAGACGAACTTGGTGAGGATGACGTCGGAGGCGGCTAGCAGGGCAAGGGGCACCCATAGCTGACGTCTGGAACCGCGCGCGCCAAAATAGAGCAGCGCCGCCGCGACTGGAGTAAAGGCCAGCGGATGGGGCATAAAGCGAACCGCGACCGCGAAGAGAACAAAAACGTAAGCCAGCATAATCACCTCAGTTGAGATTCCGTTAAGATTGTTGCGCGAGTGGACGCTGCCGGTCAAGCGCGACCGCTGCCTCGATCAGGATGTGGCGCGTTTCGTACGAGTTCTTCGACTAGCGGCGGCAGTTCCGTTTCGCCGTCCCACCGGGTTCTTGGTCGTGACGCGATTCAACAAACTGACTCAGCAACTGCATAGCGCGTCCGACGCGAGTCCGATCTCCGGTGGCGCAGAGATCGAGGAGCAAACCCCGCGTGGCGGCCAGGAGCAAAGTGGCCTCGGCAGTCTCGAACTTCGAGCGGAGATCGGCCTTCTTCGTGAGGCTTTGCCAGTGGGCCAGCGGGGCTTCGAGGACGCCGGGGTAGTCGCGCGGGTTTCGAAGCGCCAGCGCGTACAGCTCGAAGATCAGGCGTACTGCGGGCTGCGCCCGAGGCGCGCTCATCCACTGCCAGTACCAGCGCAGGAACTCGGATAGCGTGCGCGGCTTCTTCCCGGCCTCGAACCAGACCCTTATGAGCGTATCTCCACGTTCCCGCAGACCCATAAGAATCTCGCGCATCAATCCTTCCCGCGAGCCGAAGTGGTAGACCAGCATCCGAGCGTTGGTCTTCAGAGCTTTCGCCAGGGGGCGAAGGGCCAAGTCCCCGAATCCGTAAGCGAGCACATAATCGACAGCCTGGTTGCGAAGCCCTTCGCGGATGCCAGGGTTGGGAGGTCTTGCCATTGGGGAACTCCTTGACGAATTACTGTAACACATGTTACGTTAATTATGAAAACCGGTAAAACCCAACCATGAAAGGTTTCACTGCAAAGGAGAACGATATGCGCAAAGGTTCGTTGTTGCTATTGCTGTTTGCGATCAGCCTGCCGGGTCTGGCTCAGCCAGGCAGCGAGCAGGAGAGAAACAAGGCGGGTGCCCGAAGCTTTTTCGAGGAAGTGCTCAGCCGCGGACAACTCGAAAAGTACGGGGAGTTTCATTCCAAGGACTTCGTGGCCCATGCCGGCGACCGCACTGCAACACTCGAGGAAGATCTGGCCTATGCCCGGGAAGAACGCAAAGCTCTGCCGGACATGATCTTCAAGGTGAACCGGACGGTAGCGGAGAAGGATCTGGTCGCCGTGCATTTTACTGTGAGCGGCACGAACACGCAGGCAGGGATGGGGTTTCCGGCAACGGGCAAGAAGATCGCGAGCGATGGGGTGACAATCTTTCGCTTCAAAGACGGCAAGATCTGTGAAGAGTGGAACGTGTTCGACATGCTGACGGTGATGCGGCAGGCCGGTTTGCTCCCTCCGAAGCAGTGATCGGGCGCGCAATCGTATAGATTACCGAGTGTTCGTGCTCGCGCCCCTCATTCCGAAGCGTTCATCGACCACTTGCAGATCGCGAGTTAGCAACACCACTGCGCCGAGGGTTCCACGCGCGCCGCTTCCGGGATAGTCGTAACGCAAATCGCGGAAGCGGACTGCGTAGGCGGCGCGGGTGTTGTCGACGGGATCGCTTTGTAGCTCTTCGGTTTCGGTTACGGGATATTTGGCCCAACTCAGATACACGCGCCCAAGGTAGGTTTTCTTGGCGGCCAGAGTGACGGGAGTTTCTTCAGGCTTGTAGCGAATCTGCATTTGAGATTCGGGATCGACCTCGGGCGCGAGTGAGTCGACGTCCATGGTGGCGAAGAAGTTAGGCGTTTCTACTACTCCGTACCAGCGGAACGGATTCGTCATGTAGGGGAACGCGGAAACTCGACTCGCATCGACTCCCTGATAGCTGCGCGCCTCCAGTGCGGCGACAGCGCGGCGATGTTCGTAATCGCGCAGTCCCCAGCAGGCGAAGACGGCGAGCAGGGCTAAAGTCGCGGCTAGCCTTCCGGATGGCTTGGGGTGCGGACCTTTGCTGCGGGCGCCGATCTCTTCGTTGATGAGCGAAAACAATGCGGGGAGAATCAGGCCCAGGGTTAGAGCGATCAGGAGGACCGGTTCGACGATGAAGACGATGTCCCAGGAAACCCAACGTTCGGAGAACGGCCAGAAGGGGCGCACTCCGTAGCTGGTGGTGAAGTCGAGGAGAATGTGGCTGAGGCCGGCCAGGCAGGCGTAGGCGAAGAGCAATCCCCAGCGCGGGGGCAGGTTCGGGTTGCGAGTCTTGCGGCCGCGCAAGCGCCAGAGGAGATAAATGAATCCGACGACTGCGGCGGCAACCAGCGGCACGCCGAGGAAGGAATGAGTGAAGCCGCGGTGATGGTTCAGGCCGAACGCGGAGCCGCCGAATCGGCTGAGGACGTCGACGTCGGGGGCTTCGGCGGCCAGAGTTAACGTAGCGGTGGCGAGCGCCGTTTTGCGATTGAGTCCGGCGCGGCCCATGGCGGCGCCAAATAGGAAATGGGTGACGGGTTCCATGAGAGGTTAGAAGAAATCAGATTGCAGAGGTAAAGACCAATGTTATCCCCGCTATCTGACCGCTCACCTCTGCAATCTTACCTCTAACCTCTGACCTGGTCTGCGAACGTCGAACTCGCGCTGATCACGGAGGGGGCCCATTCGCTCATGGGATGTGCCGCGCCGCAATCCAGGCACTTCGTCATTGCAAACTGTGTCGCGCAGTGGGGGCAGACGGCGTGAGTCTGAAAAGTGTCGAATGCCTGCCCGCACCGGCCGCACTTCCAGAAGTCGCCGATGGGCGGTTTGGTTTTGCACGCCGGACAGGCGAACCCTTCCTGGCGCGGCAACTTTGCGAAACGTAGAAGCGCTTGCGCGTGGCGCAATCCGCCCCAGCAATTCAGGAGCATAAAGACGGCGACTGCGCCGAGTAAACCATCGCGCTTCAAAAAGGCGAGACCAATGAATCCGGCCACGCCTACAAATCCAAGGACTGTGGCTATCATCAAGCTTCGCCCGCGTCCGAGGACAAACCAGAGCAACGACCTAAGGATCTGGCCGCCATCGAGGGGATAGATCGGCAGCATGTTGAAAACCAGCAATCCTAAGTCAATGCGCCAGGTCAAGAACCACAATAGTGCGTGGGCATCAGGCGACACCGCAGTCCGCCCAGATGACAACCTCAAAAGCACCAACAAGAGTGGAAACAACGCGACGTTCACCAGCGGCCCGGCGGCGATGCTCCAGAGGGTGGCGCCGGGCCGCTGCGGCGGAGCCACGTAGGCTACGCCACCCAGCGGCCAGAGCACGATCTCATCCGCCTTCCCGCCGACCGACCGGCAGGCCAGCGAATGGCCCATCTCGTGCATCAGCACGATGACGAACAGGGCCAGGTACTCCAGCACGTTGAAGGTCA
>PMMJ01000481.1 GCA_003162255.1 Acidobacteriaceae bacterium | reverse complement strand
GAACTGCAACAGTTGATGGCGCTTTGGGGACCAGCCGCGAAACCCGGCGACCGCGCCCGCATCAGCAACATCGTCATCAAGGGGGACTACATACGCTTTGAGATTAACGGCGGTCCCGTCAAGAAGCCGAAGTGGTACCAGCGCATCGAAATTGGAGGCCCGAACGCGAGCGGGCCGATTGTGCCATCGGATGCGAACGCCAACGCCCGCGGTTCTTTCGTGGATCTCTACTTCGACAANNTTATCTGGAAACGGTTTCTCCGCAGGTCAAGGAAGCCATCAAGAATCACCACGTGCTGGTGGGAATGAACCACGACATGGTGATGTATGCCAAGGGACGTCCGCCAAAGAAAGTGCGCGAGACGGCGAACGAAGTTGAGTATGAAGAATGGATCTACGGCACGCCTCCGCAGGACGTGGATTTTGTGCGCTTCGTGGGCGACGAAGTGGTGCGGGTCGAGACCATGAAGGTGGACGGCCAGAAAATCGTGCGCACCGAAAAGGAAGTTGACCTGGGCGCGCCCACCGTCGCTAAGAAACAGGAAGAACGCCCCGCGAACGCGCCCACACTAAGGCGTCCCGGAGAAGAGATGCCGGAGTCGACCCCCGCCGTCAACCCTTCGAGCGTACCGCCGCTGGGGGCGCCGCAGCCGACCGGCCCGGACACAAATCCTCCACCGAACTGGGATCGTCCTTCTCAGAGCGATTGATGTGGAATGTGAACGGGCGCTTCCGGGCGGGGCAGCGGACTTAGGAAGGGGCAGCGGTATTCCCGGCTAGACGCAAGGACCGCTGGGAAGCCAGGAACCTCCATCGCTCGTGCAGCCAGGCGGGACATGCAAGACTGGCGACGGTTGCCAGGGCCAGGAGCACTTGCCATGCCGGAGACAGCGTGCCCCACGAATCCTGAAAGCTGAATGCGCCGTAAGACACGAGGATTGACCACGCAAACACCTGGAGCGAGTGTCTGCCGAAATAACGCAGCAATCGAAAGCCGGACAGCCCTTGCACCTTCTCATCCACCGAGCGCGGTATGTACCAAAGGATGTAAGCGTAAGCCGCGAAATTGATGAGGCGCAAGGGGTGATTCCTCGTCTTCCAATCCGTGAGCGCGGCTCTGACGTCGATTAACGAGAGATTCGGGAAAAGCACGTTCTGATGGCGGGCCAGGAAAAGCAGGGACACCACGACGATGCAGAAGCCAAGCAGTGCTCTCGAATGCGGAATCGAAGGACGGAGTCCGGCAACCTTGAGATAGCCAACGTGAGCTCCAGCGATAAAGAAGATCTGCCAAGCCAGGACGTTAAAGGTTCCGAGTTGAAGCCATGGCGGGTTGTGCGCCGGGCCTCCGATTCCCCACTGTGCAGAGAGCCATAATGCGATGCTGCCCGCCCAGATCAGTGAGGCGCGCCTCCTTGCCATTTGCTGCAACAGCCACGGGAGCAGCAGCATGAAGCCCGCATACATGGGGAGGATGCTGTAATACCGTGGCTGGTAGATCAGCACCGCTCCATGCCACCAGGCTTGCCAGAAATCCGGGAATTGCCTGCCGATTTGCCAGCCGCCGCACAGGGCTCCAAGCAGAGCCAAGGTGTAGAGCAGAAGATGAGTGAGATAGATGTCGCGTGCTCGATGCCAAGCGCGGCGCCGAGCGGCCTCCAACCCCTGGTTGACGAAAATGCTCCCGTATACCCATCCGCTCACCAGTCCCGAGAGGAACACAAAGCCCTCGGCAGCGGAGACAAAACCAAGTCCCCCGTCGCTGAGGCGTCGCAGCGGATTGTGGGGCAAGTGGTCAACCATCATCACCATCAGGAAAAGGCCGCGCAGAGTGTCAACCCGCAGGTCGCGTCGCGTCGACGTCATGCCTCTGTTGTTGGCGGTGATTGTCCCCACTGCCGAGCCTGCGACGACCGCACCCGCCCCACCGGTCTCGCCGACCGTCACCGAGGCGTCCAGGGTGGTGGGTGTTGCCTCCGGGTTCGCTAGCANNGGGGTTCAGGCGCCGGTTCGCGGTAGGTTTGGAACATAGCTGCCCGGAATTTCTTTTGTGGTTCAAAACGACACTGAGCATACACCCGTTTTACGGTTCTGGCGGTTACCGCTGTAACCCTCGCTGATGATACGGCCCACGTTATGTCTGCTGGGTAGTTGCCTGGTCTTCCCGGTCTCGACCTTCTCCACCTGACCTTCTAAACTGTAGGTGTGAAGATCGCTTTGGGCCAGATCAACCCCACCGTCGGGGATTTCTCCGGCAATGCTGCCAAGATCATCCAGTTTGCGCTGCAGGCGCGGAGTGCTGGCGCTGGGCTGATTCTGTTTCCGGAACTTGCCGTTTCCGGCTACCCGCCGCTCGATCTGGTCGAGAGGCCTTCGTTTGTGGCGCGCAGTCGTGCGACTGTCGAGAGGATTGCCGCCGAAACGCAGGGCATTGCCGTGATCTGCGGGACGGTAACGCCGGCCGAAGCGGACTCGGGCAAGAAAGTGATGAACTCCGCCGCCCTGCTGCGCGAGGGGCGCATTGACTTCATACAGTCAAAAATGCTGCTGCCCACCTACGACGTTTTCGACGAGATGCGCAACTTCGCTCCCGCCAAGAGTCAGCAACTGTTCAGTTTTTGCGGCAAGCAGATGGCGTTGACCATTTGTGAAGATGCCTGGAACGACAAGCGCTTCTGGAACCGGCGGCTGTATGGCGTCGATCCGGTCGAAGAATTGGTGCGCGCCGGCGGCAACTTCGTGCTCAACATATCGGCGTCGCCGTTTTGGCTGGGCAAGCGCGAACTGCGCCGCGACATGCTGGCGGCCATCGCACAGAATCAGAAGGTTCCGGTTGCGATGGTGAACCAGGTCGGCGGCAATGACAGCCTGGTGTTCGACGGATCGAGCCTGGTGATTGCGCCCGACGGACAAGTGATCGCGCAAGGGAAGTCGTTCGAAGAAGACCTGATTTATTTTGACTCCCAGACGCTGATCGGAGACATGCATGCGCAGATCGCGGGTGAAGAAGCCAGCGCGTATGAAGCGCTGGTGCTGGGCACGCGGGACTACGTGCACAAATGCGGCTTCCAGCGGGCGATCATCGGACTCAGCGGCGGCATCGATTCCGCGCTGACCGCGTCGATCGCGGCCGACGCGCTCGGCCCGGAGAATGTTATCGGCGTCGGCATGCCCGGGCCGTACTCCTCGCGAGGCTCGATTGATGACGCGCGGGAGCTCGCCCACAACCTCAAGGTTCGCTTCGAACTGCTCTCCATCAACGACATCTACCAGGCTGCGCGCCAGACGCTTGCACCTGTGTTTGCCGGGATGCCGCCCGACGTGACCGAAGAAAACATTCAGGCCCGCGCCCGCGGATTGCTGCTGATGTCGCTGTCGAACAAGCTGGGTGCGCTGGTGCTGTCGACCGGCAACAAGAGTGAATTGGCGGTCGGCTATTGCACGCTGTATGGCGACATGGTGGGTGGGCTGGCGGTGATCTCGGACGTGCCGAAGACGCTGGTGTATCGCCTGAGCGCGTACGTGAACTCGCGGCGCAAAGTGATCCCGGAGGCGACTATCGAGAAGCCGCCGTCGGCGGAATTGCGGCCGGATCAGAAGGATTCGGATTCACTTCCTCCTTATGAAGTGCTCGATGCGATTCTTGAGGATTTCGTAGAGGAGTCATGCTCGGCGGAACAGATTGCCCGCGTTCACAACTTCGATTTAGATCTGGTGCGGCGGGTGATCCGGGTGGTGGAACGCAGCGAGTACAAGCGGCAGCAAGCAGCGCCCGGGATCAAGATATCGGCCAAAGCGTTCGGCTATGGGAGAAGGTTCCCGATCGCG
This sequence comes from Acidobacteriaceae bacterium, assembly GCA_003162255.1. Classification (GTDB taxonomy): domain Bacteria; phylum Acidobacteriota; class Terriglobia; order Terriglobales; family Acidobacteriaceae; genus Acidiflorens. Next base: position 9,135 of record PMMJ01000481.1, on the reverse strand, counting down.
GCGAGGGCGGAAGTATAGCGCCCTCTTATTGTTGAATTGTCATCCCGAGCGGAGCGAAAGACCTATGCATTCGGGCGCATTCAAATTCATAGGTCCTTCGCTTCGCTCAGGATGACAAAGGCTGGTGGATTGAAATCCATTGAATGAATGACAACGCCGACTGTTTTTGTAACAATCGAATTCCACCTGAATTTCAAAATATGACAATCATGCACCGCACACTGCTCGCTGTTCTTTTGTTGTCCGGCGTCGCCATCGCTCAAACCAAGCCCACTCTACAGACCAGGCCGGCATCCAAGCCCGCGGCCACTTCGTCCGCCGCGGTGTCGACGATTCTCCCCAGCGAAGACACCGTCAACTCGTTCCTGTTCCAGATGTTTGGCTACGATGCAACCATCACTTGGAAGGTGGGAGAGATTCGTCCTTCCGAGGTGCCCGGACTGGCGGAGGTTTCGATTGTCGTCACCAACGCCCAGGGTTCGAACCCGAATCGGTTGCTGGTGAGCTCCGATGGCAAGCATGCCATCACGGGCGAAATCCTGCCCTTCGGAGCGAAGCCATTTGACGATGCCCGCGCCAAGCTGGAAAAGGGCGCGAACGGCGCCGCCAAGGGTCCCGAGAAGGCGGCGGTGACGATTGTCGAATTCAGCGATATGCAGTGCCCGCACTGCGCGAAGGCGGCGACCACGATCGATCAACTGCTGGCGCAGGAGCCCGAGGCCCACTTCATTTTTCAGAATTTCCCGCTGCCCATGCACAACTGGGCAGCGAAGGCGGCCGGCTACGTCGATTGCGTGGGGCACGCTTCGGTGGGGCAGGCCGCGAATGACGCCGTCTGGAAATTTATTCAGAAGACGTTTGACGAGCAGGCCAATATCACGGAGGCCAATGCCGATGAGAAGCTGAAGGCCATCGCAACCGCATCGGGCGCGAACGCCGACGACATTGCCGCCTGCGCCGTCAAGCCGGATACCAAGGCCAGAATCGAGGCCTCCCTCGCGCTGGGAAAGTCGGTGGGCGTGAATGCCACGCCGACGCTGTTCATCAATGGACGGAACGTGCCCGGCGGGGCGCCGGTGGATGTGTTGAAGAAGATTGTGGACTTCGAGGCAAGCCAGAAGTAGATCGGGTGATCCGGCCATCGAATCATTTCATCATTGAGTCATTGAATCATTGAATCATTAAAAACCAAAGGCAGAGGCTTTCAATGAGTCAATGATTCAATGAACTAATGACTCAATTTACTTTCCCATCCAGATTTCCGGCGCTTCGGTGCGCTCTGAGCTGCGGACGACGTAGGGCGTGATCAGGATCAGCAGTTCATCATCCTCTTCCTGTTTAGAACGCTGTGATGTGAGGGCGCCAAGGCCGGCGACGGCGGAGAACGCAGGTAGGCCGCTCAGGCTCTTCTCGTCGGACTTGGTGATCATTCCGGCCACTACCGCCGCTTCTCCCTCTTTGAGTAGGGTTGCTCCCTTGTACTCGCGATTGAGAATGATGGGATTTGCCGTTCACGGTTGTGGCGCCCAAAGTGCGGAATTGTATTTCCAGATCGAGCGATACATCTGAAGCGCCGTGAACCAGCGCCTTCGCCTTAAGCACCAGTCCGATGTCCTCATAACCAACGGACGGAATCGTCGAACTAGCCGCACTCGTGAGAGTGGAAATTTGGGAGGACGATAAGCCGAGAGACTGCAACGTCGACGTACTAACAGAACTGGCTATCGACGAATAGCTCGAGGTCTGAATGGGATACCGCAACCCCATTTTGAAAGTAGCGTCCTTCTGCTGAGGCTATGAATCTGACGTTGGGCCGGAGGGAGCAAATGCGTGGCAATGATCTGCGGGGATTCCACCCGTTAAAGAGGGCTATACGCCTGATTCGAAATAGATAACGACTCGATTATTGGATCGTGACTGAATCGCCGGCAAACAAGTCACTCGGGCACAATTGCCAACGTCGCCCACTCTCTCCTTCTGTTCTTGCCTATTGTGATTAACTATGGTTAACTATACGGAATAATCTCTGGTTAATAAATCAAAGCAGAGAGACATTCCCGGCTAGAGCAAACGAGTGGGGAGTTCATGGCGCGGGCAGTTCACATCGCTTTTCTTATGCTGATTGTGGCGTGTCTTTTTCCGGCGGAAGCGCCGGGACAAGGCGAAACCACCAGCGCCATCGTTGGCGAAGTAAGGGACGCAACTGACGCGGCTGTGGCGGACGCCATCGTAACGATCGCGAATCGAGAGACCGGTCTAAAGCGTAGTGCCCGGACCGATGACGCGGGCCGGTTCAGCTTTCCGCAGTTGAAACCGGGTACCTACTCGGTCAAGGTGGAGGCGCGCGGCTTCGCTCCGCGGCAAGATGAAAACGTCATTGCGGGCCTGGGCCAGAAGCAAACCGTGGATTTCACGCTTAAGGTAGCCCGATCCAATAAGGTGGTTGAGGTAAACAGCGAGGCTCCACTCATCAATCCAGAAAACGCAAACACCTCCACGACCCTGAATGCGCCAGCGCTGGAAGATCTGCCGAATCCGGGCGGTGACCTAACCTACCCGCTGCAGTTTGCCCCTGGAGCGCTCATCAACACGGCGGGCAGCGGCAATGATTTCGTTGGCGGCACAAACGGGTACGGCAACGTGGAATTCAACGGCCTGCCTGCCCTCTCCNNTTCTCCAACGGCTACATCGTTGATGGACTGGAAACGAACGACCCCCTCACCAATCTCAACAGCGGCCTCTCCACCAACCTTGTGCTGGGGCTGAACTCGATTTCAGAAGTGACTGTAAACACTCTTTCCTATTCCGTGGATCAAGGGCGGTACGGAGCATCCCAAGTTAACTACGTCACCAAGTCCGGGACGAATCAGTTTCACGGGAATCTCTATGAACTGTGGAATGGTTCGCTGCTGAATGCAGCAGACTACTTTACCAATGCGACGCCGGGGAATCACAGGCCCAGATCGACGGTGAATCACTTTGGAGGTAGTGTGGGCGGACCGCTAGTGCACGACAAGCTCTTCTTTTTCTTCGACAGTGAATGGGTGAGGATTGCACTGCCCATCGTCACTCCCACGATCGTTCCCAGCCCAGCTTTCCAACAATACGTCTTGCAGCAACTTTCCGGGGGGCAAACAAACGGTTGCGGGTCCAGCCACCCGAATGAGAATTGTTTGTTCTATCAAAAGATGTTCAACCTCTATGCAAATGCCGGCGGCACACCCACGGCGATACTTGGCTGCCCGCTTGGAGTCGCCGGGGATGGTTGCGCCAACCGGCAGAGCGTCTCGCATTCCAGCGACGACCACGAGCAAGTACAGACCGTGCGCCTCGACTACAACGTCAACGAGAAAGATACGACGTGGTTTCGTTTTCAGTCGGACACCGGGCTGCAAGCCGCGTACACGGACCCCATCAACCCGGTGTTCAATGCGCTTTCACCGCAGCCTCTCTATTCGTTTGCCGCAGGACACGCGCATGTTTTCTCGCAGAGCCTGGTGAACTACTTCAATCCAGCGTTTTCCTGGTACGAGAGCCTGTTTGGGCCCAGCAACTTTCAGAAGACGCTTTTGGCTTTCCCGATTGTATTGCAGGGAAGTGGCGCGAACCCGTTCACGCCCATCGGAGGGCTGGACAACACCTGGGTTCAAGGCAGGCGCGCATCGCGGTTTTTCATCAACGACAATCTTGCCTGGAGCCGTGGCGCTCACGAGTTGCGATTTGGGACCAATACCCGTATCTTCCGCCTGAACGACTATGACTTCGGAGAAGGAACGGTTCCCACTGCGACCTACGCGAACTTGCAGCAATTTATCGATGGCGTAGCGAACACCGCGTCGGAGACGTTCCCCTCGAACTTAAACGAGCCGTTCAACTTTCTAAATCTCGATGTCTACGCGCAAGACACCTGGAAAGTGACTCGCACATTGACTTGGACGTTCGGTCTGCGCGACACCTTCAACTCCAATCCGCTGAATCCACACGATCAGGTCGCTCGTCTCCGCGGTTCCTTCAATTCCATTTCGCATGATGCCAATCAACCGCTGAACGACGCCATTCAAACTCATCTCGGCAATCTGTTCTCGTCCACGCCGCTGGCTAAGTTGCAACCGCGAACTGCAATTGCGTGGCAGTTCGAGCCGAAATCGGTGCTTCGCACCGGCTTCGGAATTTTCAGCGATATTTTGCCCGGCACGGTGGCCGACCTGATCGGCACGAATCCTCCCTACGACAAGACGTTTCAGGGAGGACAGCTTGGCAGCGTGGGCGGCACAGCCATCGCGCCGGGAGCAGCCAACAGCGCAGTCGGCGCAATCGTTGCTGCGAATCAGACCTTTACTTTGGGATTTCCCCAGGGCCAGTCTTCTCTTCCGCCACCTGCGATTACAGCCATCCCCGATGGCAAGTTGCGCGCGCCCTACTTCATGGAGTGGAGCCTGGGAATTGAACATCAATTCGGAACGACCGCCAGCCTGCACGCGCAATACGTCGGCACGCGCGCGGTGAACCAACCGTATTCAACCCAAGTCAACGGCTACCAAACCGTGTGTCAGGGCTGTTTTGCGCCGTTCCGCTATACGCAGCCTACCGATCCACGATTCGGCGCGGTGACGCAGTTCTCCACCGGCGCGAACAGCCACTATAACGGCCTTCAATTGACCGCGATGAAGCGCCTCAGCCATGGTCTACAAGGACAGGTCAACTACACCTGGAGCCGTTGCATGGATACAGTCTCGAACGGAGGATTCCTTCCGTTTTCCGCGGGAGGGATTCTTTCGCCTCTGCCGGGAGACCTGGCCCGCGATTATGGTCCCTGCGACTACGACATCCGGCACAACCTCAATGCGCAGTATGTGTATCAGTTGCCGATTAAGGTGCACAATCATTCTCTGGGCTACGCGCTGAATGGGTGGCAGATTTCTGGAACAGCGTTTTGGCATAGCGGAGTTCCGTTCTCGGTGTTGAGCACGCCCTATTCAGCGATCAATCCAATCACCATGCAGGAAGAGGGAATTGTGCAGGGCAGCGGGCCGCAGTTCGCCAGTCTTGTGCCGGGAGTGAATCCCTATTGCCGCCACTGCAACATTCCCAACGTTACCCAAGGGGGCACAGTTCAATGGCTCAATCCGGATGCCTTCATCTCGGCCGTTGATCCGAGCGCACAGATCATTGGTAAGCAAAACGTGCCCGCCGGATCCTGCTATGGCGGCGACAGCCGGCAGACCTGTCAGTTCGGAAATCTCGGCCGCAATGCCCTGCGCGGTCCCGATTTCCTCTGGAGTGACTTCTACCTGACAAAATGGTTTCCCTTGACCGAGCATGTGAAGCTGCGATTTGAGGGTCAGTTCTTTAACGTCTTCAACCATCCAAATTTCGGCCTCCCCAGTGTAGTGCAGGCAGGCATTCCAGGAAATCCTTCCACGCAGACGGGCTTCGGAGCGCTTACCTACACAACTTCTCCGCCGACCGGCTTGCTGGGCGTCGGTTTGGGCGGCGAAAGCAGTCCACGCATGATCGCCTTTCAGGCGCGGCTGGAGTTCTGAGCATTATCATTGAACGGCACAACTCGAAAATTCCTGGATATGCGGGCCGCGTGAGCGGGCCGAATTTCCACGGCTTTTCGGCGCTCATGGTTTTCTCCAGTGTGGCGGCGCGTTTCTTCCCGCCGCAGATTGGCGGCGCTGGTGCGACCGTAGGAGCTCCGGGGGCCCCCTTCCGTATTGACCACGACGAAAGGTTCAACCAGACCACTCATTTTCAATATCAGCCCTGGAAGCGTGGCCCATGGCTCGGTTTTAACTGGCGGCACGACAGCGGCTTGGTAGCCGGCAACGCTCCGTGCTACGGGTTAAACGCAAACAACGATTGCCCGCAACCAGTCCCAACCGGGCCGCCAGCCGTGCTGTTGCAAGATGTTTTCGGAAACCCCTTGAGCGCCGATCAGGAGTTCCAAACCGGGTTCACCTGCAACGGCGTCCATGCAACCCCGACTACTCCGCTGCCTTCCCCATGCACGGCGCCGCTCGGATCCAGTCTTATACAAGTGCCGGCGAATGGAGCCGAGAACGATGACCACAATCCGCCGCGCATCGCATCGCGCAACCTGTTCGATGCTTCGGTGGGCCACGACAACCTGTTCAAAGGTGATCGTTACAAATGGAGTCTTACGCTCACCGCCACGCCGCTCATGGCCAGCGCGAGCGCGGCCTCAATCTCCACGGCCTGACCGGTGGGAAGTAGCTTCAGAGCTTCGTCCGCGATCCTTCTCGATTCGTTCATATTGCCAAACCCGGCTTCCCTCAGGGCCGCGTTCGCCAGCCAGATCGCCGCGCTCTCTTTGTGCCCGTTGCGTACAGCGGAGTCCACGGATTGACCAGTCAGTTCTCCTGCTCGACGGAGGTGCCCACCGTAAGCCGCCGTGTCGGCTTCGAGCGAAAGCCCAGAGTTCTCCACGGCAGCTTTGCCGGTGAACCATGCAGCTTGTTCCGCTATCGCGGAGGGATCATTTTTCAGGAATGCCAGAGCATACAGAACCTGGCGAAGCACGGGATCATCTAACTTCCGTGCCTCAGCTTGCCGAATGGCTTGCGTGGCCTCATCAATGCGCTGCGAAGCGATGAGGTCATAGCTAAGCACGCCGTAAGAAGCCGCATCATCGGGCGCAAGCCAGATCGCCTCCCTTGCCGCCGCTACCGCGTCCTCGTACTGCGCCTGCTGTCCGTACACGATGGCAAGGTCAAGATAAGCTCGATACTCCCGGGGGTAGATGGCAATTTGCTCCTTGTAGGTCTGAGCGGCTTCGTCCAGGTTGCCCGTGACACTTTGATAGTAGGCGGCGGCGATGGTCAACTTTTCACGTTCGCTCGGCTGCTGAGCTCGAAGGCCTTGCTGAAATACTCGCTCGCCCTTCCGACTTCGCCCAGAATGAAATAGTCGTAGCCCACGGCGTAGTTGCCCATGGCGAAGTTGGGATCGAGCTGGATGGCGCGCTGATCGTAAGGCAAGGCCACGCGAGGACCTTGCTCCCCCGCTTCCTTGCGCCCCAAACTGTATGCTCGCAGCGCTTCCAGGGAGGACGTGGTGGCCTGCTGGAGGGGCACATCGAACTTCTGTACTGTAGCAAGCGATTCGCCCAGTTCGGTGCGTAGCTTACCCGCGGCTACGCCCAGCGCATCCAAGACCTTCTCTTTGGAGGCTACGGAAGCCTGGTCCTGCGCCAGCGTGTCTCCATTCGCGCAATTGACGGCTTTCAAGCTCACGACATACTGATAGCCAAGTCTCACGATGGACCCAGTGATATAAGCTTTGCCACCAGCACGCTGGCAGAGTTCGCTAGCGAGATCGGGAGTGAGAGGCTTGCCTTCGGGACGTCCCATCATGCGCGAAGCAGCCATGACCTTGTTTTCGGAGAGAACGTTGAGAAACGGGGACTGGTTCAGGGAAATGCTGAGAGCCTGCTTGAGAGTGTCGTCAAAGACGGAATCGCCGGTGGTGTTGAGGAAGTCGACTAGGAGCACGATGTCTTTCTCGGTCAACCGCTCGGCGGGGCGAGAGCGACGATAGACGGCTTTGGCAATCAGTCCGGCGACAATGAAAACTGCAACCACTACAGCAGCTTTCCCCAGGATGCGCCGTGCCGGGCCTACCTCTGCCACGGTCAATTTCGCCATGTCAGCCTCTGCCACGTCAGCGATGAACCGGTAGCCATACTTCGGCAGAGTTTCGATGTAGCGCGGCTCATCGGCGCGATCCTCCAGCGCTTCGCGCAACTTCTTGACCGCGTGGTTCAGGCTNNAACTCGACGAACGTGTCGGCCGCCCATAAGCGAGCGCGCAAGTCTTCGCGCGTGACGACTTCTCCGGGACGTTCGACCAAAGAGCGGAGCACCTCGAAGGCTTTGGGGGAGAGAGAGACTTTCTGACCGTCTTTGTGGAGTTCGCCAGAGGTTAAGTCCCACTCGAAGTTGCGGAAACAGACTCGCGGCGGAGATTGGACAGGAACAGGCACAGTGCCGTCCTTTATTTTGCGCGAAGTTTAGCACAAAGTTGTTGAAAAGACTGTGATTGCACGCCGCGGAAGGAACTGTGGCGTTTCTCCGCTGCGACCGCATTCAGGCAGATTTCATGCAATGTTCAGACGCTCTTCATTGTAAGGGTAGCGAGGGACGTGAGATAGAGGGCAGGTAAGCTTCCACGATGTCGAAGACACCCAGATGGTCGTGCAAAGCATAGTCATCGCTCGTAGCGGCAGAAAATCTGGGCATGTTCCAAGATCCAAGAATGGATGTGGGGACCTTTACGGCAAAGAGGATCACCGAACCTTGTGACTGAGCTGTGCGGCAGTCACCGCCAAGTTTGACTAGCGTTCACGAATAACGGTGCGGGCAGGAACTCCCCACCAAAGAGATGGAGATCAATCATGAAACGCATCAGCATTCTCGCTTGCATTCTAGGTATGTATTTCGTTTCGACGGCATGGGCGCAGCAGCCTGCGACCAAGCCACCCTCTGCCAAGTACGGACCGCATCGAATGGCCAGCCAGACATCAAGGACTCCGGGCTTAACAGTAAGCCAGAGCCTGAATGCTCAGGCCAATCCGGATCACGCAGCGAAAATTTGGGAACTGGGTACCTACCCCGGCGGCACCTGGGTTACCACATGGCGGATCAATGACCTCGGCGTGATCGTCGGCCTCGGCGATGCATCCGCTATTGGCGATGGTTCAGGTTATACCCACACGCTGGAGGTGCCTTTGTTCGGGCCGACTGCCGGGAAATGGACCGACCTTGGCACATTGCCTGGCGAGCAGTCCATCGGGTGTGAAGAGCCGCTTGACGGCATCTCGAACACCGGGCTGGTGGTCAGTCACTCCATCACATCGGACGGGTACATGCACGCTGTGGCCTGGACCCAGGAAACCGGCATGGTTGACTTGGGGACTCTTGCGGATACCGGCGACCCGCGGTACGCAAACCATAACTCCAGCTATGCAATCAGCACAAATAAACTCGGAACACTGATCGTGGGCGGGAGCGGCGTGGACCAGGATACCAATTCGGGGTTCGCCGCGCCCGTTGTCTGGACGCCATCGAATGTTTGGACGAACGGAAAGTTCGTCAAGAAGTGGAAAATTCAC
>PMMJ01000143.1 GCA_003162255.1 Acidobacteriaceae bacterium | reverse complement strand
GCTTCGCACCGGAAGAAGGGTGGACACGTCACCCCCAAACGGGAACTGCGGAACGACAGATTGGCGGCTTTGATGTTTACGCAGGTTAACGTTTGTTGCGTCAGCAGATTAGATCGCTTAGTGAAAACGACCGTGGTAGGGAGCGATGACGTTATTTCGCGACAAATTGCTTCTGGCGGCGATCAGGTAAACGCGTTGAAGCGTAAGAACTTTCTGTGAACCAGCATTACGCCGCTTGACGGCGGCAGAGCAGGAGGCGGTATGAGAAACAAGGCGGTTTCCCCAAGGAGTATTCGTCCCTTTCAAACCGCCCCGCAGTCCAGTCTGCCATTTGGCGAAGAGGCGAAGCCCGGGTTCCGCACCAAGACCGCCGCCACGCGGCTGACTCCCGAGGAACTTTCCGAAATCGAAACTGCCGCCGAAGGCGCGGGACAAGCGCTCTCCGAATGGTTACGCTCGACTGCTTTGCACGCCGCGCGGCAGCGCCCCTCCGACCCTGCGGAACTAGTGTTGGCCGAGGTTTGGGCACTACGTTACGCGCTGCTGAATCTCTTCCATGCTGGCGCTGAAGCAGCATCAGAAGGCAGGCAAATGTTGCCCGATTCCATCCTCAAAATCCGCGACGAAGCCGATGCGCGCAAGCTGCAACAGGCTCGTAAATTGCTCGACGATTTTCTCGCACCGCAGGGCATGAAACGAGGACGGAAACCATGAATTACCTGCCCTTTCCGAGACGTTTTCCGTGGTTGCCTGCGATGACAATACTGGCCTTTTCCGCGGCGTTGTTTCTGTGCAATTGGCTGGTCTGGTCACCCATTCAACGCTACTACCTGGGAACTTATTTGAGATGCGCTTTGTTCGGAACTGACCCGGCTTCGAGTACCGAAGTCCGATGGTTGTACAAGACCGCACCGCACAAGCAACAGGAATTGGCTACGGATGCCGACGTGGTTCCGGCAACTGCGGGCGACGACCGTGGAATCCCGATGCAGCTTTCTGCGGCGGCGCGGCAGGCCGGATGGAGCGGCCTGCTACAGGGGCCGGATCAATGGCTCCAAACAGTCAGACTCCAACCGTTTCTTGAGGCGCAGTTCTATGACGGAAAGAACTTCTGGAGATTGCTATTGACGCCGCTGCTTTGGGGAGCCGCCATGTTCTTTTCTCTGCTGGCGGGGGGAAGTATATTGCGGGGCCTGAACGCATATGACGAGTGGGATTTAGAGAGGATCAAATGGGGTGAACCACCGACAAGCTGGCCGCAGAGATGGAGAAAAAAGATCGGCAGAATGCGATTCAGCCTGCCGGGATTTGCCAGGCGGAAGATGGCAGGCATTGAGCCGAAACCAGCGTCACCATCGCCAGTCAGCGTTCCCGCCGGCTCGCTGAAGAAGCCGATCCAGCCGGTGCTCCCGATCTTCGGTTCGACCATCGCTGCCGCCGATGACAGACCCAAAGAGCGGTTTACCTCGAAGGAGACGGGGAGAATCGAATGACAGGCAAATTGCCGAGAACACGTTCTCACTGCATTCGCCATCAGCGCACTGACGGTTCCCCGCACAGTTGAGGAGCGCTCATGCTTACGATCTCGAAACCGCTGTCCGCCAGTCAAGCGCGCACTTACCATGCGCGGGAGTTTGCCGCGCATGAGCAGAACTATTGGAGCCGCGACCAGCAAGGCCACCGCGAATGGCAGGGCAGGCTCGCCGAGCAGTGGGGCTTGCACGGCGCAGTCGGCTCCGAACATTTCGCGCGACTCAGCGAAGGCCAGCACCCGCACACCGAAGAGCAGCTTGTCCGGCATCAGGTTTCGAGAACCTATGAAGGAAAATTCGGCAGAGAGGTGACGAGCGCCGAGCACCGCGCCGGATGGGACGCCACGTTTTCCGCGCCGAAATCGGTTTCTCTGACTGCGCTGGTGGGCGGCGATGACCGAGTGCGGGAGGCGCACCGGGAGAGCGTCCGCGTTGCGCTCTCTGAGTTGGAGCGGTACACGCAGGCGCGGATCGGCAATGTCCACGCCCCGGAGACAACCGGAAAATTCATCGCCGCCACCTTTGAGCACGACACCGCGCGGCCCGTCGATGGCTATGCGGCTCCGCAGCTTCACACCCATGCTGTGATCTTCAACGTGACGGAGCGGGAGAACGGCGAAACACGCTCTTTGCAGCCGCACGAGATGTTTGTGTCACAACACTACGCCACGGCAGTTTATCGTTCCGAGCTGGCATTACATTTGGCTGAGCTGGGTTACGAACTGGAGCGGGGCAAGCATGGACAGCCGGAAATCCGGGGCTACACGAAGGAGTATTTGGAGGCTTCCAGCCCGCGCCGGGAACAGATCAAAGATCATCTGCGGGAGCAAGGCATCGACGGGGCAGCGGCAGCGCAGATCGCGGCTCTCCATACGCGCGACCGCAAGGAACTGCTTTCGCCTGAAGAAGTGTTAGGGCGGCACCGGGAGCTGGCCGAGCAGCATGGGCATCAGGCTGACCACGTAGTCGCCCAAGCGCGTCAACACGGGCGACATCGAATGCAAGACCCGGAGATGCAGGCGCAGCGGGCCGTGACCTGGGCGCGCGATCATGTCTTCGAGAGATCGGCTGTGCAGGATCGCCGCACGATCCTTGAAACGGCGCTCGTGCGCGGCATGGGAGAAACCACGTATGCCAAAATCCGGCAGGAGTTCGAGCGCCGGATCGAGGCCGGGGAGTTCCGGGAAATTCCGCACGTTGGCGCTGGCCAACAATTCACGACCGCTGCGATGGAACGTATGGAGCGCGAGATTGTTGGACGAATGCAGGAAGGCAATCGGCGCGACTACAGCGATCCCATGCTGGTCTCGCCGAATGTGCGTATTGCCACGGAGGACCGTCACCGGGAGCTGAATGCTTCGCAGCGTCAGGCCGTCGACGAAATCTTTCTCTCGCGGGAAAAGATCATTGGTTTGGATGGCATCGCAGGCGCGGGCAAGACGACAACTTTGTCCGCCATCCGCGAAGGCGCGGAGGCCGAGGGCTACCGAGTGGAAGGCTTCGCGCCAACGTCCCGCGCGGCGCAGAAGCTCGGCGAAGCAGGCATGGAAACATCCACGCTACAGAAGCATCTGGCACGTGGACAGGAGCCAGATACCGCCGAGAAGCGCCTGTATGTGCTCGACGAATCCTCGCTGGCATCGACCCGGCAGGTGCATGAGTTTGTAAACCGGCTCCATCCGAATGACCGTGTGTTATTAGTCGGCGACCGGCGACAACATGAAGCGGTGGAGGCCGGACGGCCCTTCGCGCAGCTCCAGGACGCCGGTATGAAGACTGTGAAGCTAGAAGAGATTGTGCGCCAAAAAGACCCGGAACTGAAACAGGTCGTCGAGCAGCTTGCGCGGGGCGAAGTGCGGGATGCGATCCAGAATCTTGACCGACAGGACCGAGTCCATGAAATTCCCGGACACGACGAGCGCATTGCGGCTATTGCGAAGGAGTATGCGAAATCGCCGGAGAACACGCTGGTGGTTTCTCCCGACAACCGCTCCCGCATGGAGATCAACGAGCGCATCCATGCGGAATTGCAAGGCCGGGGCGTTGTCAGCGTCGAGGAGCACAGCATCCGAACGCTCATGCCGCGCCAGGACCTCACCGGCGCGGACCGCACCTGGGCCGAACGGTACGATGTGGGAGATGTGCTCCGCTACTCGCGCGCATCGAAAGAGACCGGCATCGGGAAAGGCGAGTACGCGCAAGTAAAGAGCATCGACGCTCCGAACAACCGGCTGACGGTCGAGCGGCAGGACGGCACAAAGCGCACCTACGATCCGCGCCGACAGCAGGGCGTCTGTGTCTTCCGCGAGGAGCTGCGGAGGTTTTCCGTGGGCGACCGCATCCAGTTCACGGCGCCGGTTACCGAACTGAAAATTGCAAACCGTGAGTTGGGAACAATCGAGAGTACCGGTCACGACGAACGGCTGTGCCTAAAGATGGACGATGGCCGCGCGGTCGAACTCGATCCGCGCAGGCATCCGCATCTCGATCATGGCTATGCCATGACCAGCTACTCCAGCCAGGGACAGACTGCCGACCGCGTTCTGATTCACGTGGACACCGAGTTGGGCGCAAAGGACCTGCTCAACAGCCGCATGGCCTATGTCTCTGTCTCGCGTGGACGCTATGATGCGCAACTCTTCACCAACGACCGCAAGAAACTGGGCACGACGCTCGGCCACGATGTTTCTCACCAAAGCGCCCATGCGCCGGAGGTGAAGCAGGAGCAGTCTATCGCGCCGCAGCGGGAGATCGCGCCACGGCTGGAGCATGGGCCGGGCTTCGGAATTAGTATGTAGCCCCTACCTGCCCCCGGATGACGGGAGCGTAGCCCAGCCTGTCCGCGTGTCAAGGCCGCAGCCGCTAGCGCTGTGCCTTCGGCAGCCTTGACACACGGACAGGCTGGGCAAAATCTTCCCACTATTCCGGGCAGGTAGGAGAAACAAGGAAAGGCGTGGTCAGAGATGGAGCATACATGGAAGCTCCATCTTGCGACCAAGAATAGAAAATTGGCAAAGGCCGGGAGGCCCCTCATTTCTCGCTATCGTGCGACTGATTGCAACATCTGGCCTAGCTTCTTTTTCAACTCTGCAAGGGCCAGCCTCGCTTCGAGTTCAACTGCGAGGAAATGATGAGCGCGGGCGCGTTCGGGCGTGCTCTGTAGTTGGGGGCGTAACTCCGTCAGATGGCCGATGGCGAGTTCGACACGCGCCGGGACGAGATCGAACCGCAGCCGCTTGATTGCCGGACCTCCTCTCGGGTGACAATTTCTCCGGGTCGTTCGACCAGCATTATTAAGGTCCTGGACTTTCACGCGGAGGCCGTTCCGCGCAAGCGACTCCTCTCCGGTGTTCAGTTGTAACGGACCGAACCGATAAGAGCCCCGCCTCACGGCGTTTCTGCCAACCAACCTCCCCAAGGACGACTATCCTAGCGCGGCAATTCAGCTTCAACTGTCTAACCCATTCACCCGAAGCGAGTTATTGGGTAGTTTGGCCCAAGGCCCTTTCGCTATCTTTTGCGCGCATTTCTGCGAGAGACAGATATCTAAACTCTAGCTTGTCCCAGTCTTGCTCGTTGCCAGGACAACGGATGCGCTGTTTGCGATTGCGATATAACCTCGGGCCCGACATGATTCCTCGAGTTTCGAGAGGCGAGACTGCGCGGCCTCGGGCGTTTTCCGGTACTCGATTTCCAACAACGTAACTTGTGCCTTCGAGGCAGCTTCGAAGTATCCTTTCTTGCGGGCATCGGCGATTCGCAGCCGAAGGCTGGCTAGATCGGTAGCAAGCTTAGCTGCGGAACTCTTTCCACCCGCGGCATCGACCTGCGCCCGCAGGGCCGAGAGATCCAGGAGAAACGGGTAGTCAGGGGCGATCCTTGCTGTCTTTGCAGCATCGGTGGCCAAGTTCCTCGCCTCCGCGATCTTTCCTTCGCGGAGAAGAGTACGAGCGAGCGCAATTTGAACGGGTAGAACTTTCCCCATAGCCTGCTCTGCCTCGAACTCCTTCAGGGCCTGAATCAGAAGGGTCTCGGCCTCGCCAGCATGCCCTTGGTCCAGAGAAAGTTCCGCTAAGGAATGTTGAAACTCGGCGACCGTGCCGTTGGCGTTTGACTTACGGGCTAAGTCCAGAGCCTCATCGTAATATTTGCGGGCTTCGCCAAGGTTACCTTGGGCGGCAAAGGTGTCTCCGAGGCTGGAAAGGGCAGTTTCCAGCGAGGGGACATCCCCAATCTTGCGTTCCATATCCAAAGATTCCTGGGCATGAGTTTGAGCTTGCTTGAGATCTCCGGACATTTGCTCTACAGCTGCCACGGTGCTTAGGCTCTCGGCGATAGCCCCCTCAGTGGACGACGTGCGCGCGATGCTCAGACTCTCATTGGCAATCTTGAGCGCTCCGGTAAGGTCGCCGCTTTTGGAGCGGATGCTCGCAATGTTTCCCATTGCGGTAGTCAGGTTCGAGATTTCTCCCAGTTCGCGGTCGACTCTTGCAACTTCTTCGTAGAGTTTGCCGGCCTTGGCAAGGTCCCTGTTAGCGCCGATTTAAAAGGGA
>PMMJ01000208.1 GCA_003162255.1 Acidobacteriaceae bacterium | reverse complement strand
TATTCCCGACAGACTCCTAGAGCTTTGTCAGGATTACTGTAGTGCGCTCGCGTAGGGGCGGACGCCCTCGTCCTCCCAGCGGAGCGAAGTTCCGCAGTTTGTGGCCCACTACACTAACAGCACCGCGAAAATCACTTTGCAATGCGGGGTGCGAGCGCGTAGTAAAGCTGCACCAGAACGATGAACGCGATGCTCCAATGGGTGCTGGCGACACAGAGCAATGCACCAAACGCGTACAGCGACTGCGCGATCACGATGCGGCGGCAGACCGCGGCTGGGACTTCGGGCGCGATGTCGTCTTTCACCAACCCGGAGCGCGTGGCGCATCCCCAGCTGACGTACAGCGCTAACCCCAGGCCCAGAAGGTTGAACCAATAGGCAACCAGGGCAATCCGGTAGCCCGTGAATTCAGCCAGCAGCGCGGTGGAGAAAGGTGTGATCGTAACGAAAAACAGGAACGCAATGTGAATCCACGAAAGCCGAATGTTGGAGCGCTCAAGATGATTCAGTTGCGTCTGCTGACCGAGCCAAAAAATCCCCAACGTCATGAAGGTCATCATGTACATGACCAGCCGCGGGGAGAGCGCTGCCAGGCCATGCCACAGATCGTGCTCGTTGTGCACGGCTTCCATCGCGGGCACGCGCAGATCCAGCACCAGCAAGGTCATCGCGAAGGCAAAGATGCCATCGCTGAGGGCCGCGAGGCGCTCCACACTTTGCCCGGCAATCCGGTTGTACGCCGTGGTCATGGAGCAGCAAGGCTTCAGAGTTTCAAGGTTTCGAAGTTTCGGTAGTGTCCTAAATATTGGGACTCCACCGAAGTTTCAAGATTCGAAGTTTCAAGGAAAGACCGCGTACCGTTGACACCTTAACTTTGAGCTTTAACTTTGAAACCTTGAAACCTGGAATTCACATCACTTCGTTGCGTTTCCGCAGGAAGGCCGGAACGTCGAGATCCTCCGCCTCATAGCTGGGAGCGGCCGAGCGCATGGCATCGAGCGAAATCACCTCGGCGTGTCCCGTATTGCCCGGCGCCGACTCCTGAAACTCCACCGGCGTGGGCTCGGGCTCGAAGGCAGGCTCGGGCACAAAGACTGGCTCGGGCTCAACCACCGGCTCGGGTTCGTCGAAACGATCGCGTGAGACATGGCGCGAGAGTATGACCGGATCGTAGCTCTCTTGATGCCGCGGACGGCGCATCTCGGCCTCTCTGAAGCCGGTCGCGATCACCGTGATCTTGACCGAGTCCTTCATCTTCTCATCGAGCACGGCGCCAAAAATAATGTTGGCATCTTCGTGAGCCGCACCCTGAATAATCGTGCAAGCCTGCTGCACTTCGGCCAGCTTCAGCGAATTCGAGCCCGTGATGTTGATGAGAATGCCGCGGGCTCCGTCGATCGCGGCCGCCTCCAACAGCGGCGATGCGATGGCACGCTGCGCCGCTTCCACGGTGCGACGCTCGCCGGAAGCGGTGGCCGTACCCATCACCGCATAACCCATGCCCGCCATGATCGCCTTCACGTCGGCAAAATCGCGGTTGATGATGCCCGGGATGGTGATGATGTCGGAAATGCCCTGCACCCCCTGGCGAAGAATGTCGTCGGCGATGCGGAACGACTCGAAGAAGCCCGCGTTTTCCGCGACGGCAAGCAGCTTTTCATTGGGGATCACGATGGTGGTATCGACCGACTCCATGAGTTCGGCAATCCCGCGCTCCGCCTGCTGCATGCGGCGTTTGCCTTCAAAGGCAAAAGGCTTGGTGACAACGGCCACGGTGAGCGCTCCCATTTCGCTGGCCAGCGAAGCGATGATCGGCGCGGCGCCGGTGCCGGTGCCACCGCCGAGCCCAGCGGTGACGAAAATCATATCCGCGCCTTCGAGCACTTCGATGATTTTGTCCGAATCTTCGAGCGCGGCTTTGCGGCCAATCTCGGGATTGGCGCCAGCGCCGAGTCCGTTGGTCAGCTTGACTCCGAGTTGAATCTTGGTGGCGGCGCGCGAAATCCGCAGAGCCTGCAAATCGGTGTTGGCCACAATGAATTCGATGTGTTCCATCCCCGAATCAATCATGCGATTGACCGCGTTGTTGCCGCCGCCGCCGACGCCGATGACTTTGATGCGAGCGTCGTTGCGCGCTTCTTCGTTGAAGCAGATGCGAAGTCCGTTGTCTTCCATTCCTCACCTCACAAAAATCAGTTCTCAGTTACAAGTGGAGAGCCGGGCGTCCCCGCCCGGCAGGACGGGCGAGACGNNCCGGCAGCCTTCGCTTCGGCTTCGGTCATGAACTTTCCGTTCTTCGTCTTGCCGTACCAGCGGCCGTTCTTGTGATAGACGCCGCTCTCGGTATTGACCCAAACCTTGCCGCTGGCCTTAGCGGCGGCAATCTCCGAACTGGACGGCTTGCCCGTCGTCTTGGGCGCAGCCACGTTGCCGGAGGCAGCCGGCGCGGCTGAAGCAGCCGGAGTTGCGCTGGAACCGGCGCCGCTCGAACTCGCCTGCGCCGTCGCCAAAGCAGGCGAAATGGCAACCGTCAACATCAGGCAGAAAGCGAGCATCCAGAAACTAAGTTTTCTCGGTGCGTAATTCATCTCTCCTCCAAGTTGCACTGTGAGCGTTCAGAACCATCGGATCCGATGGAGCGCCGGGACTGCTCGCCCGGCAGGACGGGCGAGACGCTCGTTCCTCCACTAACAAACTCTTACGCGCCCTTCCTCGCGAACATCGCTTTCATACGCGAGCCAAAACTCGGCTCCTGCAAGCCGCGGGCAAGGCGGGCGCGGTGCCCGTAATACGCCATGCCCAAAACCGTCGCAAACTCCGGTTCGGCCAGAAACGATGGCATCTTCGCCATCGGCGTTGGCCATGCCAGGCGCGACGCTTTTCTCAGCACCGATTCCGCCACGTCAAGAATCCCCGGCAACCGCGACGCTCCGCCGCTCAGCACAAATCCTGCGATGCAGTGCTCCAGAACGCCGGCATGGCGCAGGTTGTCGCGCAGCAACTCGAAAAGTTCGCGGGCGCGCGGCTCCAGAATCTCACCGGCCAACCGCTGTGACATCATGCGCGACGGCCGGTCTCCCACCGACGGCACTTCGACTTCGTTGCCTTCGGGGATAAGCGTCGGCACCGCGTTGCCAAAATTTTTCTTGAGCGCCTCCGCGTCCGCCAGCCCCGTGCACATGCCGACCGAAAGATCGCTGGTAAAGTGATCGCCTCCGATGGGAATGACCGCCGTATGCGCAACCGCACCCTGCTGAAAAACGATCAAGTCGCACGACCCCGCGCCCAGATCGACGAGGCATACGCCAAGTTCGCGTTCGTCCGATCGCAATACCGAGTCCGCACAAGCCAGGGGCTCGAAAATGGTGTCATCCACGTGAACGCCAGCCCGGTTTACCGCGGTCACCAGATTCTGCGTGGCGCTCGAAGAAGCCGTCACAATGTGCACCCGCACTTCGAGGCGCGTGCACATCATGCCCGTCGGATCCTGCACGCCCGGCTGATCGTCGAGAATGAACTCCTGCGGCAGCAAATGAAGAATTTCGCGATCGGCCGGAAGCGGCACGGTGCGCGCCTTGTCCACGGCTTGACGAATTTCATCCCGGGCAATCTCGCGCGACCGCGCACCAAAAACAATCCCTCCGTGACTGTTCATCCCGCGAATGTGCGCGCCCGCAATCCCAATCAGCGCATGCTCGATGGGAATGCCGGCCACGTCTTCCGCATGTTCCACCGCCTTTTGAATGCTGCCGACGGCCTTGTCCAGTTCGGTGATCACGCCCTTGCGCAGTCCGCGAGATTCGCTGATGCCGTGGCCGCGATAACGCAATCCGTTCTCGCTCAGTTCAGCCACCAGCACAGAAGTCTTGGCGCTGCCTACATCAATGGCGGTAATGAAATTGGGCTCATTCGGCATAAATAACGCTCGTCATCATGATGATCGCTAGTTCTGCGGAGTCTCCTTCGGAATTCCAGCACTCGGCTTCTTCTGGACCGTGGTAACGACGCCGGACGACGGCGGCGCAACCGGATGCGACGCGGCGGCATTCATTGTGGCAGCGACTGGCGCAGCGTTTCCCTTCGCCTTCAGCGCGGCTTGATTCACTGCGACCGGTTTAACCGGCGCCTGCTTAACCGGCGCTGGTTTGGCCGGCGCTGGTTTAGCCAGAGCATGGTGAACCGCGGCTTTCGCCCCGCCGTTGGCCTTGAGCTTCGCGTCCTTTTTCGCAGGAGCCACCGGTGCTGGATGCGTTACATATTTTTCGTAGTTCACGATCGCCGCGGTTTTCACCCCCGCCGCCATCGCTGATTTCGCTGCCGCCGGCGTCAACACCGGCTGCCGAGCCATCCCCTCGATATCCGGATTCACGATGATCTGGCCGTCGTAGCGCAGGTCCACCGATTCCAGCTTGTCGAACTGCTGCCGCCACTGCTGCACGTGCGTCACATAGGTCTTGTAGCGTTGCAGGTAGTTCCCTGAGCCCAGGTGCACCAGCACTTCGCCGTTCGCATCGGCGGCCAGCACTTTCACGTCCTCGGGGTCGCTGAGATCCACTTCGCTCAACTCCTGGGAATAATGGGCGCCCCCGGAATCGAGCTCGCGAACCAGTTGGTTGTAGTTCTTCATCCGCGCCGCGCGCATGGAAACCGGCTCGCCAGCATTCATGCCCGCAATCACCGCAAACGAATACTTGCGTTTTCCGCCCGAAGCCAGTTCCATCAGCGTGCCCCCGGCATCGATCAGCGAGATGTGCGAGCCGATCCGGGCAAACGCCACCGGCGTGCGTTCATGAATCTCGATGCGCAGCCGATTCGGCACGAAGCGCATTACGCTCGCCGATTCCACCCATGGAATCTGCTCCAGCTGCTGTTTACGTTGCGCCAGCGGAACGAAAAAAATGTTGCGGCCAATATCTCCGCCCATCACTTCCATAATCTGCGCATGCGCGACGTGCTCTGCGCCGGCGACTTCGATCTGATCGCTGGACTCGATGCGAAAACGCCACGAGTGCTTGCCATAATCGTAGAGGCCCGCGGCGGCAGCTCCCAGAATCGCAAAAGCGACGAGCGCCAGGACAATCCACTTCAACCGGGTGGCAGTTCTTTTGGGAAGCGATCCGCGCCGGACCGAGATGCGTTTTTGCCCACGCAGAAATGGGGATTCCTGCTCCGCTTCCAGATCGACGAGCCGTGCGTCGTCGAAGGGCTCATGCTCGGGAGCCTCGCGCTGAGAAACGCCGGGAAGCGGATACAACTCTTCCTCTATCGCGGTGGAACTTAATTTCCGCGCCACTGGTTCGATTCAGTTGTCGACAGAAAACCGCTGAGCAAAATTACTATAACCGCTTTTCGCCAATTGAGACAGTGCCAAGTTGGTTCGCTGCAGGTGGCGAGCGAATTTGGCTGCTCCACGCGTCCACCGTTAGCTTCCAATAAATACTGGATGCGCAGTATCGAAACGCCATTCAGGCTTTCGTAGAATTTTCCGAGTCTAGAGCCTGTCCGAAAATGGAGAGAAGGAAGTTTTGAATCGACTATTTGGAAAGACAGCAGTGGCAGCCGTGGTGGCGGGGGCGCTTTCGCTATTTGTGGTAGCGCCGGGCGTCCGAGCCGATGACAGAGATAGGTGCCAACATGCAATCGAAAAGGCCGAAGCCAGACTGGACAAGGCTATCCGTGACAAGAGCGAGCACAGCCACGAAGCGGACAACCGGCGGCGGGATTTGAATGCCGAACGGGAGCGTTGTTGGAAACGAGAATCATCGGTGGTGGAATGGGAAAGAACATCGTTGGGAGACAGAGCACAATTGGGAGCCGAACAACGATCAGCATTGAGTGAAACTGGCGTTCAGTGAAGCTGGCAGCCGTACGCTCGAGAGCAGTCAAACAAGCGTGCCACAGAGATGCTACGACTGGCTCGGGCGCTCGGTTCCCAGCTTCTCCAGAAGCATAGCTCCAAGCTGCGAAACACTCCCCGCGCCCAGCGTCAGCACCATATCGCCCGGTTGGGCGAGCGCGCCAACCGTGGCAACCGCGTCCGCAAAAGAGCGAGCGTACGCGACGTTCCGCTTCCCTGCCCCGGCAATGCGTCCGGCGAGCGCCTCCGCCGTGATACCTTCAATCGGCTTCTCGCTGGCCGGATAAATGTCGAGCAAGCAGAGCGTATCGGCGTCCGCAAAAGCAGTCGCGAACTCATCCATCAGGTCGCGAGTGCGGGTGAAGCGGTGTGGCTGGAAGATCACATGCACGCGCCGAAATCCGCAATGCCGAGCGGCTGCCAGCGTGGCCCGGATTTCCGTCGGGTGATGCCCGTAATCGTCGATCACGCTGACGCCCGCCGCCCTCCCTTTGAGCTGGAAGCGCCGGTCCACACCGCGAAAACCGTCCAGTCCCGAACGGATCTGATCCGCCGGAATGTCGAGCGCGGTGCCCACTGCAATGGCCGCCGTAGCGTTCAGCACGTTGTGCGCGCCCGGCACATGCAGCGTAAACTCGCCGAGATCTTTCTCTTTGTAAGCAACTTGGAAGCGGACAAGCGGTCCGTGCTCTCCGGCAGCCAGCGCCGACTCTAGCCGCGGCGATCCCACCGGCGACGACCCCATGCGGATCAGGAAATCCGACCCTCGGCTCGTTCCATACGTCGTCACGCGGCGATGCACTCGCGGGAGCAAGCGCCGCAACACTACATCGTCATTGCAGCCGACGACCACACCGTAAAACGGCACGCGCTCCATAAACTCGAGAAACGTCCGGCGGACGTCGCGCATGTCGCGGTAGCAATCCATGTGCTCGCGGTCGATGTTCGTGACCACAGAGAGAATCGGCGAGAGCTTCAGAAACGACCGGTCGCTTTCGTCCGCTTCGGCCACCAAATATTGCGACTTGCCGAGGCGCGCGTTCGAGCCCATCGCGTCCACGCGCCCTCCGACGACGACCGTGGGATCGAGCCCGCCAGCCGCCAGCACCGCCGCGACCATCGAAGTCGTGGTGGTCTTCCCGTGCATCCCGGCAATCGCGATGCCGTACTTCAGCCGCATCAGCTCGGCCAGCATCTCCGCGCGCTGAATCACCGGAACATGTAACCGCCGAGCTTCGTGGACTTCGGGGTTATCGACGGAGATCGCGGAACTGGTGACGACAACGTCCGCACCCGCGATGTTGGCGGCAGCGTGGCCCTCGAAAATGGACGCGCCCAAAGCGGCAAGCCGCTGGGTGACCGCTGAATTCTTCAAGTCGGAACCCGAAATCCGGTAACCAAGATTCAGCAACACCTCGGCAATCCCGCTCATGCCGATGCCGCCGATGCCNNCTCATGCCGATGCCGCCGATACCCACGAAGTGTATGCGCTGAATCTTGGCGAACATGAAAACCAAATCCCCGCATCAATGCCGATGATAGACCATTTAACCGCAGAGGTCGCAGAGAGCGCAGAGGAAATACTTAACCAGCATTTCCCATAGTTTCTCCGCGTACTCAGCGCCCTCTGCGGTTAAAGGTTCTGCTCGCCGTCGGCAAGCTGTCTCACCATCTCCGCGATTTCCTCGACCGCCTTGGGATGCGCCAGCGATTTCGCCGCCNNACGCCGCCGACATGCTCTGCAGCCGCACCGAATCCCCGATCAACGCCGCAATCGTGTCGACCAGGTAGGCCGCGCCCAGATTACTCTCTTCGACCACCACCGCGGCGCCCACTCGCTCCAAAGCCCGCGCATTCACGTTCTGATGGTCGTCGGCAGCGGCCGGGAAAGGCACAAAAATAGCCGGCTTGCCCGCCGCAGTAATCTCCCCCACCGTGCTGGCGCCCGAACGGCAGACCAGCAAATCGGCGCGCCCGAACGTGCCCGGCATATCGTCAATGAACTTGTGGACTTCGCCCGAAATTCCCGACTGCCGATAAGCCGCAAGCACATGGTCATAGTCGCGCTGCCCCGTCTGGTGAATGATGTGGATCCCGGGAACCTTCGACCGCAAGCCCGCCAGTGACTCAATCATCGCCTGATTGATGGCCCGCGCCCCCTGACTGCCTCCAAAAACCAGCAGCGTGAGCACGCCCCCAGTCTTAGGAAGAACAGAAAAAAACGCGGCCCGCACCGGAACGCCCGTCACCTTGCAGTGGGGAAAATACCGGCAAGTTTCCTCAAAGTGCACCGCCGCCGCGGAAACCCAGCGCGCAATCATGCGATTGGCAAACCCCGGCACAACGTTAGGCTCAAAAGCCAGCGTAGGAAGACGCCGCCGAATCGCAGCCACCATAGCCGGTCCCGAGGCATAGCCCCCCACGCCAATCACAACTTCAGGATCGAACTCCGATAGCATCCGCGAAGAAGCCGCAATCGCCCGCGGCAAATCAAACATCGTCTTGAAGCGCGTCATCAGGCTGACATATTTCAGCGCGCCGATCTGAATCAACTCCAGCNNATGGCCAGCGCCGGAATCACGTGTCCGCCCGTGCCGCCGCCCGCGATGATAATGCGCATGAATTTGGGTTCCTGAAAGCGCTCAAGCGCCCGCCCCATAAAATGCAGCTCTTACAACAGCGCAGGTCTCATAGATACTCCAGGATAGGCTTTCGGGAAGGGCACGACTTCAGACGTGCCGCTCAGAGCCACGAAGAACACGGGCTTAAGTCGCTGAGGAGCCCGATATAAGCCAATCATTGATCAGACCGAGTTCTAGTGTCGCACGCCAGCCTCGCCAAAAGCGACTCCCTGGCGCGAGGTCTCTACGCCTTTCCGCAGCCCCCTGCACAAGCGAGGGTCGAGGCTATCAAACTACCTCATAAACGGCCATTCGAAAGAGCTGGGAAATCGCGGATCACGCCTGTAAGGTGCTGGCTCACAGCAGATGCGTGCGCCTGCAGGAGGTCAGTATGGCTCTCGTACCCTCAGGAAAACCTCTCCCCGGCGAAGGTTTGTAAGACTTGGCGCAAACGCACAGCGACCTGCTCTTCTCCCTGCCCCTCGGGGATGAACTCGCATCCGTAACGATAGCCCACGCGGTTGTGCACTACACTCGAAACTCGAATTGGTTCGCCCGAATACGGAAAAGTAAACTCAATCTCGACTTCTTCTCCAACTCCCAATTCCACTCCCACCATTATGCACATTCCATATTCGCTGAGCTCTGTGCCACGTCCATCTCTTATCAGTGTTGTGGTCAGTTTTTGAAGGATCACCCGGATCGGGACGTCGAGTTTGTAGCGGGCAGCGCGGCGTTTGTTTTGGGACGCTAGCAGAACACCGGCACCGATCTCGACGGCCACCATACGACCTTAGGGAGACTCTGATTAAGTTC
>PMMJ01000234.1 GCA_003162255.1 Acidobacteriaceae bacterium | reverse complement strand
CCGAATCGGGAGGACCCGAAAAGGAGGACCCGTTTTGAGCCTCAATGAGGGACTCCCAGAGGAAACGATCCATCGGAGTAGCTTCTACTCGTCCATGCGCCGGGCTCGATCGCGAAGGTGGGTCCGAGCGGATTTCTACTGGAAGAATCGATATCTGAGAATTTTTNNAAGCGTTTAGAGGGCCTGAAACGGGATTACCGCGGGGCGAGGAGTATGATAGAGATAACGCTCCGTGCGAATTTCTATGGGAAGAGTACCTATTCCAGGCAGAAATTGAGCTTTGGATTTGTTTGCAGTGTCTTTTCAGTGTCCATTGCGGCCCGTATTGCGATTGGTTTTTTTGCGGACTATCTTGTATGAAACCGAGTCTAACCTAACTAAACCTGATATAGTGTAATGAATTTGTCTTTTCGCTCAAACGTCAACTTTAGGGCGGCATGAAGCCAATGACTGCTGCGATAACTGACAGATGGCTCTCCGTTGACGAGATCGCGGCATATCTCGGCATTAAGCGGGACACGGTCTACAAGTGGATCAACGAGAAACGAATGCCATCCCACCGGTTGGGCCGATTGTGGAAGTTCCGCACGGATGAAATCGACGAATGGGTGAAATCAGGCGGTGCGATCAATGCGGTTAGCGCGCGAAAGCGCGGCAANNATGACCATCCAGCCACGCGGGATCCAGTTCGGCATACGTCCAATGATGCAATGAACAAGCCGTGGAAGACACCATTGGCACAGAACTTAACAAGATGAGGAAACATGGACAAGCCAATCGAGAAGTTTCAAGCTCTCATGCGTGAGCTATTCCAGTTCGATTGCGCCGACCTGGATTTTGGCATCTATCGCATCATGAACTACAAGCGAGACGTCCTCGAGAAATTCATTACGGCGGACTTGCCCAAGTTTGTGTCCGAGGAGCTGGATCATGGCAAATTGGTTGAACAATCGCAGGCCGCAAGAGAGCTGGCCGATGTTACTCGTCAGATCAAAGAGACACTGGACAGGGATGCCCTTGACAGCGACGGCAACTTGGCCGATACCTACCACGGAACGCTCCTCGGCAGGAGGTATTTGGACCTGAAAGCAAGGGCAACGAGTAGTCATAGTCGAGATGCCATTGAATCGACGATCTTCAACCATCTGAACTCGTTCTTCAGCCGATACTACCAAGACGGCGACTTCATTTCGAAGCGACGCTATTCCAGGCGCCAGCGCTACGCCATCCCGTACAACGGCGAGGAAGTCTACCTGTATTGGGCCAACAATGACCAGTACTACGTGAAGACGGCTGAGTACTTCACCGATTACACCTTCACTGGACCCAACGGAGTCACGGTCCACTTCAAGCTGCAGGACGCGAGCGTCGAGCAGAACAATATAAAGGGCGAGAATCGGTTTTTCGTGCCACGGACCAAAGAGACTACCTGGGATGAGCAGAGCGCTGAGCTTGTTGTTCCCTTCGAGTATCGTCCACTCACAGCACAGGAAGTGATCGCCTACAGCAAGAAGAACCAGCAGGACGCAATCATTGCCAAAGCTCTTATCGACATCCCGAAGCAATTACCAGCCAAGACCGCCGGGCCCGCCCTCGTTGCCTTGAACACCGAAAGGCGGCAGAATCCTGCTGGCGCGCCGGTCACATATCTCGAACATCACCTTCGGCAGTATACGAGGCGGAACACGTCCGACTTCTTCATTCACAAGAACTTGAAGGGATTCCTCTCCCGTGAACTGGACTTCTACCTGAAGAACGAGGTGCTGAATCTTGACGAGATGACCATTCCTGGCGAGGATCGAGCCGAGGGTTGGTTCCAGATCACGCGGGCAATCAATGCTGTGGGTAGCCGGATTATTGACTTCCTGGACCAGATTGAGTGCTTCCAGAAGATGCTTTGGGAGAAACGCAAGTTCATCGTCGACACGCAGTACTGTGTCACCATCGGCATAGTCGACGAGTCGCTCTATCCCGCCGTTGCCACGTGCGAGCCGCTATGGGAGGAGTGGAAGGACCTATTTCACATCGACGAGGAAGAGACCAACCTGTTCAACTCGGGTAAAGATAAGAAGGGCAAGCGCGTTGCTTTTCTAAAGGGACACCCAACACTCGTTCTCGACACGAAGTACTTCGACGCCGGGTTCGTGGACAGCCTGCTTGCCAGCATGGATGAATTGGATGCCAAGACCGATGGCCTGCTAATTCACAGTGAGAACTTCCAGGCGCTCAATCTTCTGCTGGAAAAACACGGCGGCCAGTTGAAGTGCGTTCACATTGACCCGCCCTACAACACGCAGACGAGCGGTTTCCTCTACAAGAACGACTATCAGCATTCGAGTTGGCTGGCAATGATGCACAACCGCATTACGGCTGCCATACCCATGATGCATTCGGATGGAGCCTTCTTGTGCCACATTGACGAAAATGAGTATGAGGTATTGCATCTTCTTTTCACCAACATAGGAATCCCGGATGGCGGAACAATTGTTTGGGACAAGAAAAACCCCATGCTTGGGCGCAAAGGGATTGCCACTCAGCATGAGTACATCTTGTGGAGAACGTGGGACGACTCTTCCGTGTACCTACGCCCCACCAACATTCGCGTGATTCTCGACAAAGCCCAGTCTCTTGTCCGTGAGTATGGAGGCGTCAATGACAAGGTCAGGCGCGAGTTCACCGACTGGATCAGCAACTACGAGGGGTTAACGGGGGGAGAGCGGGCATACCGATTGATCGATGATGACGGGCGTGTCTTTCAAAGCGTAGCAATGGGTGCACCCGAACCTCGTACCAATCCGAAGTTTCATATTCCCCTCGCTCATCCTGTTACAAAGAAGAAGTGCCCTGTCCCGGGCAATGGCTGGTCGCGTGCCCCCGAGACATTGCAGGAATTGGTGGAGAAGAATGAGATCATCTTCGGCGAAGATGAGACGGTGCAACCGAGAAGAAAGATCTTCTTAACAGCCGATTCCGGACGTCAAGTATCCTCGGTAATCAGCGATCCAGGAAGAGGGAAAAATGATCTGGCAAAACTGGGCTTAGAATTTCCGTACTGCCATCCTGTCTCGCTATATGTGGAGCTACTGGGGGCGGCTGTAGCCGAAAGCGGTGACATTGTACTCGACCATTTCGCCGGTTCCGGCACCACTGGCCACGCTGTCATTACCCTCAACCGGGAAGAAGGAGGCATTCGCAAGTTTATCTTGGCTGAGGTCGATGAGTCCTTCGAAACGGTCCTTCTGCCCCGTATCAAGAAGATCACGTTCACGCCCGAATGGAAGGACGGAATGCCCAAGCGTATGGCCACAAAGGAGGAGGCCGAGCGGAGTCCGCGCATCGTCAAGTACATGCGTCTAGAGAGTTACGAGGATGCACTCAACAACATAACATTCGATGGCTCGTCCGGGCAGCCTGTGCTGGGGTTCGAGGATTACCTGCTCCAATACATGCTCAAGTGGGAGACGAGGGCGAGCGAGACACTGCTGAACGTGCAGAAGCTGGCGCAACCGTTTTCGTACAAGCTCTACATCCACACCGACGGTCAGATGCGCCAGAAGATTGCAGACATTGCCGAGACGTTCAACTACCTGCTGGGACTTCACGTCACGTCACGCAAGGTCTATTACGACGGTGGGCGGCGATACCTGGTCTATCGCGGCCGGATGGATAGCCGACAGATTGTCGTCATCTGGCGCGAGACTGAGGGCTGGCAGAAGGCAGACCTGGAGCGGGACAAGAAGTTCGTGGCGGAACGAAAACTGACGGATGGCGTGGACGAGGTCTTTGTCAACGGCGATTCGTTCATCCCGAACGCCAGGGCCTTAGAGCCTTTGTTCAAGGCTCGGATGTTTGCGCCGGTGGAGATATAGGCAATGGCGCGACCGACACAAATATCTCCAAGTGGTGCGGGCACCGCTGCCGGTGCGTTAGCTTACATCAAACTGGAGCAGCGGCTGGTCTTGCTGGCCTGGCTTAATGGGCATTTTGGATACGAACACAACCGTGACCTTCTGGCTGACTTAAAGGAGGCTGCTGAAGGATTCGACGCTTCGGGCCGCAGCTACGTGTATTACCGACTGGAGGCTCGCGGAGAGAAAGTAACGATTCCACAGGCCGATCTGTCCCGTTATGACGACAACATCCGTGAACACCTGCACGCCATCAATGCTCGCAGGCCCGAGCCAATCACACTCCGGTACTTCCAGTACGTCGCGGTTCTCTACACCGAGATCTTCCTGGACTGGTATTTTCATCGTCGGGCCGAAATGCTTCGCTCGCTGAACCGCTTTGTAGAGAAGC
>PMMJ01000308.1:7565-8599 GCA_003162255.1 Acidobacteriaceae bacterium | reverse complement strand
CGACGGCGGCGGCAGCGTATAGCGTCTCTATTGCGCTTCGGTTCCGGCAGTCCGAGGATCGGTCCTGTGGTAGAATCCGCACATGGACGAGGATACAGAATTAGCCGTCGCTCTTAAACAAGTTAGGGCGGAGTTCTTGTCCAAGACAGCCGGGAAATCCGCCCTCACCGTGGAAGAGACGTATGAGCTTCGGAAATATGCCAAATCCCGGACGGCCTTCTCTTCTGATGATCTGACGGCGGAACAGGCAGCGTGGATGGTGCTGTACGAGGACCTGACCGATCAACTCCGAAAGACAGCACCGGAGATGTTGCGACAGGTTGAACCGCTTGAGGAAGAACTCCACGTTCAAGAAGCGCTGAGAGATGCCATTGCATCGAAGCTGAAAACGNNGCAGTCCTTCGGATTCCTGATCGTGGGCTGTCTCATTGGATGGTTCCTCTCGCTGGGTATCTGGGTCATCTTCTTGGTCGGCTTTGTCTCGTGGATTGCAGGGGTCCTTTTCTCAATATTCGCTTTGGACAGCCCCTATGTTCAAAGTGTCATTGCGATCCGCATGAATCGTCTTGGCCTCAAACGCCTAGCACGCTGGTTGTATGATCGTGCTTTAACGCTTCACTGAACCCCAACGACATGGGGATCTATCCGGCATCACGAAAACTTCGATAGTTGATACGGCAAATGCAGAGGATGACGGTAGAGGCGATCAAGGTTGCCAGACAGGTATAGAGCGGGCCGTCTCCGCTNNCGCCGTTCCGCTCTACAACGCCGTCAGTCGATTCCGAACTCCACAGTCCTACCCGGGATGTACAATGAACTAAGGAACTACCCGGTCGGATTATGATGGCAAAAGAGGCTACGCTTCTCACGACGCAGAAAAACGGACTCCTCCCCATAGCTCAAAACGCAGGGTTCGATCCGGCAGAGTTTGAATGGGATGAAGACAATTCATTTCCCGAAGAGCGTGTCATCGGCTTTAGCATCGGCAGAGAGGTTATCAGGACCGACGCTCTCATCGTATCCGTGCTCGTCCA
>PMMJ01000308.1:0-7552 GCA_003162255.1 Acidobacteriaceae bacterium | reverse complement strand
GCCCTCCAAAGGGCTGGCAACGACACTGCCGCAAGCGAACTCCGGGAAGCGAACGTTGATCTTGTTAGAGAATTCCCCGATCTCACCGGGGCGGTTCAGCACGCACTTGCGGCATTGGAATGTGTCGCCAGAGAGCGTTCCGGCGACCATGCTACGTTTGGAAAACTGCTGGAGCGGTATCCTGACCTCTTCCCCAGACCGCTCGACAAAGGGATAGAGAAGGTGTGGGGCTTCGCTTCTGAGATGGGAAGGCATCTACANNTAGGCCGGTTGCCGAGCAAGGAAGAAGCGGAGCTTTTGGTGGGCATGGCGACGGCGTGTTGTACCTATCTCGCACGGAAGATCGAAGGCGGCGATGTTCATACCTGAAGTAGCACGCCGGTCGGCGAAACAATCTCGGCATGGGCGGCAGTGACCCGCCAAGCGATACCAGGCCAGTTCATTTTATGATAGGCAACGTGATTTGGGAGAAGGACAGCAGTTCGTTGGAGATTCGGACGCAGGGCCAGTTGGCGGATGGAAGGCCCGCCCTTGACGAAATTGTTGCCTCTGGCGCTGTCGTTCATCTGGAGCAGATGGCGCACGATCATTGGTGGATGGGGCTGGAAGCNNAAGGCGACAGCCGGGAGAGGCCGCTGCCGGGAGTCGATGAGTAGGGCCTTCTGCGCCGCGCTTTAGCACAATGGTGGAGGCGGGGGGAGTTGGGCTGTACCGGTGGATTGATAGCGGGCAAGTTATTGATTCCGCAATGCAGCGAATACGCGAAATACGCAAGATTCGCCACTCCGGTTTACGTAGAACTTACTTTGCATTACAAAGCGATTCCGACCGCCTCCACCACCTCCGGGATAGCAGATTCTTCGTTGCCCCACCCGCCATATTTGCCATTCGTCCCGTAGACCATTGCACGCTATTGCACGCTGGCGTCTTTCAACGTTCCGTATCGCGGCAACTTCTAACTTATGGCGTCTTGCCAGCGATTCCTCCGGCTTTTTCTGTAGACTCGGAGCTTTGTTGGTTATGATGTGAAAATGTGGCAACAGCTCACCGAGAGACTTTCCTCTTGGAAAGAAATCTTCTGGGGGAAATCTCTACTCATCGGTACAACTCTTTGGTTAATTCTTGGCGCGTGGGATCTGATCAAGAGTGAACTTCTCCCCGAAAAATATCAGTCATGGACCGTTGTTGCTCAAACACCCCATCTGCAGTGGCGCACGTGGGCACTTATCTTATTGGTGCTCCTGTTGGGCGTGTTATTGGAGGGCTCGCACGCCGCGATACGAGAAAGGGAAAAAGCGAGCGCGGAACGGCAAGCTGAAATAGCCAGACTGACCGTTGCGGCCTCATCTGGTAAGACGACACTGAACCGGGATTGGCCGGGTGATTGGAAACTGGCGGAAGATGGCTTTAGACGGTATGAGAAATCGTATGTTCGGGCTGATTGGTTTCGTGATTCCATGGGCCCGGTTGAGGCATGGACCCTCACGGGAGACAAATCAGAAGTGGTTCACGACGTTCAAGCTTTGTGCTTGCAGGCCGGAAAACTCTTGGTTGTCTCACCTATGTCCTCCCGTGTTTCTGCACAACTGCGGTCACAGGAGGATGACACGGATAGATGGCTTTACTTCCTTAAAGAACGCTATGGGTTACAGGACACGATGAACGGCACCTCTGCGGCTAATGGTGAATGCCACGTCTCAATGGCCGGTTCAGTTCGGAATCTTGCTGCGGTTTCGGCGCGGGCATGTATTGAATGTGGGTCCAATAGCTTCCCGAGCTGACGCCTTCGTGGTGTTACGCTATCCGAAGAAATCGAAGTGAATCGGTTCGGCCCAAGATTCGGGAGGTTTCGTAGCCATGACGAAAGAGGATTTTACGCCGCACGCGGTTTATCACGAATTGTTGGGTTATACGCTCCAACAGGACTATCCCGATGACGAGCTAAATGAGATTGGCGGACCCCATGTGTCCGTCGAGGACATTGCGGACATCGAAATAGAATCCGTAACGGAGTCAGATTCGGGCTTCATCGTTAAGGGAAATGCCACGCTTGAGATCACGACCGACCTGGACGACGGCGACATGTTCTCTGACGGCTACCCAATGACCTTTAGCTACGAGTTCAATGACGACGGCAAGATTGTGCGGCAGCTCAGCCGCAACATCGACACATCATCTTTCTTCGCGGGTAATGACTACGAGGGATACCTAGTCGAGCGCTTAGGGCATCAAGCAGCTTTTCAAACAAACGTGATGGGCATTCTCAGTCTTCTCGCTCAATCCCCGGCGGCACCACCCGACAAAAAGTGCCTACACCGGATGCTGTATATCAATGTCATTACTATTTTGGAATGTTATCTTTCGGACTTTTTTATGTCCTGCATAAAGAAAGACAGCAAACTGCTTCGCAAATTGATAGAGACAACCCCCACCTTCAGAGAGCAGAAAATACTAGTCAGCGATGTGTTTCAAACGATGGATGCTATCGAGAAAAGAGCCAATGAATATCTCTCCGGTTTAGTCTGGCATCGCTTAAGGGAAGCGAGCAAGCTTTACGAAAATGTCCTCGGAGTGGTTTTTCCATCGGACATGAATGCGCTTCGTAGCGCGATTGCGATACGCCATGAGCTTGTACACCATAACGGAAAGAAAAAGGATGGGACCGAGCACGAAATAGGCGAGGCGGACATCAGGAGCGTTATCAGAGTAGCGGAGGAATTGGTTGACCATATCGAGAGAAGGTGGCGTGACGTTTCTTCAGTGGGCGGCCCGAATGCTTCTCCCTCTGCTGGCGAGGAACCCTTTTAGTCTTCTTGGGGAGGCGCACTTGCTTGAGCAACTTAGGTAACGCGACAATGGGTGGGCGGCCTGAGGGGGCCGCCTCTAGTGATTACACCATTCTGCGGGCCAAACGGGGAAGCACTGGCTGGTGCGTGGATTGTAGAAGGCAAATAGCAACACCTCGTAAATCCGTATCCAGCCGTACGGCATACCGCCGCGCTGGTCGATCTCGGCGTGAAGGTTGACGATACACGCGGTTCGTTCGCCGCGTCGAAGCGTCGAAGGGGAGGGCCGTAATCGTATCCGAATTGCTTCTCAATCATGGTGCTGTTCCCCTCGGGGTCGTGGACAACCGCCGGGGGGCCGAAAATCGGCGCAAAACGACCCGTTAGCGAAAATGTATTTTTTCGCTTGTATTGGGTCGGCTTTTAGGGGAAAGTCGGTCTTGTCGAAGGAGCGGAATTCCACGGTTCACACCGGACTGTACGGCCCGCCACCGGCGGGCTTTGCTGTTTCTGGGCTTATCTTCCCCTGAAAATTGCAAAGCGAGACGCGGCGACCGCGCCGCGTAGCCGAGGAGTGTGAATCTTTCTGTGATTCGTGTCGAGCTGTCGAGCCGAATCTTGAATGACGGCAGGAGAGAGGCCGACGTAGGGGTGTATCGTCGGTGTTTGACCGCGCCAAGGAAATCGTTACAATTGGTCATGGAGAAAGGAAATCGGCCATGATGATTGAACTTCCAGAGAAGCTTGAAGCGGCTCTGAAGATCCAAGCCAACGCACATGGCGTTTCCCCCGCCGGTTATGTTTGCGAGGTTCTTGAACGTGATCTCGCGTCCTCGCTCGAAGGCCGATCATCGGGTGTTCCGTTCAAGACGGGACGTGGCATGTTCGCCAAATACGGAGAGGCTCCATCGGCGGAGGAAATCGACGCCAACCGCGCCGATATGTTCCAGAACTTCGGTGAAGAGTTTTCATGATTGCTGGCGTTGCCGATACCCACACGGCCCTCTGGCATTTATTCGACGACAAGAGACTGTCTGCCCCAGCCGCGACCTTTATCAACGAAGCGGCGACCGCCAGACACAAAATTGCCATTTCGACTATAAGCCTGGCGGAGGTGGTTTACTTGATCGAAAAGAACCGTCTGCCGCTGTCGGCTTATGATGAACTGACGCAAGCCCTGGCCGACCCCGAACATGTTTTTACGGAAGCCGTTTTTAGCGCCGCCATCGTCCAAGCCATGCGGCAGGTGCCACGCGCCGAAGTACCGGACATGCCGGACCGCATGGTGGCGGCAACTGCCGTCTATTTCAATGTGCCGGTTATCAGCCGTGACAGGCGCATCCGCGCTGCCAGCCTGAAGACGGTTTGGTAACGGGGCAGGGGGCGCTACGATAGTCGCGCGTAGTCGAGCGACTGGCGTTGAGGCGGAAGAAGGGCTTCATGACGGAGGAAGAGCGACAGATTGCGTACCTTTTCACGGCAGAGCTTCAGTTTCGGCTCGCCTCGGCGGTTCGTCTAGCCACAACCTTACATACTCAACCGCTCGACCTTCCGACGGAGTGGACCCACGGCAAGCATGGCGTGAAATACGACGAGATTGCGCTTCGACCAGAACAGGCCGACTACGCCGCTCGTTTCCTCCATCGTTCAGCAACATGTCTCGTGGCTGTCGCTATAAAGGACGCGATTGGGGCAACGGTAAACGATCCTAAGAATTCGACTAACTCCGACGTGCGGTCTGCCTATCAAATCGCGCGCATGATCCGAAACGCATTCGCGCACGCTCCCATGTCGCCGACGTGGCGTATAGACAAGGACTGCCGCGATAAGGTTTTCAAGATTCCTCACATCATCACGTTGAACACGAAGGATCTCCACGAAACACCGTTTGACTGGCGTCACTACGGCGGCCCCCTGGCTCTGTTTCGCCTGTGCGGGTTTGTCAGAATCGAGATTCTGAAAGATCAGCCCAGGACGCGAAAGCCTGTTCCGGTTCCCGTCAACACGGTATATCAGCAAGGTGACTTGATCCTTCAGAAAGTCGATGCGATTCCCGCAGGTGCAGTGCCGATAAAACTCGAACCGCTTCCCGATGGAAGTATCCATCTTGGCGGCGGATATTTCATCCGTGCTAAAGAGACGGGAGTAGTCGAATAGTGCCCGCCGTGAGATACCTAGAGCGTTTCCAGCAACCTCTTGTTAACCCGACCTGCACGCAGATTGTCGAGCGGGAACCGCTGATTTCCTTCTCTCACTATCTGTCTGGCCGGGTAAATGTGCTGTGCTCGTTTGCTGACGAAATCATCGACAATCTAGACAAGGGATTCTCTGGTCAGTGTGTTGATGGTGGGCAGGTTGAAAGGGCTGAATCGTTAATGTGGTTCTGGTTGTTAGGAGCATACGAGGTCGTGCGGACAATGCACCAGGCTAAACAGTGTTTCAGCGAGAGACTGGTTCAGGAGCTAAGCTGCCTCAAGAAAGTTCTCGGAACTGTTCGAATGCCTGCGGCAAAGATGGAGAAGCCGGGCAAGAGAACCGCAGTAACGTCCAACAGAAGTCCAGCGGGATGGGATATTGAAAACCGCGACTTACTGGTGAATGATCCAGAGGAAAGCCCTAACGTCTCAGCCCGATGGATGCTGTCAGAGTTTGACCGCGTGTTTTCGTCCATTACGAAAAGCGACGTGCTCGCCCATCATGAAAAGGCATACGCGGACGAACCGCTTGGGGTCACCTCAGACAATGTTTAATTTTCTAGGAGGTCACGTTGTACGATCCGGCGAAATCCCCAATGCCTCAAGAAACTTCTCCGGGCCTGATGAAGGTGGCCTTTCCTCGACGTGCGGCAGGTAACGCGAGGAGTCTGGACCCCAATCGAAATACAGGCCAGCGTGTACCTCTGTAAGTGAGGCTCCAATCGCGCGAGATTTCGAGCGTCTGCGAAAAAGGTACTTCCGCTTCTGATCGCCAAGAAGACGGGCAAAAACATCGAGGCGGTAATGGCCCTCAACGAAGCGAAAAGAAGTGCCGTCCTTGGGGGCTAGGAAATGATGATTCGCTTCAACGCCTGTCTCGCCGACGAATAACTCGCTTCCCCGGACAAGTCGCTCATCGCCGTAAACCCAAATGTTGAAGTTCTGACGCGTCTCATTCCGGGAAACGTCACTCAACTGCGGGAACTCGACAAGACGCTGGTGATTCAGGACAACGACAAGCCACTTGCTGTCCTACTAAAGTACGAGCACTTTTTGGCGATGCAAGAGCGGTTGGCAGACCACCGCTAAGTTAACTAAAAAGTACTTGACAAAGCGATTTCTGTGGAAAACGTTCGTAACTTTAGGCCATGTATAGCCATAACCTATTGAAAATACAAGTGGTTAAATTTTCTAATTTGTTGAGTTTTTGCTTGCCATCGGAAATCTAATCATGATACCTTACATGTACCCGCAGAATATCGCGGCGTAAATTTGCCGTCCTAATGGGACGGTTTTGGCTCACAAAAAGTACCGCAGTTTTTTCCTCGCCTAGAGATGATGATCTTCACAAGCCCCCGCCCAAAAGCGGGGGCCTCAGTTTATGGCAACCGTCAACGTTTCGCAGTACAAGAACCTCTTCAGACTGTGGAGAGATCAGCCAGTTTCCGACGTATTCGCGCATTTCCATCCAGAAAAAGACGCGCTCACCGCAAGTCTAGATTTTGACGCGCCCTTCAAGAAGATCGGCGCTAAAACGTTTGAAGGTCCGCTTGCCTGGGATTTTACCCAAGCGAGATTTCAAAACAACTATCACGACAAGCCGCCGAAGCTGAGAAATTATCTCCGGTATACTTTCATCCGTTTACGTGATCTTGAAATCGCGGACCCAGGGAAATATTTCCTAAGTACTGACGATGGCAAGTGGATATGCTTCAATACTGGGCTTCAGGATAGGCACTCCGCTGATCTTTATTCCATATTCCAACAGTACGAATCGCGCCCAGGCCAGCCTCAACCTAAATCAGCATCAGACTGGGTTTATAGGGGGACCGTCACCTCTCGTGAACCTGCATATCGCAATCATTTTGGAATAAAACTTCCGGGATTAGCTTGGTACTCGAACGACAGCCGTGATTACATCTTCAACACGGAGTACACGATAGACACTGATGTGTTCGACCACATGTTTGAGCGGGCAAAGGATCGGTCAGGGTTCCCCGACGAAGCTACCGATGAATCAGTCCGAAACTATCTGCGAGGTGCAATCGAGAATCTCCTTCCGAAAATCCGTCGCAACTACAAAATGGCTATTCCAGTCTATTTTGTCGAAGAAAGACGAATGCAGATGCTTCTTCCGTTTCACTCGTCAAATGGGCGTGATATTTCGTGTTTTCTTGTGGAACGAGATGACCCGAACCACCTTTACAAAATAAAAACCATACTGGACATGGATCAGGCCTACTTTGCCGCACGCTTAATCACCAGACCGGATAAGGAATGGCTCAATCCTTAGTTGCAAGGCCCTTTACTTATCTTCCGTGATTCGCGCACGATCCGCAGGGCATATTGGCTGCTATCCACCGACTTGCACTTGTGGGCGTTGAACTGGTTTTGGATGGCCGACTGTGCATCTCCACGATCAGGGTCACCGGCAAACTGTTCGTTGCACCGCTCGCAGATTCCAAGCGCCGGAATGTTCCTGACTCGCTTTACGATCCGAAGATTGCGTTTGGGCATGTCCAGAGTCTAGCGCATCTGGAAGGGCGATCCTAGCAGCCCGTGGCAGAACTA
>PMMJ01000187.1 GCA_003162255.1 Acidobacteriaceae bacterium | reverse complement strand
GCTACGACAAACTCCATCGCCTGCGCAAGCGGCAGCCGGTGCGCGTCCACGTCCAGGTAACTCCAGCGGATTTGGCGCGGGAGATGGTCGCGGATCTCCGATTGACCGTGGAAGCTGACGAGGAAGGTCCGCTGTCGCAGAGCCTCATCCAGTTCCGGCAATCCGATCTCGAGTTGTTGGTGGACGTGTCGCAGCGATTTGGTCTTTACCTGACGCTGCGCGGGGACGTGCTGCACCTGATCGGTTTGGCGGGAACTGGTGACAGCGTCGAGCTCGAACTAGGAAAGAACCTGTTGGAAGCACGACTGGAAGTCAATGCCGAGCCAGCTTGCCGGTCGGTGGTGGCGAAAGGTTGGGACGCATCGAGAGTAGAGCCGCACGAGAGTCGCGCTGCCAGAGCGCGCATTGGACGGGAGGTCTCCGCCGNNGATCGGCATGCCGCAGTCGTTGCCCAGGCAGAGCTCGACCTCCGGAGTGCCCGCGAAGTCACGTTCTCGGGTGTGGCGGAAGGCGACCCGGATCTCATGCCCGGCACGCGTGTTCACATTTCGGGAGTTGCAACGGGACTGGGAGGCCAATACGTCCTGACGTCAGTGATTCACCTGGTTAACCGGCGAAGCGGATTCGTTTCCGAGATCTCCACCGTGCCACTGGTATTGGAGCGGCGAACGGGAGGGGTCACTGCGGCGTGGGCCACGATAACCAGCGTGGATGATCCCGAGAAGTTGGGCCGGGTCCGGGCTTCGCTCCCGGCTCTGGGCGCAGTCGAAACCGACTGGATGGTAGTGATGGCGCCAGGAGCCGGCGCCGGCAAGGGTTTCGTTTTCCTGCCCGATGTGGGCGATCAGGTGCTCGTGCTGTTTATCGGCGGAGAGGTTGCGCAAGGCATCGTGCTGGGCGGATTGTACGGCACCAATGGACCCGGGGATTACGGAGTAGAGGGCAGCTCCATTCGGCGCTTCACTCTGGGAACTCCCGGTGGACAGAAGATCAGACTTGACGACAGCGGGGCGTCGATTCGTCTGGAAAACAAAGGTGGCAGTTTTCTGGAATTTTCGCCGGAGAAGGCCGTCCTTCATTCCGCGGTGGACTTGGAGATTGAAGCGCCAGGTCGCGGTGTAGTGATCAAAGGAAAAACCATCGATTTCAGGCAGGCTTGATGCTCGCACTTACTGAAGACGCAGGATTGTTCTGCAAACATGGTCCCGGCAAGGTCTCGATCGAAGCGACGCAGACGTTCGTTACGGTTGAAGGGCGAAGAGTACTGGTAGAGCCGGATCCAGTAGGCCGGCGGATTTCGGGGTGTCCCAGTGTCGTCCCCTTCAAACCTTGTTTAACGACTCTGGCGGTGCAGAAAGGCTACTCCCAATTCATTCGCGTCGAGGACCACTGGCTCTGTCTCGACACCGTGACTGGTTTCACCGACGGCACTCCCCCGGGAGTGGTCATGTACGTGGTGCGCGATGCGGGACAGAATTTTGTTTCGGAGATGCCATGAGTGGGCCTCGTTACAGGTCTTGGCGATTCACGATTCGCGAGGCGGATGACGCGGCGAAGGATGCGGGCCTGCGCGTCTCGAACCGAGGCGGAATCGAGATGGTGGACGCAGGAGCGTCGGTGCGGCAGGCAATCCTGATGTTGCTCGCGACCCGTCCGGGAGAGAGAGTAATGCGGCCGCACTATGGCTGTCATTTGCACCGCTTGGTTTTCTCCCCCAACGATGACACCACGGCAGGCTTAGCCATTCACTATGTGCGCCAGGCGCTCGAGCGCTGGGAGCCCCGGATCGATGTGATTCATCTGGATGCAACACGATCAAATCAGCCTGACCGTCAGGCCGATGCAAAAAATACTGCAGGGGACGGGGAGCGCGCGAAAGAGGACGAGTCGATGCCCGAGTTGCTGGAGATTTCCCTTGAGTACCGGGTGCGCGCCACCATGAATACCGAACGGCTGGCGTATGCCTTCGACTTGACCGGGGAACGCACCTGATGGCGATCCCTTCCCCCAACCTCGACGATCGGACCTTTGCCCAACTGGTCGAAGCGGCTCAGAACCGGATCATCGCAACCTGTCCGGAATGGAGCGACCTATCCGTCAGCGATCCGGGCATGGCGCTGCTTGAAGTGTTCGCCTTCCTCACCGAAACGATGATTTACCGGCTGAACCGCGTGCCGAAGAAAGCCTACGTGGAGTTTCTCCGCTTGCTCGGCGTAAGCCTGATGCCGCCCGAGTCCGCCGGAGTCACTTTGTTGTTCAAGTTGGCGAAGGCCGCGAATAAGCCGGTTGAGATTCCGCGTGGCACTCGAGTAACTGTGTCTCGCCAGGACGGCGGCGGCGATCCCCCTGTGTTTGTGGTCGCACGCACTGTGTTGATACCAGCCGGGAATATGGAGGCTCAGGCGCTGGCGCATCACTGCGACCTTGTCGAAGCGGAACTGGTCGGCAAGGGTACCGGACTCGGCGGCCTTTCCCTCAACGTTAGCCGTCCTCCCCTCGTCGCGCCCACCGAAGACGAACTGGACATTATTGTCGGGGTCGAAGCGAGACCTGAGGAATTGGATGAGCGCGCGGCGGCTCGCGAGTTCGCAGACAAGTCGTATCGGATCTGGCGAGAGGTGGAGAACTTTACTCAACTGGGGTCGGACCGTTTGGCGTATGTCGTGGATCGCGCCACCGGCACCTTCACATTCGCGCCCTCGGTACGAACGCGAGACGAAACTGGCTCTCTGAAGGAAGCTCCGGAGGCCTTAGCAGAAGTGCCCGGGCCTGGACGGGAAATTCGAGTGTGGTACCGGCGCGGTGGTGGGGCGAACGGCAACGTCGCGGCGAACACCTTAACGGTGCTCAAGGATCCGATCCCCGGCGTGTCAGTGAACAATCCCGCCGCAGCGGTGGGCGGACGCTCCGCGGAGACAGTCGACAACGCGCTCCTGCGCGGTCCGCAGGAGCTGCATTCCTTGCAGCGCGCAGTGACGGCTCGCGATTTCGAACTCTTGGCCAAGCGTTCTGGGGCGGTGAGCCGCGCCCGCGCGTTTACGAAGGCGGCTCTCTGGACATACGCTGCCCCGGGAACCGTCGAGGTGGTTCTCGTCCCCTTCCTTGACGAGCAGCAGCAGCGAGGGGCGGTCTCCGCCGCTCAACTTCAAGCCCTCCAGACGCCGGAATCGCGGGAACGAATTCAAAAAGCCTTGGACGAACGCCGCCCGCTGGGCACGACCTGCGTCGTCAATTGGGCGCGCTACAAGACGGTGAAGGTTCATGCGCGCGTGGTCGCCCAGGCGGAAGAAGATGCGGTCGCAGTGAAGGAACGTGTGTTGGACCGTCTCTACAACGCGATTAATCCTCTGCCCACAAAATCTCATGCGGGCTGGCGATTTGGGCAGGCAGTCAGAACCTCCAACATTTATGACGCGGCCCTGGCCGAACCAGGTGTGAGTTATGTAGACAACGCGCATTTTATCGTCGAAGAGGTTCCCGCGAGTGAGGTCCAGTGTTTGGCGGCGGATGCCTTCCAGCCCAACACCTGGTATGCGGGGAGCCAGGCGGTTCTGTATCGCTCGATGGATGATGGCGAAGGCTGGGTTTCGGCTGGACAGTTTCCCGGACAAGTCGTGTACTCCGTGCAGGCGCACCCTGCAGTGCCTGGCTTGATCGCCGTCAGCACCCGTAACACGGGGGGGGCAGACGGGTCGCATGTTCACGTTTCCTGGGATTGCGGAGAAAACTGGCAAGAGAAGGCGCTAACCGGTTTCAATGTGGAGGATATGGTCTGGATCTCGCGCGGCAGTGAGCCGTCGTTGTTCCTCGCGACTTCAGTGGGTCTGTTCGAACTCTCCATGCAAGCAGATGCCGCCCCCGTGCAAGTGTTCGTTCGCCCCGACGATCAGCAAATCGGCTACTGGGCGGTGGCTGCCGCGAGCTCGAAGGGTGGGATCAGCATCGCGGTAGCAGCAAAAAAAATGGGCGGCGTTTTTCTCTCCAGCGAAGGCGGTGCAGGGAATACTTTCCGCAACATTGGCAGAGCGGGTGAAGATGTCCGGGTACTCGCGGTGCAATACGACGGCATGCGGTCATTTTTATGGGCCGGGCTAGCGGCGGTGCTCGGCGACCCCGGGAAGGGTTGTTCCTGCTGGGAGCTTCTCGGTTCGCAGGACCCCGCCGAGGGTTGGCAGACCTTCGACAAGAATTGGCTCGGAGGAAGCTGCGTGGAGATGGCGTTTCAGGGCGCGAGTATTCTTGCCGCCACTTTCGACGGAGGCGTGCTGCGCTTGGAAAAACGCGGCGATCAGGAATCGTGGCAAGCCCCGGATGTCGGTTGCGGCTTTTTNNCCCCGCGAGCATCCGTTTCAGCGTGTCGATGCGCTGGCCGCGGATCCGCTACGCAACATCATTTTGACTGGCGGAAAAGTTGGCGTGTATCGAAGCCGCGATGGCGGTAAGAGCTATTCGCCGTGTTCGCAGAACACGTTTGACGACAAGGTGACGCTACCCCCCAATTGGTTGTTCTGTTCGGGCGAGCATGATATTGAGGTCGTAACCGAAGATGAAAAAGGAACAGATTAAAAGGCTCTTGCCCTCGGTCTTCCAGAATGCTGTGCAGCCGGGGAATCCCTTGTTCGCGATTCTCGACGTCATGGAAACCATGCACGCGCCGTCGGAGTCCGCATTGGATTCCCTCGAGGCCAACTTCGACCCCTACCGGGCTCCGGAAGCATTCGTTCCTTATCTAGCAAGCTGGGTCGATCTTGAGGTGCTGTTGGACGTGCCGCGCATGGAGAGCCCATCGTCTACTGCGTCTCCGTCTACGGGATTGGGCCGGCTGCGGGAACTGACGGCGGCCGCCGCCACCTTGTCTCAATGGCGTGGGACCCGCCAGGGACTTTCCCTGTTTCTGGAAACGGCTACCGGCGCCAAGCTTGAAATCGACGAGCAGGTCGCCGGCGCTGACGGAAAAATCAGACCTTTCCATTTGCGCGTCACGGTCCCGAAAGAACTGGCGGAGCATCGCATCTTGATTGAGCGTATTGTCGAGTTGGAAAAGCCGGCCTATGTTACTCATGAGTTGGCTTTTGCGGAGTAGTAGAACAGGCGAAGTCCACAATGAAAGAAAGTCGGATATTCAAGCTGCCAGCCGGAACAGTGCAGTCTTAGAACCGAAGAGGAGAAACGACGATGGCC
>PMMJ01000152.1:191-5687 GCA_003162255.1 Acidobacteriaceae bacterium | reverse complement strand
CGCTGGTGGGCCGGACTCAGCGCATGGGATCAGCGGCGGCCCTGACGGATTGTGAAATTCTGCGGATCGACAAGAAGGCGATGATCGATGCGCTGCACCGCGAACACGCGTTTTCCGATCTGTTCGTGGCCTATTTGCTGGCGCGGAATATCCGTTATGAAGAGGATCTGGTCGACCAGNNCGCGGGTGAGCTTTTTCATGAACCGGTTCAGGAAACTGGGTTTTGTCGATTACTCCGGTGGCCCGGAAGGCGGGCTGCAGGTCCACAGTTCGCTGCTTAACATAGTTCTGCACGACTAGCCATTCTC
The DNA here is from genome assembly GCA_003162255.1 of Acidobacteriaceae bacterium. GTDB lineage: Bacteria > Acidobacteriota > Terriglobia > Terriglobales > Acidobacteriaceae > Acidiflorens. The sequence goes on along the minus strand of PMMJ01000152.1, from coordinate 5,379 downwards.
CGCAGCGCAAATCCATAAGAAATCAGATAACGGTGGCTTGTATGAAATCGAGAGTGCATTCCACGGTTTGAGCAATCTTGAGCAGCTTTCCAACTCCAAGTGTCTGAGAATGGGTTCTTGAAGGTGAACCATGCCCCCATCGCAGTATCCGGCACGCCAAGGCGCAGTACTTCTTTGCATCGACGATAACAAGGACGTGCTGGAATGCGAGAAATTGTTCCTCGAGAGCTTCGGGTATACGGTCCTGACGGCTCCCAGTGGCGGTAAGGGATTAGAACTGGCCTCTATGCACTCGATTGACGTTGTGATCGTTGACTACCTGATGCCCAAAATGAACGGGCGCGAGTTTGCCATCGAAATGAGGCGACTCCGGCCGCAAGCGTCCATCATCCTGCTCACCGAGGCGACGGATGTTCCGAAGCACATGTTGAACCTGATAGATGCCCTGATCGCCAAGGATTGTTTAGCCAGCGAGTTGTTGCCCGCGATCGCACAATTACACGGATGCGGATGGATCCCTCCGCCTTCGTATGACGCATGACGGTGGAGGAGTCGGCGATGAAAATCTTGCTGTTTGCAGGCCTTGTTTTGGTGGTGCTCGGCATCGCATCCCTGGTCGTGCCCGTTCCCCATACCGAGAGGGAGGGCATTAAGGTTGGAGGCACGAACTTCGGGGTTCAGACCAGTCACAGCGAGCGGGTTTCGCCGATCATCAGTGTTGTGCTGATCGCAGGCGGGATCGCGCTGGGCATTGCTGGTTCGCGTTCGCGAAACTGACGGTCGTTGGCAAGTCGTTCTGCGCGCCTCGTTGCGGGCAACAGAGCGCCATACAAGAGTGTCGCGAAAAGTGTGCAAATTTGAACAGACACGGCCCGGCCTATCGTGGATGATCGTGACACGATGTGGGGCCAAATTATGTCTAATTACCCAGGACGCAAGACGATTCTCTGCATCGACGACGATGACAGCATGCTGGGTTACCAGCGAGCACTGCTCGAAAGACGTGGATTTGAGGTGCTCACTGCCGACTCCGCACGACAAGGTTTGCAAATTGCGTTAGCCAGTGCGGTCGCTGCCGTGATTGTCGACTACCACATGCCCGAGATGGATGGGCATGAAGTCGCGACCGAGTTGAAGCGCCTCCGGCCACAACTTCCGATCGTCATGGTCTCCAGTGACGACAAGGTTCCAGAACACGCATTGAGTGTTGTGGATGCCTTCGTCCCCAAGGACGAAGCGCCCAGCCGCTTACTGCCGGTGATCACTCGAATCTGCGGCGAGTGCCCTCCGGCGCCGAGCGCTCTTCCACTGCCAACTGGCGAGAGGGATGTGCCGGTTTCGCCAAGACCGTGGAGAATCCGGAACGGGAGTGCCCAATTCTGAGAAACCTGCCTTTCCCCGGCACCTCGTCGCTCACCGATTAGGACATTGCAGGGAGATCGTTCTGACGCCTAAGTGAATCCCGGATTGCTGCGACCGCCAAAAAATGCTGGATTACGCCCGACAGAGACGGGGCGAGCCCCGTCTCTACACAAGCGGGTTACAAGCAATACCGCAACTATTCTAAGCTCCGCCAACTTCTCGAGCGTTGGCCTTATACAACACTCCGTCCGCTCACCAGGTTAATGATCAGCACCACCACCGCAATAACCAGCAGCAAGTGAATGAGCGCTCCGCCCACGTGGAGGCTGAAACCAAGAAGCCACAGGATCAGAAGCACAACGAAAATTGTCCAAAGCATGATTAATCTCCTCTGCTTATTTGAGGGTCGCCGAAATGAGCGTCCCCGGGAAACTCATCTGTTATCTTGCCGACCCAACTGGAGCAAGGGACTTCCCGCACTCCAGGCAAGACGATTTGGACCGCGATGTGATTAACCCGCAAAACGGGCACATCCTCTGCGAGGCAAAACCGCGATCCGGTGGCGTAAGCGACGCAATCAGCTTGGAGATGGCAGCATTGACGGAGGCAAGCCGTCTATGAAAGCGATCGCGCAATCGGCGAAGAGCGCGTTCCATCACGATCCACCTTCGTTTTTCTCCCCATGCACGAGTGGTTCCGCGATGAGGCAAGTGGCCGAAGTGCTCTTTAAGGAGGGTCTCCCTTTCCGCATTTCAGCCAAACTAAAGATGACACGTCAGGGGCTTGCCATTCTGTGCAAGATTGCTCACACCTGCCGAAAAGTGTCAGCCCCCACGCAGCGGAGACCGACTCGCTGGCTTTACATATCGGCGAAAGTGAGCAATGCAGACCAGCTATGCTCGCGTCGGATGAGCGATCATGAACGCTGAGACGAGACGCTTCTGTTCTCTCTTTCAGGTTGCCTGAACTAAGTCAGCNNCTGGAGTCCTCCCCTCTTAGTTCAAGAGATCTGTGCAAGAGATCTCAAAGGAACAATTTCATGAAAAAGATAACCTCGCTGCTCTTGATGAGTTTGATTGGCCTTGTTGGAACCCTCGCGTGGGCTGGCTCGGATCGCGAAAACACGGTCGAGCGCATGCAAAAATCCGTGGATGTTCTCCAATCGATTATGGCAACGCCTGACAAAGGCATCCCGGAAGAAGTACTGAGCGGTGCGAAGTGCATCGTCATCGTGCCCAACCTAGTCAAAGCTGGCTTCATCATTGGCGGCAAGCACGGACGTGGCGTGGCCTCCTGCCGCACGCCGGAAGGTTGGAGCGCTCCCGCATTCGTCTCGGTGGGCGGCGGAAGTTGGGGATTGCAGATCGGAGTCGAAGGCGTGGACCTGGTTCTTCTGGTCATGAACGACCGTGGTTTGCAGCATCTGCTTTCCAGTAAGTTCGAACTTACCGGTGAGGGATCGGTGGCAGCGGGCCCGGTGGGCCGTCATGCATCGGCCGGAACCGACTGGACACTGAATACTGAAGTATTAACCTACTCGCGCGCGAAGGGCGCGTTCGCCGGCTTGACGTTGGAAGGTGCGGTAGTGGAGCAGGATAACGACTCCACGCGCGCCATCTATGGCAAGCACATGATGTTCCGCAGCATTCTTTCGGGCAGGGTGGCAACGCCGCGAAGCGCAGATGCGTTTGTGGCCGCTGTCTCCGACGCGGGTCACCAGGCCCACATCGCAGAAGCCCGATAAGACAAGAAGTAAGTTGACAAGCATTTGCTGAGAAAACACGACTCTCCGCTGACCGAGACCGCGTACCGGTTTCGGTCAGTTTTTTTGATTCCAGAAAGGCGGGCGCGATGGCCTCAGCGCGGGTAGATCGTGAAGCGCCAGGGATCGTTGGCAAAGTCGGGAATGCGGGCTCGCGCTAACACTGGTGTGGGAATGCCAGGCAACTTCGTGGCGGTTCCAGGCCACTGCGGTATTGACGTTGGTTATGCATAGCGGGTGCGGAAAGCTTGACAACAGTAGCGTACAGGCTTACGATTAGTGTTGAGTAAGTTCCTTTTCTTACCCTTTTAGATATACTCTCAGTTAGCCTTTCTGAAAATTGTCTCCTTCTGAGATCGGAGGAGAAGTCTGAGTCACGACGTTGAGCGGCTGGGGATCTTTCCGACGCCAAACCCAAGCCGATCTAAGGTTCGTGCTGGCAACGGGATTCCTTAGCTTATCCGTTGGTCAGATCGTTTTTTGTCAGATCGTCGTAGAGACAGAACAGAAAGGAACCATGAAAAATATCAAATTTGTTGTGAAGGTGAACCGCGGCGGCGCTCATGCTCCTCAGTACGTGCTGCGGATTGACCGGCTTCCCATTCAGACGACGACCAATCGCAAGCTCGCCTTGATCATGGGGAGATTTACAGCGGAAGATGCGGTTAAGTCCATGCAAAATTCCCACTGCAGCCCGGAGTTAGTATCCGTACGGGTTAGCGCCTAGCATTTCGAAGTGTGGTGCGGGCGCCTCGCCCGCGAAAGCTCGGCTGTTCTACGGACCTAAGGCCCTGTAGCAGATTGCGAAATGCGGGGAGGCTCCCCCCACAAGACAGCCTCCCGTGGCGAGCGAGCTTACAGTTCGGCGACTCGTTTCTTTCTTGGAAGAGTCATTGATGAGGGCTATGCAAAAGCGTGAATGTTCGGAGTGCGGCGGGGAGTTGGTTCTGGCTGTACGCGCGAACCAAACCCAGACGAGTAACGACGGAACGAGCCTGCTGACTAGCGCATTTACGAGTTGGAGATGTGGTACTTGCGGCTCTGCGTTTACCGCAGCCCAACTTCGTGAAGACAAGCGCGAGCGGTCCAGAGCAGCCCTGCACGTTTAAGTGTTTTAGCCGGACGGTAGGGCCGTTTTACCTCAGATACCAAAACCCACGTTTCCCGGCGCGGTTGCAGCTGAGCCCCTCTAAAGCATTTCCATCCCTGCTACGAACTTACGGCGCACCACGCCAATCGCTACGACGGCATCAATCGCCAGGCTTGAACCCTCCCCGATGGAACATCGCCCGTCCGGTGACGCAACTTGCGATAGGATATCTCGCAGGAACGATTTGCCGGCGATCTGAAGCCGCGTAGCAGGGGATCCAGCAGGGGCCAAGAGTGGTGCACGGGGGCATGTGATTTGTGTCACTTTCGATAGGCGAGTAAAGTAGTAGAGTTAGTTGCATTAGGCGGCGCCGGGGAGGTTGATGCCCGAACCGCCGATTCCAGGAAGCGGGGAGAATCAAACCGTACTATGAAAATCGCAAAGGATGTAACGGAACTGATCGGCCACACGCCCCTAGTGCGTCTGAACCGGGTTACGCAGGGCGCGGCCGCCGAAGTCGTGGCGAAATTGGAAAGCCAGAATCCCCTGGCCAGTGTAAAGGACCGCATCGGGGTGAGCATGATTGCCGACGCTGAGCGTGCCGGCCGGATTCACCCCGGGAAAACCATTCTGATCGAGCCGACCAGCGGCAACACCGGAATCGCTCTCGCCTTTGTCGCCGCCGTCAAAGGCTACAAACTGATCCTCACCATGCCCGAGACCATGAGCCTGGAGCGGCGCGTCCTGCTGCTCGCCTTTGGCGCGGAAATCGTTCTTACGCCCGGTCCGCGCGGAATGAAAGGCGCGGTTCTAAAGGCCGAGGAACTGCTTGCCAGCACGCCAAACGGCTACATGCTCCAGCAATTTGACAACTTGGCAAATCCGAAGATTCACTTCGAGACTACCGGTCCCGAGATTTGGGAAGATACGGACGGGCGCGTCGATTTTCTGATCTCCGGCGTCGGCACCGGCGG
>PMMJ01000152.1:0-149 GCA_003162255.1 Acidobacteriaceae bacterium | reverse complement strand
TCGGGAGCGGCGGTGGTCGCGGCATTGCAGGTGGCGCGCCGTCCGGAAAACGCCGGGAAGTTAATCGTTGTGATTCTGCCGTCGTTCGGCGAGCGTTACCTGAGTAGTATTCTCTTCGAAGGACTCCGGAACCAGGCGTTGCAGATTCC
>PMMJ01000021.1:3759-3897 GCA_003162255.1 Acidobacteriaceae bacterium | reverse complement strand
CGACGACCAGAATCTGCGCAGCGGCCTGATCTATCGAGTGAACGAGAAGAAAGCCGCGGGAGCAAAAGAATCGTCGCAGATGGATTTCACCAAGCCCGACGCGACCGATGCCAGGAAGCTGAACGCAATCCTGTGGCG
>PMMJ01000021.1:0-3698 GCA_003162255.1 Acidobacteriaceae bacterium | reverse complement strand
CCCAACGGAGCGGGGAAGACCACCACCATAGAAATCCTGGAGGGCCTGCTGGCCCCGACTTCCGGAGAAGTCCGCATCTTCGGACACACCTGGGACGATAACCCGCGTCAGTTGCGCGAGTGGATCGGCATCTCGCTCCAGGAAACGCGCCTGTCGGAAAANNTTTCCGGAGGCCAGAAGCAGCGCCTGGCCGTAGCCACCGCACTGGTAGGCAATCCGCGCATCCTTTTTCTAGACGAGCCGACCACCGGCCTCGATCCCCAAAGCCGCCGCCAGCTCTGGGATATCGTCCGAGCCTTCCAGAAAAAAGGGGGCACCGTCCTGCTCACCACGCATTACATGGACGAAGCCGAGCGTCTCTGCGACCGCCTAGCCATAGTCGACCATGGCGTAATCATCGCCGAAGGCACTCCCAACGACCTGATCGACCGTCTCGGCGGCCATCACGTGGTTGAGTTCCAAGTTAGTCAAGTTAGTAAGAATGCGAGTAAGAACGGAAACGCCGGCAACGGCAACAACACCGACAAAGAGAGAGACAAAGAGAATGACAACTTCGACCGCTGGCGTTCCCTGCCCAGCGTAGAGTCCGTCCGCCGCGAGGATTCCTCCGTTTGCCTAAGTGTCCGCGAGCCGCACCTCACCATCCCCGCTCTTCTGGACGCGGTAACCGCCGACGGCCGTCAGCTCGAGCACCTGAGCACGCGCCAAGCCAGCCTCGAAGATGTCTTCGTGCAACTTACCGGCCGCCACCTGCGAGAAGAATGAATGGCAACCACGGAAACCAACCCGCCCCAGCTCCACCCCGATGCCGATAAGAATCGGCGCTCCCATCCCGCTCCCTCCGCGCGCCACAACAGTCGCTGGTCCGGATACCGTCATCTCCTGGGGGCGCGCATCCTGGAACTCAAACGCGAGCCAGAAGTCGTATTCTGGGTTTTCATTTTTCCGCTGCTGCTGGCGGCAGGCCTCGGCATAGCCTTCCGCAACAAGCCCGCGGACATCACGTCAGTAGTCGTGATCGAAGGCGCGGGCGCCGAGAAAACGTTAGCCATGCTTCAGAACTCGTCCGACAAAAGTCCCGCCCACTCCATCATCCGAGCCACCATCCTCGATCGCGCGGCGGCGCTGAAGGCCTTCCACTTCGGCAAGTTCGATCTCGCAATCGAGGCGAATCCCGACGGCAGTTACACCTACGATTACGATCCCTCGCGCCCCGAGAGCGTCCTCTCCCGCGCCGAAATCGACGCCAAACTGCAATCCGCCGCCGGACGCAAAGATGCGCTAGCCACCACTTCCCAATCCTCCAGCGAGGCCGGCTCCCGCTACATCGATTTCCTCATCCCCGGCCTGCTAGGGATGAACCTGATGAACTCCGGCATGTGGGGAGTAGGTTTCGCGCTGGTAGAAATGCGCCAGCGCAAACTGCTGAAGCGCTTCGTAGCCACGCCCATGCGCCGCAGCGATTTCCTGCTGGCCCTAACCAGCAGCCGCCTGGTCTTGATGGTGATAGAAGTAGGCTTGCTCCTGGGCTTCGGAGTAGTGGTCTTTCACATGCCAGTCCAGGGATCGATCCTCTCGATCGCCCTGCTGGGATCGCTAGGAGCCGTAGCCTTCGGGNNTTCTCCGGCGTCTTCTTTTCCTACGATAGATTCCCCGCGATCGCCCACCCCTTCATCAAAGCTCTCCCCCTAACCGCGCTCAACGACGCGCTAAGGGCCACGATATTGGAAGGCGCAACCCTGGGCTCACAATCGGGGCGACTGCTGGTCCTGGCAATCTGGGGAGGAGTCTCGTTCATCCTGGCATTGCGCTGGTTTCGCTGGACGTAAGCAGCCATCAGGTGTCAGCGGGTGCCCCATCCTTGCGCGTTNNAGCGGAGCGAAGGACCTGCTTTTGCCATCGCCGCTTCGCCCCATCCAAGTTGTCATCCTGAGCGTAGCCGGGACTTCACGAAGTGAAGTTCCGGCGCAGTCGAAGGACCCCTACACCGTTCGCACTCGGCAAGGGCGCGTCAGGGAGTTCAAACCGTGCACTAGAGGTTTCACCAGTCAGCAAAACCATTAGTGGAGAGACGGGGGCCTCGCCCGTCCAAGCGGCGAGCAGGTCGATCACGTGACGGAAACTTCGCCGTGACCCTTGGCGCGCGGGCCGCACCGAAATCTCGACGTCCTGCCCCAGCGCGGTAAGAGAATCCAGAAGCCGTTCGACGGAGAAGCTCCGCGAGCGGTTGCGCATCAACAAAGAGACGTGCAGCCGTCCATTCGGGTACAAGATGAACAGACAGACCGTTGTCGAAATATTTTGACAGCTACCGGAGATAGACAATGAAAACCGCATTTGAACAGCTCATGACCGGCCTGGACGAAGTTCAATCCTTTCTCGCCAGAGAGCGAAAAGGTTTCAAGTTGCATCTGCCGGATGAAGTCGATGTGAAGAGCAAGCTCTCGATTGGCCAAGGGCCTTTCACTTTTTTTCGTCACAAACGCCCGGCCCGCCCATCACAGACATCCAACCCACCAAGCGCGATAATGGAGATCTGATTGGGGCAGCAAAAAGTGTGCCGGTCTCCCAAGACGGCCCTGGAAGCTGCCCCAAACCCATTTTCAGCGCTCTTTGACAACCTAAGTCATTGATTTATAAATATCTTAGCTACAAGTCCTTTAAACTCAAAGATTTTGCGGGAATTTTCGGTACTGTCCTAACACTGCGCACTCTTAGGACACTACCGAATTTTCCCCTAACTCTATGATTCCAATAGGGAGGGGGGAGGGGGGTACCCGATACTGACGGGTTCAGTAACCACATTGTTAACACCACTAGAGTAGCAGGCGTGGAGAGCCGCAGGTAGGGCGGCCCAGCTCCGCGGCCGCGAGTCTTCTTTTCCTGCCGTCTCGCGCCGGCGACTCGAAATCGAATCAGCCGTCACGTTTCCGGGAAAATAACAGGTAACTTTCCGGCGTAACCCTGCGTCCAACTAGGTGGGGAAACTCCGTCCACTCCGACTTGCTATCGGAGGTATAATCACTTCACCGATCGGGTTCCCGCGGGGTAGTCCAAATGTCGTTCCGTAATTCGCTGATCTCCCTGAGTTTACTGGCGTTGATGGCTTTGCCCGCGCTGGCACAGAATCAAACGTCCCAGGTTCCAAACGCGCAGCCGCAGGCTTCGCAGCCGCAGACTACAAAGGATCAGACGGCTCAGGTGCCGTCCGGCACGGCGACCCCGGCTCCGCCGCAGGATCCGTCGTCAACCCCCAGCGCGACGCCCGCTCCGCCTGCGGATTCTTCTTCGAGCAGCGCCGACGCTGCTCCTAGCGGGCCGCCTCCCGTCCAGGAGCCCGACGACAGCAAGGTCAAGCACGACGGCGGCAAGGACGACGTGGATGCCATCGGCAACCGCAAGGTCGGCGGCCGCGGTCTGGGCGACTGGTACTCGCTCGAAACCGAAATCAAGATCGGCAAGCAATATTCGATGCAGGTCGAGCAGAGCGTGAAGCTGGTGCAGGACCCGGTGGTCAACGAGTACGTCAATCGCATCGGCCAGAACCTGGTGCGCAATTCCGATGCCAAGGTGCCCTTCACCATCAAGGTGCTGGATACCGAGGAAATCAACGCCTTCGCGCTGCCGGGCGGATTCTTTTACGCCCAGGGGGCCGGGCCGAAGCCCTTGCGCGGTATCTTTCCCATCGCCCAGACGCC
>PMMJ01000201.1 GCA_003162255.1 Acidobacteriaceae bacterium | reverse complement strand
CTTCAGAACTCCTGACATACCCCTCTCGAAACCTGTCCGCTTTGCTCATTTGGGATAGCCTGCGACTGCGAATCGCATGCGAAGCTCGGTTCCCGGAAAACATGCCTCCGTTGTGTTGAGGTCCTGGCACAGTGCGGCCACCGCCTGGGATCGATGCGGAGAACTGAGGGGAGCCAGGGTGACGTGCAGTTCCCGATCCGCCGGTTCGAGTGTAGCCGATGATTGCAGGACGGTCTGGATAAGCGTCCGGCCTTCCTCCTCGGCCCGCGCATAGTGGGGGCGAATCAGATTTACGAGGTCGCTTTCGATCTGGTAGGCCACAAGTTTGAGGACATTGGTCAGGTGTTGCCGTTCCGTCGCCAGCTTCACAAGATCCTGGTTGGGCCGCGCCTCCGCCAAGGGCACGCGGAGCGGCAGCGATTTCTGCTGAGCGGCAAGTTCGGCAACGCGCTCGGCGGCCTCCTGGATCTCCCGATGGATCTTCTCGTCCGCCGCTTGGAACTCACCGAGCGTGGGAGTCCGGCCTTCGATGAAATCGAGCGAGACGTCTCCANNTGTTCCCGCATGTACTTGAAGAAGTTTTCCTGACGCCAGCGTTCGAACATCCGGTAGGCGACAACGATATCGCGCAGGTCCCACCGGCTCGTCAATATGGACGTCTGTTTGCCGTTGTCAGTAAGCCGAGTCACTTGGCGCAGCCGGAGTTTGCCGTGCAGAAACCGCACGGGGTGGTCGTGGAGAAGGTATTTCACAGGATGGCCATCCAGCTTGGCCGTCCGCAAGACGAATCTCTTTTCGGCAATCGGCCGCACATGGCCCTTGCGGTAGGTCAAGATGTCAAACCCCATCGCCAGCAGCTTCTGAAAGAGGTTCGGACTCCATCCGCCGCGGTCGAAGACGATCGTGACGCGCCGACGGGGACCAGTCAAGTTGCGGACCTCTTCCAGTAAGGGGACCAACATCCGGGTCATCGCGGCGTTGGCTTCAGCGGTCACGACAAAGAGCGGTTCTCCTTTCTTATCGTTGATCCAGTAGTCGGTCGTCCCCGGGGCGGCCAAACGAGTCCGGGTGACATAGGCTTTGGGAATCGTGTGTTTGCCGTGGTAAGCGCGGACATGGCCGTCGATATAGAGAAAGCCCATCATGCGGCCTCGTTCGGCGATGCGGCGCCGGGCCAGTTCGCGGCCGAATTTCTGACTGGCTTTGCGGGACGCCAGGCGCGACAGTTTTCGGCGCAATGTCTTGACTTCGGGCAGCCGATCCAATCCAACGATGCGTCCGAGATCGGCGGGCGAATACTCTTTCAGGGTCTCGGGGCGGGGGATTCGTAGCAACGCCAACAGAAGGTAGGCCACCAGCGTGGTCCGCAACCCGTAGAAGGCCGGTCCAATCGAGCCGTAGATCTGGCGGGCCACAGCCAGGACACCGCTGGCGACCAGAGCCGGAATGGCCAGCAGCACGCCTGCCCGGGGAAGACTCGCGGCGGGAGCGAACACGGGCGCGGCGTCTTCGAGCAATCCCATCGCGGCCAAAAGACGGTCCATCGACCGGTCCGGAGGATTGGGATCGCGGCTGACCGGCACCGGTTCTACGCCCTCGCCGGGTCCACCTTGCTGCTGGTTGGCCGTTGGCGCGGTGTCTTTGAAAATGCCGATTGTGTTCGCGGAAATTTCTGGTGTGGGAGACGCATCGCCGGTAGTGTCCTGCTCAAACAGCGAACCCGACGCCGCAGGCTCGGTCTGGGGCTGCCATCCCAGCCGGAGGAGCCGCTTCCGAATCGCACCTTCCGACAGCCCCAGTTTGCCGGCAATCACACGGTTGCTGGCCCCGTTGGTTTTCAAGTGCAGAATCGTTTGATCCCGTCCCCGCTGTTTGGCGCCACCGGAACGGCGGCCCGTTGGCCGCCCCGGCTTCCGCACCAAACCAGGGATCCCTTCCGCCGCGAAGCGTTCCTGGTAGCGGCGGAGACTTCGCGCCGAGTAACCGAAGGCCCGGGCGATCTGGGCTTGTGTCGCGTACTCCGATTCCCACAGCGTGATCATCGCATATGCTTCCGCAGCCCCGTCCTCCATGCTGTAGTGGGCGAAGACGACACCGTGCACCGAGATCACGCGTTGGGTGCCCTCGGTCTGGAAAGACACCCCGTCATTGACACAGACCGTGCCGCTTGGTGGAGCAGGGAACGGCAGAAGTTGCAGTTGCTGCGGGGGCACTGTTGGCCATCATGCCAGATCCGGATCCCATCAAAAAGCGGACAGGTTTTGGTACGCACCATCTACCAGGGCTGAGGCCGGAATCTTCTGTCTCGGATTCCGAAGCTGAATGCGCGGAAACCAATGGCAGCACGGCTCCGCCCGCGGGCGCCATTCTTCCGATTTTAAAAAGCGGCCAGGTTTTAGTACGCACTTTCATCTCGACTTGAAGCGGGAATCTTCTGACCCGAATTCCGAAGCTGAATGCGCGGGAGCCAATAGCAGCACGGCTCCGCCCGCGGGCACCATTCGTCCGGTTTAAAAAAGCGGCCAGGTTTTGGTACGCACTTTCATCTCGACTTGAAGCGGGAATCTTCTGACCCGAATTCCGAAGCTGAATGGGCCGGAGCCAATAGCAGCACGGCTCCGCCCGCGGGCACCATTCGTCCGGTTTAAAAAAGCGGCCA
>PMMJ01000316.1 GCA_003162255.1 Acidobacteriaceae bacterium | reverse complement strand
CTTTCCGAGCGCGAGCGCCAGGTCATCCAGCACCTGGCTGGGGGCATGACCAACCGCGAAATCGCCCAGGCCCTCGAACTCAGCCCGCATACGGTCAAGAATTATCTGTTCCGTATTTTTGACAAGCTGGGCGTCTCCAGCCGCACCGAGTTACTTTACCTCACCATGAACAACTCGCAAGCCCGGCCCCTGAGCGCGGGCAATGGAGAGAGCCACTCATTCTCCGCGATTATCGAAGCCGCCGAGGCCGGCGACCCCTCGGCCCAGCTTCGCTTGGCCGAGCATTTTTGTCAGATCAAAGAGGTCCCGGGCAACGGAGATGGACAAATCGCGGGCTTCCAACCCGCCTCCGTTTCCGCTTATATGTGGTATCTGCTCGCAGAAAAAACGGCGACCACGCTGCTCGAACAAATCGAGGTGGGCAAGAAAGACATCCGCCTGACAATGTCGCCTCAAGAACAGGCGGAGGCGGAAAGCAGAGCGGCCTCGTGGTTGAGGAGCACCAAGAAACATTCTGGTTTCGCCGTGGGCGTCCGAAAGAGGATCGAATTGCAGCCCCTCACGGTTCGTGGGGCGGAAAAAAGATCGTCAAAAACTTGATAAAGATCGGGGAGAGAGAATTTGAACGCACCCTGGTCCCGAAGTAAGGAGTTTAGTCTGCAACTGATTGGTCTGGTCGCGCTTACGAATCAGTGATGGAGATTCAAATGCGCCCTTGCGCCCTACCGGTGCGTTTCAATGAACAGCAGAATCGTCAGGACAACTCTGGGCACCGTCTCGCTGTTGACCAGGCTGAGGGCACATGCTCCCAAGATAAAGCAGGATGTAATCTAAAACCCGTCCGCCACACCGAGATCGGGCCGAGAATCTGGTTCTTCTCCTCCTGAGCGTTAGTCCGCTCTGGGAATGCTCGGACAGAGGTTGCCCAGTCGCCGCGGTTCTTCTGGAGCTTCACGCTACTCAGACTCGCGGAGGAGAACTCTTGCACGAGAAAAACAGCCACCTCGGCTTTCTTGGCATTGGCTTCGATCCTTCTGAGCAAGAGTGGTCACTTCTCGCCCAGCCCAGCGCATGTCCTCTGCGAAGGGAGGTCATACGGATCACGATGCGTCATCCGGGATCTTGAACTTGTGATGGAGAGAGACACGAATCACTTCCTTTTTAGTGGGCATATTGCCTGTCGTAAACAGTATTTTTGTGCGGAGATGCGCGGAGCCTGTGCAGTTTTGGTCAGGCGGGGGATTTAGGCTGGGCGCCCGCGTCCCGTCAGCGCTTCGAAGCCGGAGACTACGTCGAACAGCTCTTCGTCGATGGATTCCTGTCGCACGCGGTGCAACGTGCGGTTTAGATCCTCCAGAATGTCTTCGATATTCTTTTCCGCGCGTTGCATCGCCGCCAGACGGCTGGCGTTTTCACTGGCAAGAGATTCGGCGCACGCTTGAAAGAGCAGAACAAAGACGTATCCTCGAACGAAAGCATGAAGCGCAGAAGTGGCTCCTTCGATGACCTCCGGCAGACTTTTTGTAGGCCAGGGCAGGGAAGCGAGCTTGTTTTGCCAAGTATCATCGAGCGGCAGCAGCCGCTTGCCAACGGGCTCGTAAATAGCTCCGGATTTCGGGTGGTTGTGGAAGACATAGACCTCCACGACATTGCCGTGCTCGAGAGCCGCCTCGATATCGATGAGAGTTTGGCCAACGAGGGGCGTGATGGCATTGACTGAGGTCGGAACCGATAGCAGTCCAACCGGGGCCAGACCGCTGTCGGCCAGGAGTGCATGAGCGCGGTCGCCTACCGCCCAGATTTTTGTCATTTTGCCGGGCAACGTTCTGAGCTTGTTCACGGCCAATTCCACGACCACCTCGTTGAACCTGCCGACGAGGCCCTGGTCAGAACCGAAAACAACTGCGCCGATCTTTACTTCGTGCCGTCCCTCATGCGGAGGGCGCTTGGCAACTGCAAATGGAACCGGCCTTGCCTGATGGAGACACGCAACTAAGGCGAGCTCTAACGTGCGATAGTAGTCATCCAGCGATTGGACTGCCTTTTCGTATTGTCCAATGCTGGATGCCGCCAGCGCCTTCATCGAACGAACGACGCCTTCGAGATCCCCCGCGCCGTCGATTTTTCGACGCAGACTCTCCATCGTACCGCTCATGGCGAGGCCTTGGCGGCGGGTTTGGGTTCGGCGGCAGGTTTGGGTTTAGAAGTGGATTTGAGTGCAGCGGCGGGTCTTGGTTCAGAGGCAGGTTCGGGTTTAGGAGTTGGCTGGAACGGAGCAAGCGCATGGGTGGCGATTTCTAGAATCGCCTTTCGGTCGTCATCGCTCAATTTGTCGGCTGACGTTAATCGCCCCAGTACGTCCGCCGGAATATCCGCCGTTGCTTTCTGGAGCGCCTGCTCCGCACCATCCACCTTCTCGATCGGAACCGCGTCGAACAGGTTCGCGGTCAAAGCCAGGAGCACGGTGATCTGCTCGATCATCGACACCGGTTGCGATTCCGGCTGTTTGAGGCAGGCGCGGATACGC
>PMMJ01000060.1 GCA_003162255.1 Acidobacteriaceae bacterium | reverse complement strand
GCCAGCGAAGATGACTTGAGAGTGGCCAACGACCGATCAGAGATCGTTCGCCATCACCTGAACGGAGGTCCGCCACTGGCAGCACGCCCAGTTCCCGTTCGCACACTGCGGCGCTGGCTGGCGGCATATCGCGGCGCTAAAAGTTTCTGGGGTACTGGGTACGTGGGGCTTTTACCGCGACCTCGGCCCGGTAATTGCGCCCCGAGGCTATCAGAAAACTCGGCCCAACTCCTGAATGAAGTCATCAAGACCGAGTACCAGACGAAGAAGCAGAAAAATCGCTACGCCTGCTGGATCTGGCTCCGGCGCGCTTGTGAGCAGGAGGGCGCGCGGAGTCCCAGCTATATGACCTTTTGCACAGCGGTGCGCAAGCGGGATGGGTTTGATCAGAGTTCGAAACGCAAGGGTCATCGAGCGGCCTACTCCCAGGAGCCCTTCTACTTCGAGCTCGAACTGAAGACTCCCCGGCACGGCGATCGCCCCTTTGAGATCTGTCATATTGACCACACGGAACTCGATATCGAACTGGTCTGCTCGCGCACCCGGCAGAATCTGGGCCGACCCTGGTACACGATGTTGACGGATGCATTCTCACGCCGGCTGTTGGCGATTTTTCTCACCTTCGATCCACCGAGCTATCGTTCCTGCATGATGGTGCTTCGCGAGTGTGTCCGCCGCCACGGGAGGCTTCCCCAGAGCCTGGTCGTGGATGGCGGCAAGGAATTTGGAAGCGTTTATTTCGACACCCTCCTCGCACGGTTCGAGTGCACTAAAAAGACACGCCCGCCGGCAAAAGCACGATTCGGCTCGGTCTGTGAGAGGCTATTCGGGACTTCAAACACCCGCTTCATTCATAATCTGGCCGGCAACACCCAAATCATGAAAAATATTCGGCAAGTTACGCGGAGCGTGAATCCCAAGCGGCACGCCGAGTGGACGCTCGCCGAGCTTTACGAAGGCCTGTGCGAATGGGCCTACGAGGTCTACGACACCATCTCCCACCCTGCCCTCGGGCAAACGCCGCGTGAGGCGTTCGCTGCCGGGCTGGCACAAAGTGGAATTCGTCCTCACCGTATGATCGCTTATGACGAAGAGTTCCGGCTGTGGACCCTGCCCACAACCGTGCGGGGCCAGGCACGCGTTGTGCCCGGCAAAGGAGTGAAGATCAACCGCACGTTTTACTGGGCCGCAGCGTTGCGGAACCCTGAAGTCGAGCGCACGCTCGTAGCCGTTCGCTATGACCCTTATGATGCCGGAGTGGCCTACGCCTTTGTGCGGAACCGATGGGTACAGTGCATCTCGGAGCACTATGGTGTCCTGCGAGGCAAATCGGAGCGCGAGTTAATGCTGGCCACCGCCGAGTTGCGGGGGCGAACGCGTCACCATGCCGGGCAATTCACCGTGACCGCGAAGAAGCTCGCCGATTTTCTCGCTTCTGCTGAGGGAGAACATGCTTTAAGAGTGCAGCGCACCAAGGATCGAGAAGCTAAGGGTATTGTCACCACAATCCAGACCGGTCGGGGCGAACTGCGTTGTAACACTTCGGTCGAGGGGGAAGTTCCGCCTGACGACAGTGTGGCAGCGCCCTTGGCAGTGGAAGCCGTGACAAAGACGTTGAGCGCGGATGATCTCATCCTGTATGAGGAGTACTGAAGGTGCCCCCAAGGGCTTTCCCTGACGAGCTTTTGCAGCGTTCGCCGAGTGAGCGCCTCGCCTACTTCCGCTCTTACACAATTGCGCATCCACAGTTGAAGGCGGTAAGCGAGGCGCTTCGGCGAGCCATTCAGGAACCGGGCGGGGCTTCGCTGATTTTCGTCGTTGGGCCAACCGGCGTGGGCAAGACGACACTTCGGCTGCGGATTGAACAAGAGCTCAAGCAGCGATTCCTCGCCGTCAGCGGGCCAGAACCGGGACGCATCCCTGTGGTCGGGTTCGAGGCTGCCGCGCCGGACTCGGGTAATTTCAACTGGAAAGATTATTATCGTCGGGCTTTGCGTGCGCTCGAAGAACCGCTTATCGATTACAAGCTCGATCGCCCGATGCCAGTCCGGAACGGAACTGGAGAGTGGACTGCCGCAGCCAGAGTCTGCAGCCCCGAGTTACGTCAAGCGTTGGAACAGGCTCTGCGTCATCGACGACCGGCGGCGGTACTCATCGATGAGGCCCAGCACCTTACGAAAATTGCGAGTGGGCGCCGTCTTTCCGACCAGTTGGATTGCCTCAAATCCCTGGCCAGCTTGACCGGCTGTGTCCACGTGCTGATTGGAACCTACGAGCTGCTGCCCTGCCGCAATCTGAGTGCGCAGCTGAGCCGCCGCAGTCTCGACATCCATTTCCGTCGATATCGGATCGATAATCCGGATGATGTCGTCGCCTTTCAGCGGGTGATCTTCAGCTTCCAGCGACATCTCCCGCTGGCTCAGGAACCAGAACTGTGGCGAGATTGGGAGTTCTGTTACATGCACTCCCTGGGATGTGTTGGAATCCTCAAAGATTGGTTTGCCCGCGCTTTGGCAGACGTTCTTGATCGGGGCGCACGCACGCTGACGCGGGCAGATCTGGAAAATTGCACCTGGTCGCTCGACCAGTGCCTGACGACAGCCCGGGATACATTGGATGGCGAATCCGTGTTCATTGAAAAATTGGAAACGGCTAATCGTCTCCGGCAACTGCTGGGGTTCGGAAAGATAACAGGTGCGGAAGCCGCAAAGCCTGCGGTCGGGGCAACCCGACTGGAGCCACGGCCCAGCGGCCCGGGAGGATTGAAGCGCCGAGGCCAGCGTGTCGGTTTACGCAGGCCGGTACGTGACGAGATCGGCATTCGCCGAGCGGGTTAAATTCCCGCCCCTTTTTGCCCCCACCTGCGACAGGTATGGAGATGGTGATCGAGGAATGCGAAGCCTGGGATATCGACACATCATTTCTTCCACCCGTCACGCGTCTCTATCATCTCCCGCCCATCGGATTGGGGACGCCGATGGTCGAGAGTATGACAGGCTACATCGTCCGGCTTGCGCAGGAACACTGTGTATCAGCGGGTGTCCTCTATTGGAAAGAGATCAGGACGTTGGCGGCCAAAGGCAACATTTTTACCTTCCGCGTTACCAACGACGCCGGCTACTCCACCCACACCATCAACGGCTTGGGCTCCCCAGCAGCAGATTTTGTGCGTGCCTTGGAGATCCTCACTGGGCGTCGCGATCTGTCCTGCCTGACGCTTCTCACTTGGCGCCGGGTTCTACCCGGCCATTCGTTGCTTCGCCGCTGCCGGGCGTGGTGCGAGAGTTGTATGTACGCTTGGCGAGAAGCAAACCAACCTATCTACGAGCCCCTTCTCTGGACCCTGCAGGCCGTAACCGTCTGGCCCGTACCATCACCGGATCTTGCGCCAAACGTGCCCGCACTGTGAGCGTCGGATTGGCCCTCTGGACGCACGATCGAGGGGCGATTACTGCTCGCGCTGCGGGCAGTCGCTTGTCCCCAATCGAATCGATCCAGCCTCAGATTCCCAGATGCTGCCAAGCGAGAAGTTGGTGTGGGCCTTATGGGTGGCGAGCGCTCTGGGTGAGTTGCTTGCCGCTACGCCCCAGATTAGCTGCCCACCTGGAAGGGAACGCCTGGCGCGGACGGTTCGCCTATGCGTCCAAAGATTCTGTTCTGGGAATGGATCTAAATTGGCCCGGCTTATGCGTGTCGGCAGAGGAGCCGTCAGCAGTTGGCAGAGGGCAAAAACTACACCGGGGTTGCCTCTACTTTTGAGCATGGCCTACCGCCTGGGAATCTCACTGCTGGACCTGCTGCTTGAATGCCCAACATTCCCGACGTCGTGGGGATTCGTCCGAGTCGTACCAGTCGAAGTGAACGCCCGCAGCCAGCTCCGCAGGAAGCGGTATGGCTGGCGCATCAACCATGCGGAGGTCTCTCCAATTCTCCGCACAGCGCTCAGGGAAACCCCGCCACCCTCAGTGGAACGAGTGATGCGGCGCCTCAGGCATGGCAGAGCGACCATTTACCGGCACTTCCCGGATCTCTGCCGTCAGATCGCGCGGCACTATGCGGAATACCGCGCAAAATGTGCCCTCGCAAGGAAGGCATATGCCGCCGAAGAGGTGAAACGAGTCGCCATCGAACTTCATGCCAAAGGGATAAGTCTCACGCGCCAGTATATACGCCCGTTGCTGCCCAGCTCCGACTATCTCAACCTCGAAGAGGGACGTAAAGCCCTGCGGGAGGTCCGCCGACTGCTCGCTCTGTAGGACCGACAGTGGTTGGTGGGGGTCAGACTGCGGTCTACGCCGCTGAAATGACCGACCCGCGGCCAACTTATGCTTTAAATCCGGCCAACTCATGCTTTAAGTGACAGCTGAGTTGGAACCATAAAGTGGCCGCGGCGGACAAATTATGGTTCCAATTACAAAGCCCAGATGTGAGAGGAGTTCT
>PMMJ01000493.1 GCA_003162255.1 Acidobacteriaceae bacterium | reverse complement strand
CAGATGCCGATTATGCGCAGTTGGGGTTCAAATTAGGGCTTTTCTTTTCCCGAGGAGGCGGTACACGAAGGATGGCGAAGTCTTGAGAACCGTTTGGTTCCAAGCTTCGCATGAAACGAGTCGAACTGTTTAGCGCCTTCGTCCGGTGTCGTATGGCCGCCAGTCATCTGGGCATAATCCTGGAGGATTTCGCGCGTGATCTGGAGAACGCCGGCTATTTACGCAGCACCATCCAAGACTATCTGCGAGTCGCCGAGCACTTCTCGTTTTGGCTGGCGCGCCGCCATCTCAGCGTGCGGCAGATTACAGCCGAGCTGACGAACCGATTTGTCCGCCTGCATTTGCCGCGATGTTGTTGTCCCAAGCCCGCCAATTCCACGGCGCGGAACTGCCTGCCTGCCTTGCATCGCCTCTGGGAGTTTCTCCAGAGGCGTGGAGTCGTCGTCCAGAGGCCTGAACCCTCCACCCCGATCGACCGTTTGGTTGGGAGTTACGAAGATTATATGTCGCAGACATGCGGGCTGGCCCATGCCACCCGAGTTCACCGCCGGCGCTATGGCCGTGAGTTTCTGAGGTGGCGATTTGGAAAACAACCGCTACGCCCAGAGCACATTCAGCGCTCGGATCTGCTGCGTTTTGTCGGTTCACGTTCCAAGGTCCTCCGGCCGGCGTCAGTCAAGGTCCTGACTATCTCACTGCGTTCTTTCCTTCGATTTCTCCAGATGCAAGGTCGAGTGAAGCCAGCCGTCGTCGCTGCGGTGCCTTCTCTCCCTGCCTGGGAGCGTTTCAAAGTGCCCCAGACCCTGAACCGGAAGCAGATGGCCGACTTGTTACGCAGCTTTGACCGTTCCACGCCTTTGGGGCGGAGGGATTTCGCCATGACCCGTTGCATGACCGAATTAGGATTGCGTATCAGCGAGGTCGCCCAGCTATCGATCGATGACCTGGATTGGAGAAAAGGAACCCTCCGTCTGGCCAAGAGCAAGGTCGGCCGCGAACGTCTACTGCCACTACCGCACCTCTTGGGAAAAGCCTTGGCCAGCTATTTGCGCCGGGGTCGGCCCGCTGTCGCTGAAAAACGAGTTTTCCTTTGTCATCACTTTCCTTACGGAACTCCGTTGAGCACTGGCCAGGTGGGCTATGCGATCAGAAAAGCCTACGTCCGCGCGGGCATCCCTGCCACGCGCATTCATTTGTTGCGTCATAGCTTCGCTACGAATCTGCATCAGCAAGGCGCCAGCGTGAAGGCTTTGGCCGATGTGCTCGGTCACCAAAGCCTGGAATCGACCACCATCTATACCCGGGTCAACCTGCGGCAACTCCGTTCGGTCGCCCTGCCATGGCCCGGAGCAAAACCATGAAGGGCCTCGGCAAAATGATCACTCAGGTCGAACGGTATTTGGCCTACCGGCGATCGCTTGGTTACGTCCTGCGCGAAGAAGGGCGCCTGCTACTCGATTTCGCGCGCTACGCGGATCGCGTCGGCCACCGTGGAGCATTGACCCTGGTCCTGGCCTTGCGCTGGGCTCGCCTCCCGACCGGGGTGGACCCGGCTTATTGGGCCCGTCGACTTCAAGTGCTGCGGTGTCTGGCCAAGCACCTTGCCCTTTTCGAACCCAAAACCGTGATCCCGCCGCATCGGATGCTGGGCCGAGCATTTGTCCGCAAGGTGCCGCATATCTATACCGCCGGGGAACTGGCTCAACTGCTGCGCGCCGCGCGCCGATTGCCCCCGAGCGGCAGCCTGCGGCCCCACACGTATTGCACGCTGTTCGGGTTGATGGCCTGCACGGGCATGCGTCTTGGCGAAACGGTGCGTTTAGGCGTCGCTGACGTGGACTTGGAGGCGGGGATCATTACCGTGCGTCACAGCAAGCTGCACGAGGCCCGGATCTTGCCTCTGCACCACAGCGCCCGCGAGCAGTTACTCCGATACCATCGCAAACGCCAAGCTGACTTTCCCCACGCCAAAACCTTCTTTGTTTCGCTACGAGGCACCGGCTTGGCGGTAAAGACCGTAGAGATCGACTTCCATCGCCTGACGGCAGACTGGAAAGGCCGTGGTTCGCGCCCGCGCCCGCGCCTGACGGATCTGCGTCACACCTTCAGTTGCCAGGTACTGCTAAAATGGAGCCGTCATCAGCACGACCTCGATCATGACCTCCTCCTGCTGATGCATTATCTGGGGCACAGCAAGATCCGTCACACCTATTGGTATTTGACGGGTGTTCCGGAGCTGTTGCGCCAGGCAGCGGCGCCGTTCGAATCCCATTTGCCTGGCTCCCCGGAATGAAAGGCATCTCTAAAACAGGAACCCTGGCGTTGCCCCTGCAGCGGTTCTTTTGCGAACACCTGATCAACCAAAAATCAGTGAGTTCAGCCACGGTCGCCTCCTATCGAGACACCTTCCGGCTTTTCCTGCGATACCTGCAACAAGTCCACCGCAAATCACCCGCGGCCTTGGACCTCTCGGACTTTACGGCTCCGAATGTGCTGGCCTTTCTGGATCACTTGGAAAAAGAGCGACACAACAAGGCCCGCAGTCGCAACACCCGCTTGAGCGCCTTGCGGACCTTTGCCGGGTATCTCTTGGCATTTGATGCGGTCGATCAGACCCCTCAATTGCAGTCTGTCCTGGCCATTCCCAGAAAGCGCTGGGAACGGCCGCTGGTTGGGTTCCTTTCCGAAGCCGAGATCCAAGCGGTCCTGCATGCTCCCCCTGCCACCTGCTGGACTGGCCGCCGCAATCGTCTCCTCTTTCAATTGCTCTATAACACAGGCGCACGGGTTTCCGAAATCGCGCATCTGCGCGTCGCCGATGTGACTCAAGACCAATGCCACACCATTCGCTTTATAGGTAAAGGTCGGAAGCAGCGGATACTCCCAATCGCCAAAAGCACCCGGCGTCTCTTGCAAGCGTGGCTGAAAGAAAATGATCTGAAACCCGAACAACCTCTGCTGCCAAACCGTTTTGGTCATCCCCTTTCCCGCTCCGGTGTGGCTCACCAACTCCAGGTCGCCGTGACTATGGCAACCCCCGGTTGCCCGTCGTTAGGCAAGCGAAAAATCTCACCGCACCAGGTGAGGCACACCACAGCCCTTCACATGCTCCAGAGGGGCGTGCGGCTGGAAGTAATCGCCCTCTGGCTCGGCCACGAAAAATTAGACACGACACACCATTACCTTGAGGCGGATCTCGCCATGAAAGAAAAGGCCCTGGCATCACTTCATCTCCCCAAGGCAAAGAACCCTCGCTTTCAGCCGCCTGACGAACTATTGGACTTCCTGGAGCAGCTTTGATTATGGGGAGTTACCGCCCTCCGTCGTCAAGGCCGTTTTCCCGCACTTGAAATGAAAGAAACCCGCTCAACTGCGCATAATCGGCATCTG
>PMMJ01000132.1 GCA_003162255.1 Acidobacteriaceae bacterium | reverse complement strand
AGCGATCCTGTTCGGCAAACTTGCGGAGATGTGGCGTCGTGACTTCGTCGAGCGCCGTGATACGCGCTGCCAGGGCGCGCGCCCCAGCGCGCCGCGGAGCCTACGGGGACCTGGGTTCGTCTTACCGCTTGTATCCCGCGGGAGGCCGGCAGGGCCATTTTTCCGCCCCCCCAAAGTGTGTCAGATTTTGTCAGATTGTGGACTGCGCCCCTAAATTGAGACAATCGGAATTTGGACACTCTTCAGCGAATGGAGAAGGAGATGTCCGAAGAGCCGAGAGAAAAGTGGGACCGTTGGCCGACAGAGTTCCGGCAACGGGCTTTAGAACGGATGAAGACGTCCGAGAACGTGAAGGCTCTGGCAAAGGAGCTCGGCGTAGCTCGGCAGCTGTTGTACCTGTGGAAGCAACAAGCTGAGGGGCGAAAGATGGCGAGTGAACCTGACGCGAGCGAGGATCCACGCGACCGCCGGATTAGGGAGTTGGAGAAGAGGGTCGGGGACTTGCAAGGGTGCCTCGGTCAGAAGACGTTGGAGCTGGATTTTTTCGCCGGTGCCTTGCGAAGGATCGGGGAGTCACGCCAGAAGAAAGGCAAGACTGGCGCGACGGCATCTACACCGAAATCCGCGGGTGGATGCAATCGCAAGGTGGACTGAGCATCCAGCGGATGTGTGAAATGGCGACGGTAAGTCGAGCCAGCTTCTACCGGCACTGGGAAGAGAAGGCTCCCACGGAAGCGGAGATGGCTTTGCGCGATGCCATCCAGCGGCTGGCCGTCGGCCATCGCTTCTATGGATACCGCCGCATCGCGATCCTGGTGCAACGGGAGGGCTATGAGGTGGGCACCAAGAAAGTGCGCCGGTTGATGAAGGAAGACAATCTGCTGGCGGTGCGGAGGAGGAAGTTTGTTGCCACCACCGATTCCGACCACGACTTTGTGGTGTATCCGAATCTGGCGGAGCAATTGATCGTGAGCGATGTGAATCAGCTCTGGGTGGCCGACCTCACCTACGTCCGTCTGCTGGCAGAGTTCGTGTATTTGGCCGTGGTGCTGGATGCATTTTCACGGCGGGCCGTGGGCTGGGCGTTGGGGCGGAGTTTGCAGGCGTCTCTGCCGCTGGCGGCTTTGGAAAACGCGATCCGCAACCAGCAACCCAGAACTGGGTTAGTACATCATTCCGACCGTGGGTCACAGTACGCCAGCAACGACTATGTGAAGCGACTGGAGAGCATCGGGGCCGTGCCGAGTATGAGCCGGCCCGGGCGGCCGTGGGAAAACGGGAGGTGCGAAAGCTTTCTCAAGACGCTGAAGCAGGAGGAAATCGACGCCCGCGCCTATCACACGATGGAAGAACTGGAGCAGCACGTGACGGAGTTTATCGAACAGATCTATAACCGAGTCCGTCTGCACTCGGCCTTGGGCTACTTGTCCCCTGAGGAGTTCGAAGGTGGGCTGGTGAAGCCAGCGACGGCGCCAGCGTGGTTGCCAGCGGGTCTGAGCTTCCGCCGCTATGAGGAAGTTCCCTTGCTGGAGCCGCCTCCGGGGAGCCAGCCATGAATGGCCGAACTGGAGGTTTGGCGGCGGAGGTCTCAGGAGGAACCCGCCTCATGCACACAGTGTGCGCCGCGCGCTGGCGCGGGAAAAGCGTTGCCGGCCAACTCGCCAAGGGCTCGTGCGAGCGTGCGACGCAGGTAATCCTGGGGATCGGCGTGACGACGGGGAAAGCCCGGACTGCCCCAACGCAGCAGCTCCGCGACGGCCGCTACGGGTGTTCCTTGTCGCAGCAGCTCCTTAGCGATCCACTTGTCGGCAACACTCCAATCGGTGTGCGGAAATCGTTGTGGAATCCGCAGCCGCTGCAGCCAGGCCTGATAGATGTCGCAGGCCGCCGAGGAGGTACAGGATGCGGAGACCATCCATTCGCCGGCGAGCGGACCTGGCAGCGATCCGGTGGCGCTGACGGTGCTGGGGCTGCACCGTATCTGTTGCTCAGCGGCCCGTACCAGCAAGGCACCTTTGGTCGCCAAGCCAACCTGTGCGTGCAAGAGCTGCACCCATGGACCGTACCCATTGCTCTGGCGCCGGAGGGGTTTCTGGTTGGTGAACCCGGCCAGCCGTCCCAGATGACGCCAGTCGGCGCTGGCCAAGTCACCTCTGTAAGTGTGGGCCAACTGCCTGGCGATGACTGTGGCTACGGCAGGTTCCAGGCAGACCGCACTGACCTGAATCCAAGCTTGGAGGTGGCCGAGGCTGGTCTGAAGCACGACGCAAGGCTGATGACCATTGGCACGCATCAGTTCGAGTGTGGCCGCGTCGGTGTGGTCCAAATCCAGCAGGATGTAGCCGGCGTTCCGGTTGTCAGCATAAGGCTGAAGGTATACGTCACAGCCTTCACGATTGCGAATGCGCAGGAAACGTACTGTCGACTCCTGGCCCAACTGGGCGGCCGTCCAAAGCCTTTCGCCCGGGAATGCGGTTCTGGTGGCGTGGTGAATCAGCCGAACCAAATAGAGATCATGTGGCATCGCGGCGAGTTGTCGTCGAATGCCGCGCAAGGAGAGGAACAGACCACGATCAAACATAAGTGTTGTCGGCGATCTGACTCGCCGTACAATGCACTCATGGTGCGTCCGCGCGGGCGCAAGGCAAAGCAATTAGCAGCGAACCGCGAGTGTCAAAACTCCGGACTGTCTCAAAAAAGGGCGCAGCCCAGGGCCTGTCAAAAACCGTGTCAAAAAGCGCACCGAAGATCACACTGAGCAGTTGTTCCACCTTTCGCACG
>PMMJ01000031.1 GCA_003162255.1 Acidobacteriaceae bacterium | reverse complement strand
GCTGAATGAACCACAACAAGTCGAACCGTGGCGGGTGACGGGAAAAGGAGACTGGCCAGAGATCGCGAAGGGCGTCTGAGTCCTTTCTCTTACCAGCGCGGTAGTCCCCAACGAAAAGTGCAATGTTTTTCATTTTGAAAAATGTGGATTTTACATAATATTTTTACGGGATTTTACTGCAATATTAGCTTGACTTCAAGCGTTCAGGATTAGTAGCATCCTGCCGATTTACATTTTCATTTGCAAGGAGATTGAAAATGATTACACGTCGAGATTTTGCCAAACTCAGCATGTCTGTGGCCGCTTTGGTGGCTTCCGGTAAATCCGTTCTGGCAACTTCAAACAATGATGGTAATTCTGAAGGCAATAGCACTCGGCGCGTTGGCCGCAGAGCCCTTGGTTCATATTGGGGATCTCACGGAGAAAAAATTGACCTGCAGTCGGGAAATTTAAGCTATTCAATATCAGTTCTTGCCGCATCAAGCAGATTGCTGAAAGCACGTCTTCAGTGCAGCTATAATTCCCAGATTTTTATGAATACTGCTTCTGGAGTAAAGCGATTTGCGCGCGATACTGGATACGGGTTTGGTTGGCAAATGCAGTTTGCTGCGATTAAGCCTTTGTATAAGGATTCTGGTACGCTAATTGGTTTTAGCTTCATAGACACATACGGATCTGAGTATGAGCTCACCGAAAGCAATGGATTGTGGGTTTCGTTGAACGGCTCTTATACAACATGGAATCCTTCTACCAGCACGCTGCGTTTCTCGGATGGCACATCCATGATCTTCGGCTGCACGTCCGGCAAATATGAGCCGGACGCGAACACGCTGTATCCGACCACTATCCAGTGTCCCAATGGCAACTTCATTGAGATCGCCTATCAGGCCGGACTTAAAGACAGCGCGCCGAACACGAGTTCTCGCATCGTTTCGATCTCTGACGCGGAATCCGTCTATGCTTCCGCTGGCTCTTCCACCTATTCCTTCTCCTACAGCGAAGGCGACATGCCACGGCTGCTCTCCATTCAAAGCAATACGATTCCTGGCAACAACTACACATTCTCATATAGCCCACAGACCGTCATCGACCCATTCTCAGGGAACACGAGCAAAACGATGAATGCGTTCGTGCTGGCTTCTGTGACAAAATCTACCGGTGTCAGCAAACAGTTCGCGTACGATGCGTACGGAGAGATGACTTCGGTGGTCCTGGAAAAAGGCGCAGTCATCTCTTGGGAATATCAGACTTTCTCCTTCGCGGATGGCGTTCAGGTCCGCGAGGTTGCTTCGAGAAGCATATATCCGAACGGCCTGCAAGGCGCTCCCGATACGCACTACTTCACGCGCAATTCTTCGGATTCCGCAAGGAAAAATCATTCTTCCGTTGACATATCGGATGGAACTGGAAGCGGGCATCAATTATCCTTCATCAGCGATGCATCAGATCCTAACAACGGTCTCCTGTCCGGCTCCAGAACATATAGCGGCTCTAAGACTCTACACGAAACCAGAAAAGAGTGGTCGCGCACGTCTCAGGGCGCCCCTTATGTCAGCGCGCATGTCACCACATTGGACCCGGGAACGGCAGATACTGTTCGCCGCCGGACAGAAATCAACAAAGACGAGTACGGCAATACAGTTGAGAGCAGACAATATGATTCGAGCACTTCGGATTCCTCGCCGCGAATCCTGAGCCATTCCTATCTCAAGCATTCATCGTATCTATCACAGCACATTCTTAACCGAAAGTTGAGAACCACCGTCTCGCAAGGATCAGCGACGAGAACGCTGCATGAGTCGGTCTTTGACTCGACTGACTTGTCCGATGCCGGGAGCGTGTCCCACCACAGATCGGACACTCATGGAGCGAGTTTTACCATTCGCGGAAACGCAACAGAGAGTGTGAGAAACGGAGTATTTCGTCGTCGCTACTACGATGCAACGGGAATGTCAACGTACAGCGAGGACAGCACGGTTGCGTCAACAAGCATCACGTACAAGGCAAACAGCAACCATACCCGCGTCGCGTCGATTACGCCGAACCAGGACACAAAGCTAGCAACCAAGTTAGACTACCACCCTACTACAGGGGCTCTGGCGAGCGTCATCGGCCCCAATAATGCCACGACTTCGTTCTCTTATGATTCATTTGGCCGTCTTGTTTCCGGTACCAATGCGCGGGGCCTAACGACGGATATTGCCTATGACAACACTCCCGGTGCCTCTTCTGTGACGACGAAGCAGTCTACTGGAAGATGGGTAAGAAAAGTCTCGGATGGTTTAGGACGCACAGTACGGAGCGAGCATGGAGATGCTTCTGGACTCGCCAGTCAAAAGGAATACGAGTATGGCCNNTCCATGCACCCGACGCGCAATCGGTGTGGATCTCGCGCACGTATGATGCAAAAGGCCGTATACTCTCGAAGGAAATCCCGGGAGGAAAATCCAAGAAGACCATTTCCTACAAAGGAAACTGCCAGACTGTAACCGATGGTGCCGGTCGGTGGAAGCGGCTTTATCGGGATGCCGATGGAAGGATCCTCAAGGTTGTCATGCCAGACTCGAAGGGCGGCGCAGAGCAAACGACGCATTACGCCTACGGTGTTTCGGGCGAGCTAGTAAAGGTTTATATGCCGCGCGCGAACGGAGCGCAGACGCGAACATTTGAATACGACAGAAATGGTCAACTGATTGTCCGTCGTCATGCGGAAAGCGGCAGATACACCTCTACATACAATTCCGACGGGACCTTGGCGTCCGTCACAGACGCCAAAAAGCAACGCACAGAATATGTCCGGGATTCGCTCAAGCGTGCGGTGGAGGTGAAGTATTACGATGCCAATGGGTCTTTGGTTTCTCCGCTAACCGAAAAATACTATTACGACACCAATCCATTCGATACTGGTTTTTCACAAAACTCTTCCGGTCGTCTGGCTGCGGTTCAGTATGGAGATCTAAACGCTCTACCGGGCCTTATCACCGAGCAATACAGCTACACGCCCTCAGGTTCCCTTTTAGGCAAGCGGGTGACTCTCCAGCGCGGAGCGCATTCAGCCGTGCTCGAATCCTCTTGCGAGTATGATTCCTCTGGAAGGCTCACGACGTTCGCCTATCCAGCCGGTGGGCCGGCTCTTTCATATGCCTATGACTCCGCAAGCCGCGNNCGGATTCGTTCTGCGGCTCAGGAGATCGTACGCAACGTCAGTTATACTCCCACGGGACAAGTGGCCTCATTTGATGTTCTTGCGGAGGCAGATGACAGCTACATGACGGAGAAGTACCTCTATGACGAAAGGCGCAGACTGACGGGTCTGGTTGCGGGTCTATCAGATGGAAGCGACTCTTCCAACACGATTCCGAAAGTAGATTTGGCATGGAGTTACTTCGAAAATCAAAGTCGCGTTTCACGAGAAGACGACCGTATCGCCAATGTGAGCGTGAGCTACAACTACGACAATAACGGTCGTCTGGACTCTGCCGAAAGCAGCGATGGAAGCTGGGGGCTATCATACAGCTACGATGATTTTGGCAATCGGACGCGCCAGCTCGTGACGCAAGGCAGCGCATACAACGTTGAAACCAGCTTTGATCCGGCGACGAACTGGATGCTTGGCGGTAAAACCGCCTACGACGCGAACGGCAACACCGTATCTTTGCCGTATCTCTCCTTTGCATATGATGCACGGAATGATCTAGTCTCCGTAACCAGTGAGCTGACGGGAACGGAGTTCTATGCCTACGATCTTAATGCGCACCGCATATGGAAGAACTGTTCGGACGGGAGCCAACAACTGTTTTTCTATCAGAGTGGTTTGCTGTTGGCCTCTTATTCCGTAAAACAGAACTCCGATGGTACTTTACAGCTTGAGCTCGCCAATGTGCGCAAATACTTCGGTGGACGTTTAATCACCTCGATGGGGACGGCAGTGGTCCTAGATCGTCTCGGCGCTGTGCGTGCATGGTCTGATCCCAACGGAGCGCAAACTATAAAATATTTTCCGTTTNNTTTGGGGAAACCACGCAGAACGCTGACTCCAGCAAGACCAGCTTCGGAGGATACGAGCGCGATGCCTCCGGACTCGACTATGCATGGCATCGGTACTATTCCAGCAAGAGTGGCCGTTTCACCTCGCCTGACCCGTACGATAGAAGCGCCAAACCAGAAAACCCTGACAGTTGGAACCGCTATACCTTTGTAACCAATGATCCTGTCAATAAAGTCGATCCGACAGGGCTTTACGATGATTGGGGTGACGAGGACGGGATCGAGGAAATGGACGATGACGGTGGCGGTGATGGTGGCGGAGGCNNCGATTATGGAGGCGACGGAAGTAGCGATGGGGTGGCTCCTAATAATACAGATACTTCAGATGATTCAGGAAATAATACTGATTTATCGCTGGATCCCCCAGTACTAGAGGTAGAGCATAACACGGATCTTTTTTTGATCTCCGCCGATGGCGGAACATTTGATGCAAGTGCATTCGCCCGCGAGTTAGATGCAAATGCAGAAAGTTCTTCACAAGGGCTTTGCGGAAGATATTTATCATGGGCTCTTGATGCTGGTGGTGATGAGTTAGGATCGCAAAACGGAGGGAGTTACGGCCCCTTACTACTCGCTAGCGGTTGGGTGAGCGTGTCTCCGGATGGATACACTCCCCAGATTGGGGATATTATTGTCTATTCCCCAAGTGACGATCATCAATACGGCCACATAGAAGGATACGATGGGAGTCAATGGGTGTCTGATTTTACCCAAAACTCCGACAATCCGTATCGTGATCCATCAACTGCTGGGACCAGGACCATCTATCGCTATGGAGGATAAATGGAAAAACACGTACGTGAGGCCTGGAGCGGAAAACTATGTGGTTTCAGCCTACTCCATGTCTCTACAAGTCCGGTAGGAGCCATCATGCTGAAAGCGAGACACGCTATTCCGATATATGGATTATTTGGATGCGTTCTTCTGCTAATAGGTACTACTTCGGTATTGGGACAGACATCTAACCTGGATGTTTCTATCTGTCGGGCAGTTGTCTCTCGCTTCTATGCATGGTATGTTCCGCCGACGCCTAAAGCGCCTTTTCCGTCCCCACTGCGCGATAAACCATCGTTGTTCTCTCCTTCATTGCGCCTGGCTCTACAGGATGACAAGATGGCTCAGAGCAAATCGCCAGGCGTAATAGTTGGGATGGATTTCGATCCGTTTCTTGGAAGTAACGGCCCCGGAGATCATTATGATGTGGGTGATGTGAAGCTCCAAGGAAGCCACTGCTTTGCAGAAATCTGGCGCAACCCACCCGACATATCTCCCAGAGAAGGATGGTTCAAGGCACCGTTGCCCGATGTTGTGGCGGAGTTACTATCGCAGAAAGGAGAATGGCATTTTGTCAACTTTTATTACCCTCAGAAGGGGGGGGACTTGGTTAAAATACTTGCCTCGCTACGAAAATCTCGAGGAGAGAATTGACTGATGAAGTGCTTGATAAGCACTTGAGCCAGTGCCCCAAAAGAATCGGAATGTAGAAGAAACATTTGCAAAACGACGCGATCTCCCTCTCCCATAGCCACAACGAATCCAGAATACAACCCACCTAACTCCACCGCAGATGGGGAACGCATTCTTAGGACAAGGTCGCTTTGATTGTTAGTATAACTGGAACAAAGGAATAGGAAAGGGATGGTGTGGATTACGTGGCGACAGAGAATTTTATCGAGACGCACTCCAAGGGGACGTCTTCCTCGCCCTGGAGAAATCTACTTCTCGACGCACTGCGTGCAAAAGCGTTCTTGAACGGTGAGCAACAATGGATGTTGGATACTCCTGGCAAACCCCTTCCTTGGTTTCTTGATGTTAAAGGCGATCTCCTCGAAGCTACTGCCCTTGAGGCATGGTCCCAGGCCTTCTGGGATCGCTTCTGCGATAAACTCCACTTTCAGGTAGGAGGGTTGGAAGTTGGGGCTATTCCTCTTCTCTCCGCCATTTTGATGAAAGCCGCCCAGCAGGGATACTCCTTGACTTCCTTTATCGTTCGTCGGGAGCGCAAGCCGTACGGGGCAGGGAATCTAATCGATGGTGCACTGAGCGATCTTCCCATCGTGATCGTTGACGATTTTTTCGATTCAGGTAAGAGCTTGGATAAAGTACGCGCGGTCCTCGCGCACGAAGGGAGACAAATTGCTCAAGTTTTCGTGGTGGTAGACTTCCACAGCGAAAGTGGCCGCAGATGGAAGGAACGGTACGGCATCCCCGTACACTCGATCTTCTCTTTAGAGGATTTGGGTCTTCATCGCGAACCAGTGCTCGATGATATTCCCCAAGCTGAGTTTGAGACAGAGTGGTCCTTTTGCGCGCCGCATCCAAATCCGTTCTACAGAGCCCCGAAGTCCTTTCCGTTGCTTGCGGACGACCGCCTCTATTTCGGCAGCGATTCTGGGGTCTTCTGGTGTATGCAGGCTTCTGATGGGGCAGTCGTATGGAGTAAACCTACCCACTCAGATACTGGCAAAGGAATATGGTCGTCTCCGGCGTATTCGAAAGGTAGGGTCTTCTTTGGGGCCTACGACGGAAACGTGTATTGCCTGGATGCCGCAACAGGTAACGAACACTGGAGATTCATTGGGGCAGACTGGGTTGGCTCTTCCCCCGCGCTTGCGGAGGAGCTGGGAATTCTCTTTATCGGACTGGAATTTGGCGAGCCAGAGCAAAAGGGTGGTATTGTGGCCCTCGATATGGCCACTGGACAGAAGTTGTGGGAGCTGAAAACCAAGAAACATGTGCATGCTTCCCCAACCTATTCACGTACCCTGAGTGCCGTGGCGTGTGGAAGCAACGATGGTGATCTGTTTCTGCTCAATGCCACGGACGGTGCTATGAGATGGAGATTCAGTACGCGGGGGGCTTCTGAGGCGGCGGGATACATTCGACACGCCGCTTCATTCTGCGAAGAACGCAGAGAGATTGTAGTGGGGAGTGCTGACGGGGGAATCTATGTGATTGATGCCCATACCGGTAAAGAAGTGTGGAGTGTGGAAACAGGCAATATGGTCTATACCGTTCCCTTGATCTTGGGAACAACGGCCTACGTGGGGTCCACCGATAAGTATTTCTATATACTTGATCTGGCCGCGCGGAAGGTCGTACGGAAAATTCCGGCTCGAGCAAAAATCTTCAGTCCCGCGCGCTCCATCGGGGGGAGAATCTACTTTGGAGCCTGCAACGGGATCGTTTACGAGATTGATCCCGACACCTATTCCATAACGGGAAGATATCAGTTGCCCGATGCCGTAACGAACGCTGTTTGTTATAGCGAAGAGCGAAAGTTGTTTTATGCCAGTACGTACGTCAACGAAGTATATGCGTTTCGCCGAAAGGCCATATCCTGAAAGTGGAGGCGAGCGGTGGCGGAGCAACTAACTTGTCGGTACTTTACCGTGTCGAATGGAAGTCACGATGGCGGCTTCTTGGTGGCTCCATATGTCTTTAAAGCAGATCGCTGACGAGCGACAATTAGAAATCCCGGTTGACGACAATTAGAATTCCCGATCCAACGACAATTAGGCCAGTCGTATTCCGGTGTATTGGGACGGGGGCGAATTGGTCACAGACAAGCAGGTACGGAGGTTATTTGCGTTGGTGAATACTGAGAGGAATCAAGAGATAGCGGCGGCCAAGGCGGGTATGGACGCAAAGACGGCGCGGAAGTATCGCCGTCTCGAGCGGGTACCGAGTGAGTTGCCGCCGGTGGGGCGTTGGCGGACACGGCCGGACCCATTCGTTGATGTCTGGGCAGAGGTTCTGGAACTGCTGCAAGGCAGCGCCGGTCTTGAGGCCAAGGCGGTATTCGAGTACTTGCAGCGGCAGAATCCTGGGCGCTTTCAGGACGGTCAGTTGCGTACGTTGCAGCGGCGAGTGAAGCACTGGCGGGCGACCGAAGGTCCATGCCGCGAGGTGTTCTTCGCGCAGCAGCACCGGCCAGGGCGGCTAGCAGCATCCGACTTCACGCACATGGAAGAGCTGGGCGTAACCATCCAGGGGCAGAGCTTTGCTCACCTGATCTATCACTTCGTGCTGACGTACTCGAACTGGGAAGCGGGGACGGTGTGCTTCTCGGAGAGTTTCGAGAGCCTGAGCGAGGGTCTGCAGAATGCGCTCTGGGAGTTGGGCAAGGTGCCTGAGCGTCATCGTACGGACCGGTTGTCGACGGCGGTCAACAACACGACGCGGCCGGCGGAGTTCACCGATCGTTACGAAGGTCTGCTGCGCTATTACGGTCTGGAAGGGGAAAAGATCCAGGCCGGGCACGGCAACGAGAACGGGGATGTGGAGCAGCGGCATCATCGTTTCAAGCGGGCGGTGGAGCAGGAGTTGCTGCTGCGCGGCAGCCGGGACTTCGCCGGCGTGGCCGCGTATCGGGGGTTTCTTCAGGTGCTGTTCGTACGCCTGAACGCGGGCCGCAGCCAGCGTCTGGCCGAAGAGATGGCGGTGATGCGGGAGTTGCCGGAGCGGCGGATCGAGTCGGTGAAGCGGGAGCGGGTGAGGGTCGATTCGGGCAGTCTGATCTATGTGGATCGCAACGTATACTCGGTGCCCAGCCGTCTGATCGGCGAAGTGGTGGAAGCGCGGCTGACGATAGACCGCGTGGAGGTCTGGTACGGGCAGAGGAAGGTGGCGGAAATGCCGCGGCTGCGCGGCCGGCGCAAGCATCGCGTGGACTACCGGCACATCATCGACTGGCTGGTGCGTAAGCCGGGCGCCTTCGAGAACTACCGATACCGCGATGAGCTCTTCCCGACCAGCCGGTTCCGCATGGCCTTCGATGCCCTTCAGGAACGGCATGGATCGCGTGGCGGCAAAGAGTATCTGCGCATCCTGGAACTGGCGGCCAGGGAAAGCGAGGCCATGGTCGATGAGGCCTTGCGTGTGCTGCTGAATCAGGCTGACGAGCAGATCGGCGCTGAGCGTATCCAGAAGATGATGCATGTCGAGGATCGTGCGGTACTGCGCGATGTCGAGGTAGCCGCAGTCGATCTGCGGCTCTTCGATCAGTTGTGCTCCGCTGGGGAGGTGTTGCAATGAGCGCCGGGGCGCCGGTTCGAGCGGCGTTGCTGGAAAACCTGACCGAGTTGCATCTGCCGGCGATGCGGGGATGCTTCGAGGAGACGGCGCGAAGGGCCGAGCAGGAGACGCTGAGCTACGAGCAGTACCTGCTGGAACTGACCGGGCGTGAGTGTGAGACGCGAGAGCAGAACCGTATCGCCCGTCTGCTGAGAGAGTCCGGACTGCCGCTGGAGAAGACCTTGGCGAACTTCAACATGAAGCGTCTGCCGACCAAGGTGAGCCGCCAACTGAAGGTGTTGCTGGATGGCAGCTTCCTGGACCGCAAGGAGAACCTACTGCTGTTCGGCAATCCCGGTGCGGGCAAGAGTCATCTGCTCTGCGCCCTGGCTCACGAACTGATAATGCAAGGGCGGCGTATGAAGTACACGAGCTGCACCATGCTGGTGCAGGAGCTGCTGTCCGCCAAGCGGGATCTGCGCCTGAGTAAAGAGATCAAGAAACTGGCCAAACACGACGGCCTGATCATCGACGAGATGGGCTACGTACAGCAGAGCCGGGAGGAGATGGAGGTTCTGTTTACCCTGCTGGCCGAGCGCTACGAACGTGGCAGCGTACTGCTGACAAGCAACCTGCCGTTCTCCAAGTGGGAGGGAATCTTCAAAGACCCGATGACCACGGCGGCTGCCATCGACCGCCTGGTGCATCACAGCATCATCCTGGAACTCAACATCCCGAGTTACCGGATGGAACAGGCGCAAAAGGATCGAAACTCAACAACGGATGCCAGCGAAGCCGCAGGATGAAAGGGGGGCGGCCGGGCCACTCGTTGTTGCTGGCTGGTCCTCCGCTTCGCCCCTACGGGGCTTCGCTACGTCCCAGCCAGCAACAACGGCACCGGAGAGAAGAAGACAGAAGTTCTAACAGCTATCGGGAAATCTAGTTGTCGTTGAAGGGAAAGAATAGTTGACGCCGGACAGCCAGAAAACGGTGAGAATGAATATGTGCTTTCTTCGCATCGTGCAACAGGGAAATCACGCGTCTCCAGATTCGTGCTTGGGTTTTACCGCAGCGAAGAACACGGGGGGGAGGCGCTTCGCGAGGCCCGCGAGAATGGGTTCCGGCGCTCGGCTGTCATCCATTGCTCCTTAGACGGTGGTCTGACGCATTTCCATGACGGCCTCGGACCTCGTGAGCGGGCCGCATTCGGGGCAGCCCTCGCGCTCGCCGTCGCCGTGCTCGCCGCGATCGCGGGTATTCCTCCCTGGGCGGTGGTCCCATCGGCGTTGTGCGGTTTTCCGATTGCCTGGTTTGCCACGCTCTGGTTGGGACTCGGGATTCGCAACAGAGTTCTTCGCGGCTATCGCGGCTTTGTTCTTCCTGGAGAGAGCCTCGTGGTCGTCGAAGCAACCGAAGATGAAGCGGCCGATGTCGTCGCGGTGCTGCGGCACATCGCTCATCCATCAGTCTTCGCGATTCGTCCGGGGCCTGGCTTCGCTGCCTCGACGGAAACTGCCGGGCAACGGCGCGAACCGATGACCGCTGCCAGCTTGCCGGATTGCGCGGCGGAGTTGGCGACTTCACACGAACTCGAGTCGTCGACCCGATCGCGGCCGCTGCTGCCGATTTTACGCGAGTGCGAGGTTCTCATCGAACGCGCGCGGAGGGATCTGTCCGAAGCCGTACGGCTGGAGTATGGCATCACGCATTCGGCCGAATGGCTCCTGGATAACGCATACCTCATTCGCTCAAACATTGCCGACATCCGGCACGACCTTCCCGACAATCACAACAAGATTCTGCCGGTGCTAACGGACCGGAGCTGTCTGGTCCGGCTGCGCGTCTATCATCTGGCCGCTGAATTGTGCGATCGCACCGGCCACCGGCTCGCGGCAGAGAGCATGATCAGCTTTCTCGACGCTTATCAGCATCGGTCTCCGTTGACCATCGCAGAGTTGTGGGTGTTCCCGTTGATGTTGCGTTTGGTGCTTCTCGAGCGGCTGCGGCGGCTGTCAGAGTTGGCGAGCTTGCGCCAGCATCAGAAGGAACTAGCCGACTTTTGGGCCGACCGCCTTCTGAACGCCGCCCATCGTACTCCCGAGCAGTTCGAGAAAATGGTCGCCGAACTCGATCGTCGTGGCAACCAGCTCACGCCCCATTTCATTGCGCGCCTCGGCGAGCAACTGCACCAGGAAGAATCCGCGCTGGCTCCGATTCAGAAATGGATTCAGGAGAAGACAGAACACCGCTTAGCCGATGTCATCCGGGCCGAGCATGCCGAAGAAGCAAACGATCTGATGTTGATCGCCAGCGCGATTGGGAGTCTGCGCCAGTTATCCGAACTGCAATACCCGAAGATTGTGGAGGCGGTGAGCCGGATGGAGGCGATTCTGCGCCAGGACCCGGCAGGCATTCATGCCCGCAGCGATTTCGCCACGCGCGACCGTTGCCGCAGGGTTGTCGAAGCAGCAGCGCGCCAGTCGAAGTTTTCCGAATGGGACGTGGCTCGGCTGGCGGTGGATCTCGCGCAGCCCGCTCCGCATGGCAGCCGTGAGCATTGCGTAGCTTACTACCTGCTGGATGAAGGACTGCCGGAACTGGAGGCGCGATTGCGGCGCCGCATTCCCTGGCGCGAACAGTGGCTGCGTTGTTTGCGCCGGCATCCGACGGTGTTGTACCTGGGCAGTCTGGCCGTGCTCACGGCCGGACTTACGGGCACTTTTTGGTGGGCGGCGCACGGGGGGAGAGTGGCCTCCCAGGGGGCGCTCCTGTTCCTGGGAGTACTGGCTCTCTTCCCGGCCAGCGAACTCGCCACTTACCTGCTGCAGATGTTCCTTACGTGGATTCTTCCCCCGCNNGGGAATCCCGGAAGACTGCGCCACGCTTGTCGCCGTGCCGATGATGCTGCTTACCCCGGAGTCGGTTCGTGGCGAGATCGATAGGCTGGAAGTGCGCTACTTCGCGAACCCGAGTGCGAATCTCTGGTTCTCACTCGTGTCGGACTTCACTGACGCGACAGAGCGCGAGATGCCGGAGGACGACGGTCTGCTTGGCTTGGCAATGAAAGGCATAGAGCAGTTGAATGCACGTCACGGACACGGCCGGTTCCTGCTCTTCCACAGACCGCG
>PMMJ01000210.1:265-8486 GCA_003162255.1 Acidobacteriaceae bacterium | reverse complement strand
GACGCGCTGGTCGATACCTGCGGCACTGGCGGCGATGCCAGCGGCACATTCAACATTTCGACAGCAACGGCCTTCGTGGTCGCTGGAGCGGGCGTGCGCGTCGCCAAGCATGGCAATCGCAGCGTGACCTCGAAGTGCGGATCCGCCGATGTGATGGAAGCCTTGGGCGTGAACATACAACTGCCGGCCGTGCGGGTTGCGGCTTGTCTGGAAGAAGTGGGAATCGCGTTTCTTTTCGCGCCCGCCATGCATTCAGCGATGAAGCACGTGCAGACGGCACGGCGCGAGTTGCATCTGCGCACGGTTTTCAACCTGCTCGGCCCGTTGACGAATCCGGCGCGCGCCACCTGCCAGGTGGTTGGCGTCTATTCCGCGGATCTCGTCGAAAAACTTGCAGAAGCGCTCAGCATGTTAGGACTGCATCGCGCGCTGGTCGTCCATGGCAGCGACGGACTCGACGAAATCACCATCACCGGCCCCACGCGCATTGCAGAGGTGCGCGAGGGACAGGTTCACAGCTACGAAGTTACGCCCGAGGAATTCGGCCTGCAGCGCGCCACGCTCGACGAAATCTCCGGTGGAGATGCCGCTTGCAACGCCACGTTGATCCGCGAGGTGCTGGAAGGGAAGAAATCGGCGCGCCGCGATGTGGTACTGCTTAATGCCGCAGCCGCGCTGGTGGCCGCCGGACGAGCTGACCATTTGCGTGATGCGGTGCCGCTGGCGGTGGTGGCCATTGATTCGGGGACGGCGCTCGCAAAGTTGCAGGCGCTTATCGCTTTCAGCGGCGTCCACTAACCACTCAATACTTCATCCTGACAATGCTGTCATCCTGAGCGAAGCGAAGGACTTATGGATTTGTCCGGCTGGTAAAGATGCCGCTCGTACCATCCCCACTCAGATCGTTCCACGTAGGATTCACGGAAACAATCAACTGCATTTTCTTGATCCGAAGCCAGCCTTTGATGCGTTTCTCGCGGTCAATCGCGTTGCGCACATCGTCAAAGCTCTCGTAGTAAACGAGCCGATCGATTTGTAGCGCTTGCAGAATTCCGATCCGTCGCCTTGTTTGTGTTCCCATACGCGCCGGCGAAGATTATTTGTAACTCCAACGTAAAGAGTCTGAGAGTGGTTGGTCAGGATGTAAACGTAGTAGTAGCGCCGGCCGCCGGAATGCATAGGTCCTTCGCTTCGCTCAGGATGACACTGGTTAGATTGTGCCGGATGAAAACGCGGAAATCAGTGAGCGCAGTACATCGAAATTGTGATGATTCGCTACGCCAAACCCTTGTCATCCCCCCAACGGTGTCATCCTGAGCGAAGCGAAGGACCTATGTTGCGTCGAGATCGACGTCCTACTTTACTTCCACTTTCTCCATATATTCTGCCACCTGCACGTTCCATCCCAGTTCTTTCTTCATACGGTCGCGAAGTTGTGACGCTGCGGCGGGTTCGCCGTGGACTAGGTAGGTTGTGGCCGGTTGGTTCTTAAACGTCCGCAACCACTCCAACATTTCTGGCGGATCGGCGTGATCGCTGAACTGTTCGAGCGCCGCAACTTGGGCGCGGATGGGAATAAACTGGCCGAAAATCTTGACCTCGGGTGCTCCGTTCTTGATGGTGGCGCCGCGTGTGCCGGGCGCCTGGAAGCCGATGAAAATCACCAGGTTCTTGGGATCGGGCAGGCGCTGCGCCAGGTGATGCAGAATGCGGCCGCCAGTGACCATCCCGCTCGACGAAACGATGATCGAGGGATAGTGGCTCTCGTTAATCTTCTTCGACTGCTCGGCGGTTAGCGCAAACGTGAAGCCCGGCCAATCGACCGGTGAGCCGTATTTCGCGATCAAATCGGCGGCGAGCGGGGTGTACTCCTCCGAGTGCTTCAGGAAAATTTCGACTGCCCGGATGGCCATCGGGCTGTCGCAATAAACGGGCAGGCGGGGAATCTGTCCCGTCTCCATCAGTCTTTTTATGATGAAAAGAAATTTTTGCGTCCGTTCCACGGCGAACGCGGGAACGATCACACTGCCGCCACGCTCGGCGGTCTCGCGAATCAGGCTGGCGAGTTCCGGGCGGGGATCGGTGCCGGGATGCTGCCGGTTGCCGTACGTCGACTCCATGACGAGCATGTCGGCAGTCTCGTTTTCCTGCGGGCCGGAGTGCACCACCTTGCCGGGCGCGATCACGCTGTCGCGCACCCGGCCCAGGTCGCCGGTGAAGAGCAACCGGCGGCTGCGGCCGTCCGTCTGCAGCGTGATTTCGACCATGCACGAACCTAGAATGTGCGCGGCGCGCACGAAGCGAAACGCGAGCTCGGGGCTCAGTTCGGTGGTTTCGCCGACCGCGACCGGCTTGAAGCGCTGCAGGCAATCCTGCGCTTCTTTGAGCGTGTACAAGGGCAACGCCGGATCGTGCTTCGACACTTTTCTTTTGTTGTAGTACGCGGCGTCTTCTTCCTGCAGGTGTCCAGAGTCAGGCAATACGACCGAGCACAAATCAATGGTCGGCTGCGTGGCGTAGATCGGGCCGTGGAAGCCTTCTTTGACCAGACGCGGAATCCAGCCACAGTGATCGAGATGCGCGTGGGTGAGAACAACCGCGTCAATTTCACGCGCCGGGACAGGGGTGTCCCGCCAGTTGCGCTCGCGCCATTCCTTTTGCCCCTGGAAGAGGCCGCAGTCGATCAAAATTTGAAACCCTTGCTTGCTGCTCGAATCGCCGGTGGTGTTGATGAGGTGCTTCGAGCCAGTGACGGTCCCGGCGGCACCTAGGAATTGGATGTAGGGCAAGCTGTTTCCTCGTGAAGAAACAATCTACCACGAAGAAAATTGGTAATTGTGTAATTTGTAATTTGGTAATTTGAAACCCGCCTCTTGCCGCACCCGGCATCTGCTTGGTTTTCAAATTACCAAATTACCCGATTACAAAATTACAAAATCGCTCTCTTCTTACGGCGCAGAAATCTTGAACACATTGTTCGTCAGGTCGCTTTCCGGAACGCTGCTGTCGTTGACCTTGATCTCAATCGGCGTGCCGGATAATTCCACTCGCGTGGTGGCCGTGTTTTTGGCACGCACCTCAATCCGTTTCGTGATCTCGCCACCCTCGAACATTACCGTGAACGGCACTTCCGCCCCCGCATTGCCTAAGTTTTCCAGGGTTACGGTTATAAACTGGACCCCTTTATCCGTCTTCCACGGATGCACCGACTGCACGTGGAAATCTGGCAGGCCGCGATCCTGATACACCCAGTCGTCGAAAAACCAGCCCAGGTCGCGCTTGCCGGCGGATTCGATCAACTGCTCCACATACTTGGGATCTTTATCGTTGTCGTCCTCAGCCCGGTATTTGTGAATGGCCTGCTTCAGCGCGTCGTCGCCGACCATGTCGCGCAACATCCACCACACGTACGCAGCCTTGCTCCGATAGTAAGTTTCATCGAAGGTGGTAGCCAGCGGCTGGCCGACGGTCTTCTGTTCGACATTCTTCCGCAACGCGGCCGATACTTCTTTTTCCGAATCGAGGAACGCAGCCCGGTGCACTCCAAGAAAATCGAGCGCGGCCTGGCGTCCGCCTTGTTGCTGGCGATACATCGCTTCGGC
Organism: Acidobacteriaceae bacterium; assembly: GCA_003162255.1. Lineage (GTDB taxonomy): Bacteria > Acidobacteriota > Terriglobia > Terriglobales > Acidobacteriaceae > Acidiflorens. Next base: position 4,884 of record PMMJ01000210.1, on the reverse strand, counting down.
AAAGTGAGCCAAGCCCTCATAGACCCAGGGACGCGACGACGGCAACGCGGAATGGACGAGTTCGTGAACCAGGTTGATGCCCGCGAGCTTCGAATCCTGTGCGGCCATCGATGCCAGCAACAGCGTTCCGCTTTCAAACGGAGCGGAACTTGGATCGGCAAAATCGGCGACTTCGACGCTGCCATTGAGCCTCCTACCGAACCAGCTAGTTACAAACTCGGCCGCCGGGTCAAACGCATTCGCATACGTGGCGGCTCCTGCTTCGTGGCCTGGCAAACTGAACAAACTGACCTGCGGTTGCTTAGGAGAAAGATATCTAGCCTTCACGAATGTCGGTGTGACCGTACCGATCGGGGACCACGAGCAGTCCACTCCATTTTCGACTGGGCCGGTCTCAGTATTCGTCCCCACCATTCCCCCGTGATAACTGGTCTCAACCCCGCAGAGCAGCGACCCAGATGCATCCACAGGAATGTCCGAATAACTAAATCTAACTTTCAGCTCGCNNGGAGAAATCCGCCGACTCGGTCGTAATCGGATACCAGGCCACATATCCCGCGCCGCGCACCGCCGTGAACGATCGCCCGATCTGGTCCCAGCTTGAATGTTTGGCGACTTCCTCCGGCACTCCGATCTGGGTCAGGCGCGTCGTGTCCAGCGGAATTACGCCCTCGTAGCCGATTTCGAGCTCCACGGAGTCTTTCGGCTTGATTTCGGCGGGCAGGGTCACGATGGCTTCTGAAAGGGCGCCGGTGTGGTCGATGTCCGAGACGAAGGGTTGCGAAACGTATTGCACGGGCTTGGCGTCCACTCGAATCGAACGCCAATTGAGAGAGGATGAAATTTGCAGGGCAACGATTCTCTGCGGGTGAGTGGAATCATTGCGCAAGGTGATCTTTCCCCTGGCGCCTAGCCTTTGTTGTGCGGGCTCAAGGGTAATCTGCAAATCGTATTTCGCAATGGTGAAGGCTTCCCGGTCGAGAGCGGCCGTGGAAAGGCTTGAACCACAGAGGACACAGAGAACACAGAGGAGTCTCATGATTTCTTGGATGCGTCCAGCCGTCTCTGGCGCACAACTTCATAGAGCACCACGCCCGCCGCCACTGATACATTCAGCGACGGCACTTTTCCGAGCATGGGAATCGACACCAGGAAATCGCAGTGTTTGCGCACCAGATCGTGCACTCCCTTGCCTTCGGCGCCGAGGACGATGGCGCAATGCATCTTGTAGTCCACGGCATCGTATGTCTGGTCGCCGCGCTCGTCCAATCCGACGATCCACAAATCCTTCTCTTTCAATTCCTCGAGCGCGCGGGATATGTTCGTGACTTTGGCAACCGGAAGATGTTCGCTCGCTCCCGCGGAAACCTTCGCTACCGCCGCTGTGACCGCGGCCGAGCGGCGTTCGGGAATCACCACGCCATCGGCTCCGGCAGCGTCGGCGGTGCGGAGGATCGCTCCCAGATTGTGCGGGTCCTCGACGCCATCGAGCACCACGATCAGCGAGTACTCGCCACGCCGCGACGCTACCAGGTCATCGAGGTCGCTATATTGTTTTGCCGAGGTCGCGGCTACCAGACCCTGATGCGCTGCGTTGCCGGCAATTTCGTCGAGCTCCTCCCGCGACAAGACCCGCACGGGAACTCCGATCTTGCGGCACTCGTCAATCACGCGTCGCAAGCGAATATCTTTTCGCTCCTTGGCGACACCAATCCACTCGAAGTTGCGCCCGCGGGCCTTGAGCGCTTCGGTAACCGTATTGATTCCGTAAAGAATGTTCACGCGGACTAGTGTAACGCGCCGCGAGGTTCGGGCTACGAGCTTCGAGCCACGAGCTTCGAGCCACGAGCTTCGAGCAAACTGGTAGCTCGCGGCTCGCAGCTTTATACTTTGGAACGCAGGATGAACCCACCACTCTGCGGCCACTTTTCCTCTGCCGATTCTGGAGTGCTAGACTGAAACGTTTCGGGAGGCTCTTGTGAACACCGTGTACATCCTCTCCGCCGTGCGCACGCCCATCGGCAAGTTTGGTGGCTCGCTTGCCTCGCTCTCCGCCGCTGATCTGGGAGTGGTTGCCGCAAAGGCCGCGCTCGAACGCGCCGGAGTGCAGCCGCAGCAAGTGGAAGAGACGATCTTCGGCAACGCACGGCAGGCGGGGGGCGGTCCGAATCCGGCGCGGCAGATTTCCATACGCAGCGGGATTCCTCAAGAAGTTCCGGCCTACACGGTGAACAAGGCGTGTGCGTCGGGCATTAAGTCCATTGCGCTGGCTTTCAATGAGATTGCTACCGGCGACCTGGAGTGCGTTCTGGCAGGAGGAACCGAATCGATGTCGCGGCTTCCTTATTATCTTGAGGGCGCGCGCTGGGGATATCGTCTGGGCAATCAGGAGCTGGTCGATGGCATGTATCGCGACGGATTTTTCTGTCCGATGGCGAAGATGCTGATGGGCGAGACGGCCGAGATTCTTGCCGTGCAGTACAAGATCTCGCGCGAAGAGCAGGATCAGTTCGCGCTGGCATCGCAGCAGCGCGCGGCGGCGGCGCAATCCAGCGGACGCTTCGATGCCGAAATTGCTCCAGTCACAATCGAAGGCAAGAAAGGGACAACCGTTTTCTCGCGCGATGAACATCTGTTTCTTGAGGCGAGCATGGAGAAGATGGCCAAGCTGGCGCCGGTGTTTTCCAAAACCGGCACTGTTACTGCCGGAAACTCTTCCGGCATCACCGACGGCGCGGCGGCGGTGGTGGTGGCGAGTGAAAAGTTCGTCCAGCAAAACAATCTAAAGCCGCTGGCGCGAATTCTCGCTGCCACGTCTGCCGGAGTTGACCCGCGGCTCATGGGCATCGGGCCGGTGCCGGCCGTCCGCAAAATGGAACAGAAACGTGGCCTCGCTCTCAGCGACTTTGATCTGGTCGAACTCAATGAAGCCTTCGCCGCGCAGGCGCTGGCCTGCGATCGCGAGTTGCATTTCGATCGCGAGAAGCTCAACGTCAACGGCGGCGCCATCGCACTCGGCCATCCCATCGGCTGCACCGGGACGCGCATTACGGTGACGCTGCTCCACGAAATGCTGAAGCGAAAAGCGCGCCGCGGCCTGGCTACGCTTTGCGTCAGCGGCGGGATGGGGATGGCGCTGGCGATCGAGAATTGTCTGTAAGGAGTCGCGACTGGCGGCTTGACCAGTGCGGTGACTATACTCACGAATATGGCAATCACCGGCACAAGTGCCGGGTCCACCAGTTCGGTTCGGAACCCTATGCCCCTCACTGCGATCATCGTCGACGATGAACAACTGGCGCGCGACGAACTCGCCTACCTGCTCAAGAACCTGGACGACGTAAACGTAGTCGCGCAGGGCAAGAACGGCTTGGAGGCGATCAACCTGATCCGCGAACACAATCCGGACCTGGTGTTTCTCGATGTCCAGATGCCGGGACTGGACGGGTTCGGTGTGATCAAGAAGCTGCTCGACCGCAAGGTTCCGCTCCCGAAGATTGTCTTCGCGACCGCCTTCGATCAATACGCGGTGAAGGCGTTTGAGGTGAACGCGGTCGATTACATTCTGAAGCCATTCGATAAAAAGCGCGTGGCGCAGTCGATCGAGAAGGCGCGGGCCAAAATTGAAGCGGGCGCGGGGCCGGAAGAAAAATTCGAAACGCTGGTGCGGATGCTGGAATCGCAGAAGCCGCAGACGGCGAAGATTCTGATCAAGGCGGCGGGAAGGTTATTCCTTACCGATCCGAAGGATATCTGCTACGCGACCATCGGAGATGGCGTAATCACGGTGGCTACCAGCGGCCATGCCGGTATGGAAGGCCACTCCAACTGCCGCACGCTGGAAGAACTATTCGAAAATCTCGATCCCAACTTGTTCTGGCGGGCGCACCGCTCATTTCTGGTCAACATCAATCACATCCGCGAAGTTGTGCCCTGGTTCAAGAGTTCGTACCAGTTGCGCATGGACGACAAGAGACAGACGGAGATTCCGGTGAGCCGCGCTCAGACTCGGCGGCTGCGGGAACTGTTCAATCTGTAAGAGCCGTTGGTCGTTCGCTGGCCGCTTTTCGCTTTTCGCCGAGCAACTCATTTTTCGCAAACAGCGAACAGCGAACGACGAACCGCGCTAAAAAAAATGGGCGGACGCGAAAACGACCTCGTCCGCCCGGGGAGGGAACTTTCAGGCTGCGATGGCTTGCAGCGCGATCCGGTTGGGAATCACCAGGGTTGCACCCTCCAGCCGAATCAGATCTTTTCGCTTCATAACGCTCAATAAGCGAGTGACCGTCTCTCGCGAGGAGCCGATCATTTGGGCAATTTCTTCGTGCGTGAATTCCGTNNACCCAGGAAAGCAGCAGGCGGGCGAGTTTCTCGGTTGAACTGCGGGCGAGCAGCAGTTCGTGCACATCGTCGAACGAGGTCACGGCCTCGCGGGCGAGCAAGGTGGCGCAGGCGAGCCCGGCGTGGCTGTCGTGTGCGATCAGACGCAGGAAGGTGTCGCGTTCGACGAACTTGATCTGGCAAAGCTCGATGGTGGTGACCGTAATCAGCGAGGCCCCGCCGGAGACGACCGCGCTCAGCCCCAGCACCTGACGATCTCCGGCAATTTTCAGGATGAT
>PMMJ01000210.1:0-247 GCA_003162255.1 Acidobacteriaceae bacterium | reverse complement strand
ACCGAGAGCTTGGAGCGTCCGGAGCAGGCGATGTAGACGCCGCGCGGGATTTGACCTTCCATCAGCAAGGTGGCATTGGCGGGATACAGGGTCAGGTGCCCCATGGCGCTGAACTCAGTCATCAAAGGCTGAGGCAAGTTGCAGAAGTCGCAGGTCCGTTTCAGCTGGCAGGTTAGACAGTCGCTGGGAATCGCGAAACGGCGGGGCCCACCCATGGCAAACTCCTCTTGCTCGACATGACTTGGCT
>PMMJ01000049.1 GCA_003162255.1 Acidobacteriaceae bacterium | reverse complement strand
ATGCGTTTCGCTGCTGAAGAATCGAGGCGCCGCAGGATGCGATGCAAGTGCTCGCTCCCGCGCTTCTCCGCGCGCGCGCGCAGTTTGTTGCGGAGCTCTTCGGACCGCTGCGGCCCCGGGAAAAGTCCGTCCACGAGAGCGCGAAGATAGAGTCCCGTTCCTCCGCTGACGATGGGCAAGCGTCCGCGCTGTCCGTTTTCGCCTGGAGCTGTGTCGCGCAAAACGGTCTCGCGTAGTGCGATCTCACACAGAATCTGCCGCGCCCGGCGCGCATATGCTCCCGCGCTGATGTCGGCGAGCGGATCGACGCAATCCAAAAGGTGATGCGGAACTTCGGCGCGCTCCGCCGCGCTGGGCTTNNCCAGCGCCAGAGCCGTCTTTCCGCTCGCCGTGGGACCAAGCACGACGACGGCCAGCGGATCGCGTTGCGGCAACTTCAGCGAGCGCCCCAAGGGATGTACCGCCAGTAGCGAATGATGGTGAGTACGAGCAGCAGAACCGCCATGAGAAGCAGTCCGGTGGCTTCGGCGGCGTAGATGGAATGCCGGTGCCGATGCTTGTTGTCCGGATGCTCGCCGTCAGCGGCCGGCTTTGGTGGAACGGGGGCGTTCACGCGGCTATTGTAGCGTGTCCGCTGGTCGATAGTCGTTCGTCGTTCGTCGTTAGCCAACGTTGTTCGCAGAACAGTCGTCGCGAACGACTAGCGACGAANNCTTCAGGAACAGCCGTTTCAGGTTCTCGCTGCCCTGCTGCAGAATGCCGGTCAAGTGGTCACGCGCGACCACCTGCGCGAAAAAATCTGGCCCGCCGATACTTTCGTCGATTTCGATCACAGCCTGAATACGGCGGTGAACAAAATTCGCGAGGCGCTGGGCGATTTCGCTTCGAGCCCGCGCTTCCTCGAAACCCTGGCCCGCCGTGGATACCGCTTCATCGCCCCCGTCGACAGCGTCGCGGCCGCAGAATCGGCGGCGCTGGACATGGGCACGCGGGCGGGGNNCGCCCGCGCCACGCAACCTCAATTACCCGACAACTCCCGCAGCCGGGATCGTCCTGCATTCCGAACTGCACGTGCCGATTCCCCGGCGTGGCTTGGTGCGCGCCCTTTTTGCCCTGATTCAGGTGATGTATCTCGTCTTCTACCTGAACGGTCTCGCTCACTTGCACGGTGTGGACCGCGTCGCCAGCAGCTTTCTCCCAGGCTGGAGAGCTCTCGTCATCGTCGGCGCGGTATTGGTGACGGGAGCGGCAGGGATTCCGCTGCGCTTCTACCTGCTGTCGGCGGTCGCTTTCGATTTTCGCAAGCTGGCGGAGACCTTCGGACGACTATTCCCATTCGTCCTGGCGCTGGATCAGCTCTGGGCTATCGCGCCTTTCCTGCTGCTGCCGCAGATCGGCGTGGGCATGGCGTTCGCCGCGACTGCGGCTTTACTGTATGTGCCTTTCTCGGAAAGAACTCTGGTGCGCCTGGCCTATCCACTGCAGAGCTGAGGTTCAGGATACGGGGACAGGCTGGGGCAACCCGTCCCCGCGTGAATATGCCTAGTCGCTGCTAACGATGATGGGGGCCTTGCACCCACCTCCCTGTGTCCCAAAGAAATAGATGGCCGCCAGTAGATGTTGCCTGAAACCCCCTGCCAGGGGAGATCGGCGGTCGATCTCCGCTTTAGCCGGACGAGGATTCTGCGGATCTTTGTCGTGGCATGTGCCCGCGTCACTCGGAAAATCCAAGTACAGAGTCAAATTGAGGAGCTTGGTCAGCGAATGGAAGGTCTCTCGCTCGTGGACATGGCAAACGTTGTTGGCAGGGTTGGCGTCCCAAGTCGGATCGATGGCAAACTCTATGTTTGGAGTGTCCACTTGGAGCAACAGCGGATTGAAGGTACCGCTGTCGGGCGATCCCGCGACGGAAAACCCGTTGAGCGTCGAAACGGTGTATTTCAGGGAGACAGAGGTAACGTAATTCTTCTCGGTGGAAGCATCGGGGGGATAGGTGGACCCAGCGCGGCTCCGGAAGTAGAGACCTGGAACGTAGGCCTCGGGCTTGGGAAGGCGTATGGCGTAGCGCACCAGTTTGTCGTCGAGAACATGCTGGACGTTCTTGGCGTCAATTTTCGCCCGCAGGATGTTGGGATGGATGGTGCCGGCCGCGGGCGCGGTGCGAGCCGGGACGGAGAGATCGTAAACTCCCGGGACCAGTGCTTTGTCGGAAGATTGCACGAATAGATCGCGATGGTTCGTGGTTTTCGGCGCCATGGCAATCACGCTGTTGGGGTCTTTTGGATCGGGAGCAAAAGCCCAGGGACCTTCAAAGATGACGTAGACCTCGTGGATAGTTGGCGTGGCTGTTTGTGCCGCGGGCGTGACTTCCTTGGTTTCCTTGTTGGTCTGGAGACACGCTGGCATGGTCAGGACTGCCAGGAAAACGGCAGCGGTCACGACCAGCGAAATGCGGGAGTGGCGTGGTTTTCTCATCGGTTCTCCTTTTGTGAGTTTCAGGGACGTCCGTAGGCGGCGAACGCCGCCCAATAGTAAGGGTGACGGTTCCACAACATCTTCTGCGAACTCAGGCGAGTTGCGTTGGAGACCGGCTGGCCGGAAAGCAAGAAGCCATAAAAATAGTCCACAAATGCATTGGCCTCGACCGAATCCACCGTCCAGCGGCTGGCCACCACATGAGGCACGCCGGAAGTCTGCAGAGCCTCGGCCACGCTGTCGAATCCGCGCGACCCTCCTTCGCCGGAGTCGGTGCTGCACGCCGCCAGGACGGCCAACTGCATCTTCTGCAAATTGAGATGGCGCACAGCATTCGCATCCAGAAGAACAGGAGCGGCGGTGCGCGCGTCTCGGCCCTCGAGCATCAGTCCCGTATGGTTGGAGGTGGTGATGGCGTGTCCAGCGAAATGAAAAACGGCGGCTGACGGCATCGCTTTCATAACCGCGCTGAGAGTTGCTTCCGGGCCCTCAAGGACGCGCGGGGAATGAAAGCCGCTGGCAACCGCGTCCGCGCCGGCGGGAACGTTGGGAACGACAAACAAGCCAGTATCGGGCGAAGAAGCCGCGCTGCCTACGATCAGGGCGGGCAAGTCGGGCGAAATTGCAATGTCGGGGTGCATACGCGCTTCGGAGTAGGGTCCGGGTGAGTGGACGATGGGCGCGCGCTCGATCAGGTAGTGACCGCTTGCGTCCATCAGGGCTTCGAAGGGAAGTCTGGCGAGAAAACCTTCGGTCTCGATCACCAAAGTGCGTTTCGAGTCCAGGCTTTGGCCCAGCCTTTGCTCCACCGGAGCGATGAGCAGCGAATACAAACTCTGACTGTCCCGCCGCAGCGCGCTCAATTCCGAGGCAGGATCCGCACACTGGGCATAAAAATTGGCTGCCAGATCCTCCAGTCCCTGAGGCGATTGGGGAATCCACTTCGCGCTCACCCCGCGGTCGTCATAGACCCAAATGGCGAGGCCATCGGGCAGCACTCCAAAAGCCAGTACGGTTTCGTTGGAGAGGAGAGGAAGTCGAGCAGGCAGCCGGAAGGGGTCGGGCAGGGATTGCAATGGGTCGGGACCATGCTTGCCGACACGCTGCGGCGCGCCCAGGTACCACTCGAACACATCGAGCGATTCCTGTTCGTGCCCCTGAACCAGCTCAGCTTCGGCGAGTCCCAGATACACCGGCGCCGCATCTTTGCTCCAGCTGGTTCGTTCCGCCTCGGAAGTCAAGGACGCCAGGTTTTGTTCGGCCAAGCGCAACGCCGGACGGAAGGCCTGCTCGGCCTCGGTCGCATGATGGCTGCAGAGCTGCACTTCGCCCAGGGTGGAATAAAAGAATTGGGCGAGAAGGTTATTGGAAAGTTGCCGAACCTCATCCTGGACGCTAGTCAAGCGGACCAGCGCGGCATCGAACCCACTTTGGCGCGCCTCCAGTTGAGCGGTCCTGATCTCGTTCTCGATGCGGTAGGCCCGAATGGCATCGGTCTGTGGGGCAAGAGCATACAGCCGCGCGGCTTCCGCGTACTGTTGTTTGGCAACATCAGGCTGATGGGCAGCCGTAGCCGCTTTGGCGATGTTGATGTGGGCCCAGGCGCGTAACAACATATCTTCGTCCGCATCGATCAGGGCCGCGGCTTCGCGCCCGCTTGCCAGTTGCAAATTTGACTGACCGGCGGAGTCGGCGGCGTACGATATGTCGTAATAAAGGTTGTAGCCCTGCATAGCGGGAAATTGTCCCGACCAGTAGCGTTCCAGGCCGGCGCAGGCGAGTTTCCAGCCGCCCGGCCGGTCACCGGCGTCGAATTTACCGTCTGCAAGAAATGCCAGAGCCCGCAGATAAAGGCCGCCGTAGCGAGCCTGCTGGGCGCGATCCTCGGCGCGACGCGCGGCTTTTTCGAAGGTGCCAAAATCGCCCATCAATGCCGAACAGACGCCTTCCTCCAGGCCAAGCTGAATCTGCACCCAGGGGTACGAATAACCCCGGGACTCCGCTGCCGCAGCTATTGCCTGTCGTCGGCACGATTCGCTTCGGCGCGAGATCTGGGAGGAGAGCGACTGTTCGAATTCCGCGCGCAGCGCTCCCGCCGTGTTGCCGGAAGCGCGAAAGAGCTTTTCGGCCATGTCAGCCTGTTCGCGGGAGAAGCGATAGTCGCCGGTATCATTGGCTTTGACGGCTTGGGCGAGCTCGTTTGCCGCTTGCGGAAAATGTCGCGCCGATGAGCCTTGCAGAAGATCAGCCAGCCATCGGTCGCCGTGTTGCCGGCTGGTCAGGTCCGCCAAAAAAAAAAGCGCCTGCCCGGCGCTCGGATCGGCGATAGCTTTCGCTTCGGGAAAAGCCTTCGGCAACCAGGAGCGGACCGCTTCGTGCAGATATTCCTCGACCCGAGGGTCGATCTCGGCGCCAGGACTACCGCTGGCGGCCACGGCAGCCACCTGGGCGGGAGATAGAAGCGGTGTCGCCTGGCCCGCGTGCTCTTTCAACTTTTCACGCACCGCGTTGGCCCGGCTGCGGGCCTCTTCAGCCCACTGGGAACCCGGATCCGCGCGCAGGTAATGCTCCCAATCATCGAGCGCCTGCTGATAAAGGAACTGATGTTCCGCGACAATCGCGCGATTGAAGAGCGCCACTGGATCGTCGGGCTTCAGCTTCAATGCCTGACTTAGGTACTCGTAAGCTGCTCCCAGATCTTCCTTCCGGTCTTCCTGCTGGGCACGCTGGAAATAGGCGGTAGCGAGATCGGTCAGGAGCGCGGGCGAATGTGGGTCCAACTCCAAGGCGCGGCGCAGAGCTTCGACCGCCGCGTCGTATTTGCCCTCCAGCACATCCGCCTCTGCCGACGCTTGCAGCCAGGAGGGATCGGTGGGATGCGATTCCAGTTGGCTGGCAATCAGCGCTTCCGCCTTTAACAGCGCTGCCGGACGGCTGATAAAGGAGGCTGCCGGCCCGAGCGACACCCGCAGAGGCGCATAGCCGGCGCCTGCGATCCTGAGTTCCAGGGTGCGTTTCTCCGTGTAAGCGCGGGCCAGGAGCTGGTCGGCGGCGGCTGGCTGGTTCCGGTGTATTGCCACCCACGATCCCACCCCGACGACGGCTAGAAGAGATGCTCCCGCCATCGCCAGGCGCGGAACGGTCCGCCACCTCTGCCACCACGGCGTGGATTCCCGAGCTGGCGCCGAATGCCGAGTCCCAGTAATTCGCTGGGCCAGTTCCTGCTGCCACTCCGCGCTTGCGCTCTGGAGGGCCGCGATATGCTTCTGCTCTGCTTCGGTAATCTCTCCGTTCAGATCGGCCATCTCGGCTACCGCCCCGTGCAGCAGCGGTCCGCAGTGATCACAGCGGCTGGCATGTTCAATGTAAGCAAGCGTCTCGCCGGGTGGTGTCAGGCCGCCGGCAATCTCATGCCACACCGCCGGGCCCGGACAATCGCCCTGGCGCAGTGCGGAATCAGCCGGTCTCAAGCTCTTCAGTTGGTGATCCAGCAAGGCCAGCCCCTCAAATTGCTCCCGGCAGGCCGGGCAGGCGGCCAGATGAGGGTGAACATCCGCCGCGTCCAGTACGGATTCTGTACGACAGCGTGATTCCTCGAGCAGTCTCGCCAGCTCAGCACTCCCGATATGCCCGTTAGGATTTTCTTCCAAAACTAAGTCCCCAATCTATTAGAACGATTTTGCCGATTCAGAACCTTCACGTCGCGGTGTGGGGTGGAGCTTATAAGGTGACCGCGAATCATAATTGCCAGGCGCATCAACACGCTTTCCACACCCTCCGTCGTCAGGCCAATGGATGGGATGGATGCTATCTCGCTGGCAGTAAGTCCTTGCCGGTGGCGAAGCCAGAAAATCGTGCGATTTCGTTCCTGGTCCTTCCCCGCCGCAACTTGTCTCAGAATCTTGTCGATCTGCTCCAGCTGAATCCGCTGGCTCACCGCCTCAAAGCTGTCGCTGACGGTCGTTTTTGGGTCGATTTGCGCTGCTTCCCTGATTGCTTCCGTCTGGCCCGCGCCCCGTTTTGCCGCCCGCGCGGACTTGAAATGATCGTGGACGACATTCGCCGCCACCACTTTCAAGAATCCATAGATGGAATCTTCGTGCCGCGGCTGAAAAGACCGCAGTAAGCGGCTATCGTTCTCGCAGAGCTTCAGGTAGGTATCCTGCGTCAGGTCGTCCAGTTGCGCGCGTGACGGTTCGCCCCATTGGCGGGCGGTCCGCAGCACGGCGGCGGCGATCACCAGCTGAAATCGCCGAATGAATTCCACCCACGCCCTCTCGTCTTTCGAGCCAGCGCACGCAGTTACTAACTCCCTCGACGACAGATTTACGTAGTGCGCCAAAGTAACCACTCCCAGCTTGGGCGGATTTTACAACAGTCTTGTTACTAATAGCGTTAAAACATCAGGGTATGAAAGATCGGTGGGTTCGCCGGTCCGCGTCCAGCGCGGTGAACCGCAAAACGAGTTGCCCAGACGCATCAGGCCAGCAGTTTCGCCGCTTCCTTGGCATAGTAAGTCAGAATAATGCTCGCTCCCGCGCGGCGTATGCAGAGTAACGACTCCATCATTACGCGTTCCCGGTCGATCCACTGGTTGCGGGCCGCCGCCTCGATCATCGCGTACTCGCCCGACACCTGATACGCCGCCAGCGGCAGGTCGAAACGTTCGCGGGCCGCGGCAATCACATCCAGGTAAGGCATGGCCGGCTTCACCATGATNNAATCCGCCGCCTCGCGGAACGGTCCATAGAAACCGGAAGAGAACTTCGCCGCATAGGAGAGAATTGGCGTATTTTCGAACCCAACCTGGTCGAGAGCCGCGCGAATCGCTCCGACCCGTCCATCCATCATGTCCGAAGGCGCGATGATGTCCACACCCGACCGCGCCAGCGAAACCGAGGTGCGCGCCAGCAACTCCAGGCT
>PMMJ01000043.1 GCA_003162255.1 Acidobacteriaceae bacterium | reverse complement strand
CGTCCGCGGCTGAATGTGTACCGGTCGCTGAACCATATCTACGTGCAGTTGATCGACGATCTGAAGGGTGTCACGCTGGTGGCGGCTTCGACGGCCGACGACCGCAAGAATAAAGACGCGCGCGTGACCGGCGGCAACGTGGCCTCGGCGAAGATGGTAGGGAAGAAGATTGCCGAACTGGCCAAACAGAAGGGCGTCACCAAGGTGGTGTTCGATCGTGGTGGCTACANNCCCGATTACAAAATTACAAAATGGAAACGAGACTTAAGAATGCCAAGAGTTACTAAGAAACTCGATGCGGGTTCGTTCCAGTTAAAGGACCAGGTGGTCTCGATTAACCGGGTGACGAAAGTGGTTAAGGGTGGCAAGAACATGTCGTTCGCGGCGCTGGTGGTAGTGGGCGATCCTTCGGCGGCGGTGGTCGGTTTCGGATCGGGCAAAGCGAAGGAAGTTCCGCAGGCCATCCGTAAAGGGATCGAGTCGGCGAAGAAGAACCTGATTCGGATCAACCTGACCCAGACGACGGTGCCGCACACTGTGCTGGGACGTTTTGGCTCGGGCATGGTGCTGCTGAAGCCGGCTCCCGAAGGCACGGGCGTAATTGCCGGCGGAGCGGTGCGGGCGGTGATGACGTCGGCGGGCGTGCAGAATGTGCTGACCAAGTCGATTGGCACGAACAATCCGCACAACGTGATAAAAGCGACGTTCGAGGCGCTGAAGAAACTCAAGAGCCGGGAACACGTCGCCGAACTGCGCGGCAAGTCGGTGGAGGAGTTGTAGCAAAGCTAGTCATTGGTCGTTAGTCGCTAGTCGTTCGCTAACGACCGGCGACTAACGACTAACGACCAAGGAAGTGAAATGACAACCAAGACGGCAAAATCGGTGGCGAGCGGCAAGATTCAGTTGAAGTGGGTGCGGTCGATGATCTGCACCCCGGTTAAGCACAGGAAAGTTGTCAAAGGGCTGGGGTTTACCCGGCTGAACCAGGTGATTGTGCGGCCGGATACGGCTGCGATTCGCGGCATGATCAAGAAGATCCCGCATCTGGTGGAGATAGTAAAGTAAGGTCTCAGGTGTTAGGTCTCAGGTCTCAGGAAAGACCTGTGGGATTTAGATTTTCCTGAGACCTGAGACCTGAGACCTGACACCTAGGATTTCATTATGAATTTATCGACAATACGGGCACCCAAGAAGTCCACGGAAAAGAAGAAGCGAGTCGGGCGCGGCATGGGGTCCGGCATGGGCAAGACATCCACCCGCGGCCACAAGGGGCAGTGGTCACGCTCGGGTGCGCGTCTGATACGCGGGTTTGAAGGCGGCCAGATGCCGTTGCACCGGCGCGTGCCTAAGCGTGGATTTACCAACATCTTCCGCGAGGAATACGACATCGTGAACATCGAGCGGCTGGCAGCGCTCGGCGAAACCGAGATCACGCCAGAGTCGCTGAAGAAGGCGGGCGTGGTGAATGGCAAGGCACCGGTTAAAATCCTGGGCACCGGCGAACTGACGGTGGCGATCACCGTTCATGCCCACAAGTTTTCCAAGTCAGCGCAAGAGAAGATCACTAAGGCAGGCGGCAAGTTCGAGGTCTTGCAGTAATGCTGGAAAAGCTGGCGAACATCTTCCGGGTTCCTGACCTTCGCAAGCGCGTGCTGTTTACGCTTGGACTGCTGGCGGTCTATCGCATCGGCGGCCACATCCCCACGCCGGGGATCAACGGCGACCGACTGGCGGCGTTTTTCGAGCAGAACCGGGGTTCGGTGCTGGGCTTTGTCGATCTGTTCAGCGGCGGCAACCTGCGGCGGCTGACGATTTTCGCGCTGGGCATCATGCCGTACATTACGGCGTCGATCATTCTGCAGTTGCTGACGGTGGTCTATGAGCCGCTCGCCAAGCTGCAAAAAGAAGGCGAGATGGGCCGCAAGAAGATCACGCAGTGGACGCGTTATCTCACCGTGGTCCTAAGCGCGGTGCAGTCCTTCGGCATTGCCCTCAGCCTGCAGAAAGGCGCCGATTTCGTCCTCAATCCCGGACCGGGCTTTATCCTGATGACCATGCTGACGCTGACCACGGGCAGCGCGTTCATCATGTGGCTGGGCGAGCAGATCACCGAGCGCGGCATCGGCAACGGCATGTCGCTTTTGATTTTTGCGGGCATCGTGGTCGGTTTGCCGCGTGGCGTCATCGATCTGTACCAGAAGGCTAGCACCAGCGCCTGGGGCGTGTTCACGGCGCCGGCCCTCCTCTTGCTCTTGGTGCTGATGGTCGCGGTGGTGGCGTTCATCGTGTTTGTCGAACGCAGCGAGCGCCGGATTCCGGTGCAGTATGCCAAGCGTGTGGTGGGACGCAAAGTGATGGGCGGGCAGTCGACGCACCTGCCGCTGCGGGTGAATGCGGGCGGCGTCATGCCGGTGATTTTCGCGTCTTCAATTCTGGCTTTGCCGCAGATGCTGGGTGCGGCGTTCCACAGCAACAAGGTGGTCGGCCCGCTTCTGGACGCGATGCGCTGGGGCGAGCCGCTGTACACCTTGCTCTATTGCACGGGGATTGTGTTCTTTGCCTACTTCTATATCTCGATCGTGTTCAACCCGAACGAGGTTGCGGACAACATGCGGAAGTGGGGAGGTTTTATTCCGGGCATACGGCCGGGAAAGCGGACGGCGGACTTCATCAACGATGTTCTCACCCGGATCACCCTGGTGGGCGCGCTCTACCTGATTTCGATTTCGCTGATTCCGGAATGGATGATTGCGGGTATCAAGCTGAACCACCTTCCGCTGCTGGGGCGACTCTTTGAGAACCTGCCCACCTGGATCACGAACGGATTGGGAGTCAATTTTTATTTTGGCGGAACCTCGCTGCTGATCGTGGTCGGTGTGGCGATGGACACGGTTACGCAAATTGAAGCGCAGCTGATCATGCGGCACTACGACGGCTTCACGCCGAAGAGCGGCCGGATTCGCGGACGCCGGACCTGGTAGAACTGAGAGGTTTTTTGAGCGCGGGCGGCGGTATTTCCGCGACGGGAAATACGAGTAAAAGGGGCCATTTCGATGGCCAAAGAGACGGCCATTTCGACGGCCAATGAGACCGCGCGAAATCTAGGACCGGTGATTCTTCTGGGGCCTCCTGGGGCCGGGAAGGGCACGCAGTCCAAACAGATCGTCGACCGTTACGGTATCCCGCAGATATCGACGGGTGATCTTTTACGGGATCACGTAAGACGCGGCACCGAGTTGGGCCTTGAAGCCAAGGCGATCATGGCACGAGGCGAACTGGTGCCGGACGAGTTGATGTACGGCATCGTGGCCNNGCCGCCCAGGCAGGATGGCTGGACGCTTTCCTGGAAAAAGAGGTCTTTGACAATAGTTCGGAAACGCTTTCCAAAACGAGCTCGGGAACGAGTTCGGAAAATGGCTTGGATAAATCGGAGCGGTGTCCGCCGGTTGTGATCCAGTTGCTCGTGGACTATACTCAATTACTACTGCGGCTTACCGGGCGGCGTTCGTGTCCCACCTGTGGACGGCTCTATAACATCCACTTTCAGCCACCTCTCGTCGACGAGTTGTGTGATGTGGACAAATCCAAACTGGTGATCCGCAACGACGATCGCGAAGAAGTGATTTCCGGGCGATTGACTGCCTACGAGACGCAGACCAGGCTGGTGGCGGATTACTACCGGGCGCAACGGCGGCTGGTAGCGATCAATGCGGATCGGCCGATGGAAGATGTTACAGCACAGATCTTCGGCGTGATCGACAGTCACTGCCAGGCCGGACGCTAGAGATGGTTTCGTAAGCAAGTTTTGGGTAGGGCACGGTTTTAGCGTGCCGCCAGGACTTGGAAGTTTATCGAAGTTAGAGTCGGGCGAAGTTAGAGCTAGCTATGAGTTTTGGAGAAGACCGGATCATCCGCAAGTCGCCAGAAGAGATCGAAAAGATGAAGCGGAGCGGCAAGATGGTCCGCCAGGTTCTGGACCACCTGAAAGGTTTGGTGGCGGCCGGCGTTACAACGATGGACTTGGAGAAGGCCGCGGTGAAACTGATCGCGGAACTCGGGGCCGCGCCGGCGTTCAAGGGATATTACGGCTATCCCTGTGTGCTGTGCACT
>PMMJ01000528.1:292-4105 GCA_003162255.1 Acidobacteriaceae bacterium | reverse complement strand
ACGGGGCGGAACTCACGGCGAATGAATCGGCCCAGGGTCTTCTGGCCATTCGCCTCTGTCCGGACGAGCAATCCCTTCTGTCCCGGCGCGGGCTCGAAATGCGGATATGGCTCGCTATGAAGGTACGTGGTGAGCCGCTTGCGCCCTGCAGGCGAGTCAAGCATGGCCATGCACTTCGACAGCGGCATGGCCTTCCGCGCCCGACTCAGCGCCAAGGACTGCGTCCCCTGCAGAAGCGGCTCGATCGCTTGCCCGATCCGGGCCCAGAATTCGATCTGGCCGGCGATGGAGCGTTCCAGTAATTCGCTGGTCATTCTCGCATCCAGGACAAGGCCCGTGGAGAGCAGGACTGGCTGGCTCATTGCCTTTCCCTCGTGATTGCCGATGCGCTCGCGTCGGCGTGACGGTCCCGATCTTCGGCAACTCAACCAACAGCAATATAGCAAAATGCTATCTGAGTGTCAACGCGTGAACCTTACCCCCGACGCCCTGCCGGGCAAGCGCCGGAATTCGCTTGACCGGGGCGAGCGGGCGGCGGTATGGTCCGACGGATCGTCCGTGATCCTCCCGCAGAAGCCAGGCAGGAGGTCAGAGATGTCCAACATTCCGAAGGTGTCCCCATCCGGCCCTTGGCGATTGTCCGCGTCGCCAAGGGCCGTTCTGTTTTCCTGGTGGAAGGAGCACTGTGTTTGATGGAGGGCCAGGCACAGCCGGACGGTGGCCGGCGTAGCGCATGAGCCATTTCCCCCAACACGTCTACGGGTGACCGGGGGGGCGACTTCGCTTGAAAGTGACGAACGGCCGGTTCCCCTATTACCATACCAGACTTCGCACGGCCTACCACACTAGAGGGAACAATTGCAATGGCGGACCCACATACCTCCGTTCGCGAGGTGCTTGCGTCGGGGAATTTCGAACGCTTCCTAGGCATGCGGGAAGGTTTGTATTTTGAGGCTAAGGGCAAGGTCCCTTATGATTTGGCCTCGCACGTGGGCAGATACGAGCTTGCGAAGGACGTCACGGCTTTTGCCAACTCCGAAGGTGGGCACCTCGTTATTGGACTCGCAACCACGCCCGTGGTCGATGAAAATACGGATGAGGTGTCCGCTGTTGATTACGTCCAGAACAGTGAGTCCCTCAAGGGTCAAATTCTGGGATTCCTGAAAGAGTATAGCTATCCACCCATAAAGGACTTGCAGATCGACTGTCTTCCCGCCCGGGAAAACCCCAACGTAGGGCTAGTCTCCGTATACGTTCCCCTTCAGGACGCCGACCGCAAACTCTTCCTCATCAGCAAAGTTCTTGAAGATCAGGAAGAAGTGAAGCGCATTGTGGTGGGCATCGCGCACCGAAGCGGAGCAAACAGCGTTCCTCTAACAGCGCACGAGCTGTACACTCAAATCCGGGAGGGGCGCAGTTCGATGTCACAAAGGCTGACCCGTATAGAAGCTAAGATTGATCGGCTACTCGAGCTTGAGAGACGACCTCCTGTACACAGCCCAGCCACCAAACTGCCGCAACGACTCGAAGACTTCCTAAGAGAGGAATAGCCGACCATGGAGAGGCCGATATATGTGCTTGCAGCCGCCCCTTCTAAGCAATCTGAATTAAGGGACTTCTTTGAGTCAGGAGACAAATCGATACTCGCACTACTGGAACGCCCACCAGCGTTTCGAAGAGGCGGTTGGGATCTAGGGACCGCTAGCCCGCCCAGAATTGTCGGCGGTGAGTATCTAGAATCAGGCAACCAGGACGACAAGATCATCAGGCTTTATGAGGATGGGACACTTCTGGCGCGGGTAGCCGCCGATTCCTTCCTTGCGTGGCCGATACACCCTCCAGAGTTTTCTCAGAACCCCAAACTGAACACACTCGCGCTCGTCGAGTTTACCACGGCATTCGTGTATTTCTATCGACAGCTTCTTGGGCGATTTATGACGCCACTCCAGAATATTAAGTTCCAGGTCAAGTTTCAAAATGCTGAGGTGGCAGGAAAGAGAATTTACGTGATTCCGTTTCCGGTCAAAAGCATAGCCTGGCAGTTCGAGGATTTACCGGGTGCCAAGCACCCCATTTCACATTCTAACCCGCAACGCGACATTACAATTTCAGCCAATCAAGTGCAGGATGAACCAGATGTGACTGCATGTCTTTTGGTGGAGAAAGTCTTCCTTTTCTTCGACGTGCCCTCCAATGAACTGCCTTACGTCAAACAGGAGAAGCCCAGGCGGGTTGATGTACACTCTTTCTCCAAGTCGTAATCTAGCCTTAAAAAGGTACCGAACACCTCTTGACTCGTAAGCGATGGATTCTGCGAGAGGCTGATTTCGCTTTTGGGTCGTTTTGCAAGCGCGCGGGCTACGTGCATGAGCACTCAGAGTGCGGACCACACGGGAAGCCCCGACGGCGGCGACGGCTTCAGATCTCGCCCACCTGAGGGACCGACCGCCAAGAATTGGGATCGTCCAGGGCGAACCTAGCGCGGTTTGGCATCCTGCGCTTGCCCACGATTCAAAGGGGATTCTTGATTGCCAGCATCACCTTACTACAAGCCCCTGAATCGAGCGAGAGCGTGAGAGTGAGAAGAAAGTTGCTACAAATCCGATCCGTTGCTGTGTCTTGGAGGTTGCCATGGCTGGATGGCGTGACCTGGGTAACATCTGGGGCATCTTCAAGGAATTCGACATCCGTCCGATCCGCGACGAAGCCGAGCGTCCGGTAGTTCTAGCGTTCGTCGGTGCAGCGGGTGTCGGGAAGAGCACGCTGATCGCTGCGCTGCGACACGGTTCGGGGGCGCACGAGAAGGTCATCAGCCTGACGATTGAAGCTGACGTGGACGCCGCGGGCCGGCTTGGTGCGGCAGACCTGGTGGTTCTGATGCTGGATGCGACGCGCGGCGATTATTCCGCGGAAGAAGAACTGTTTGCCGACTGGCAGAGAGCCACGCGAAACGTGCTCGTCTTTTACAACAAGATCGATGCGGTCGTCGATGCGGGCACCATCAAGGCGACGATGATGGCGTTGGGTGGCGCGCGCGTGGCGCTTGGTTCCGGAAACGATCCTGACTCGCTCACGACGGAATTCGTGCCGCGTGTGCTGGACGCGCTGCCTGATCAACACATCGCGCTCGCGCGACGCTGCCCGTTGCTCCGTTCGGCTGTCGCGCGCACAGTGATTAACGATACGTCGCTCGCGAATGCGGCAATTGCTTTGGGTACGGCGCTTCCCGAAGTTGTGCCTGTGGTGAACATTCCATTTGCGATCGCGGATATCGGAATCCTGACGAAGAATCAGGCGATAATGGCGTACAAGCTCGGACTCGCATTCGGCTCCTCACCGCGGTGGCAGGATCACGTTGCGGAACTTGGCGGCGTGGTCGGCGCAGGATTCATTTGGCGTATGGTTGCGAGAGAACTCGTTGCCTTTATACCAGGGGGGTGGGGTATTGTTCCGAAAGTCGCGGTCGCCTACGCGGGCACGTCCGTTGTCGGCGAAGTGATCTTGCGATGGTATCAGAAGGGGGAAAAATTGTCCCGGCGTGCGATGAGGGAGTTGTTTGACGAGGCGCTTGCGCGTGGCAAGAAGATTGCCCAGGATCTGATCGCTCGACTGCCGTGGCCGTCGCAGTCGCCTCGCAGAAGCGAATTCGTCTGTCCGAAATGCGAGAGGAAGAATCCAAGGGATGCCAAGTTCTGTGCTTACTGCGCGACACCCCTATCTTGGGTCTCTCCTCGCGCAAAGAGATCTATTTCAAAGTAATGCTGCGTCCCCTCGGTGAATCAACGGGGTAGCTTCCAATAGGTGTCCGGTACC
>PMMJ01000528.1:0-226 GCA_003162255.1 Acidobacteriaceae bacterium | reverse complement strand
TTTCGTCATAACGCCTTAGTATCAGCAGGATACGCATGTTCATGAACATGGCACAGCGACTGCAATCTTGTATCCTCGTATTCAGTCTATCGGATGTGATATGGATCGAATCGTGCTCCCGGTATCCAAACCGGAGCTTTGAGCAAAGGAGACAATCCCATGAAGCTATGGATACGGTTCGTGTTGGTGATGATGGGGCTCGTGCCCCGGGGGGGGGGAGCGCAGA
>PMMJ01000484.1 GCA_003162255.1 Acidobacteriaceae bacterium | reverse complement strand
ACAAAATTCTTCGGCGACATATTTGCCGCCTTGGCGACTAGCCCGCGGACGATTTCGTAGGCCATTTTCTCGTCCACGTCCACGCCCATGTGGGTGAGCTTCAAGCTGATATTCGCGTTGAGGTTAGCGGCGGCGATTTCGTCGAGCAGGTGGTGATAAAGCTGGGCGCTGGCGCGGGCTTCGTCGGCGTTGCTGACATTCTCGCCGAGATTATCGATGGAGACGCCGATGCCGATTTGATTCATCGCAGCGGCGGCGCGAATGGCGTCGGCAACCTCGGTGCCGGCGACGAAGCGGGCGGACGTGCGCTGGCCAAAGCGGGAGTGTTCGGCGATGGCGCGCAGCGACCGGCTCTCCGACAATGCAATGAAGATTGCCCTTAACATGATGCACCTGATTTTTGCGGGATTGACTGTGGCGGCTTAAAACTGCCAGAGGCGTACGTTGGCATTACAGTATTTTCTACCACAAACGGAAGGCTGATGCAGTGGGGACAAACTTAGGACACTACCCACTAGCGCAACAACCGTGTCTGGCCAAAAAGAACTGACTGATCCTCCGGCCCACCAGTCTCAGTGCGCTTAGATCGACGCAGCAGAGTTGATTTTTAATCCCGCTGCTGGACGCGCCGTTATCTTGCTGCTGCCTCTTGCGACGATTAAGGCCGCACTTGAAAAAGCGGGACGAATCTCACATTCCATGAGTCGTGTAGAATAACCATCTGTATATGGACCTTTCCGCCATCCAGCACGCCTTGCGCGAGCGCAACATCGATGCCTGGCTGTTCTACGATCATCACCATCGCGACCCGATCTCTTACCGCGTTCTCGGACTGCCGGATGGGCTCATGGTCACGCGGCGCTGGTACTACCTGATCCCCGCCAAGGGCGAGCCTGTCAAGCTGGTGCACAAGATCGAGTCGGGACACCTGGATACGTTGCCCGGAACAAAGAAACAGTACGCCGGATGGCAGGAACTGTTTGACGGTTTGAAGCAGATGCTGGGGCCGTATCGCGATGTGGCGATGCAGTACTCGCCCAACAATTTTGTCTTTACCATTTCGATGGTGGACGCGGGAACGGCGGACCTGATCCGCGGGCTGGGCAAGAACATTGTCAGCGCGGCGGATTTGATCGCGCAGTTCGAAGCGACCCTGACGGAAGAACAGATCAAATCGCACTTCGCGGCGCGCGATGTGGTGGACGCGGTTACGGCCGAGGCTTTCAAGGAAATTGGACGGCGCGCGCGCAACGGCGGCGCCTACGAGCATGAAATTCAGCAATTTTTCATGGAAGCGTTCCAGCGCGCGAACATGGTGACCGACGATCCGCCGATCGTAGCGGTGAACGCCAACAGCGGCAATCCGCACTACGAACCGAGCGCCAGCCGGCCGGCGCCGATTGCTGAAGGCGACCTGGTTCTGCTGGACGTGTGGGCGAAGAAAAATACTCCGGGCGCGGTTTACTACGACATTACGTGGATGGGATTTGTGGGCAAGGCTCCGTCAGACCGGCAGCGCGAGATTTTCAAGATTGTGAGCGAGGCCCGCGATATCGGCGTGAAGACGGTGCAGGATGCGGTTTCCGCCGGTCGGCCGATCGCGGGGTGGGAAGTGGATCACGCGGTGCGCGGGCACATCCAGCAGGCGAAATACGGAGATTATTTCATTCACCGAACCGGCCACTCGATTGCCACCGAGGTGCATGCGAATGGCGCGAATATGGATGATCTGGAAATTCACGACGAGCGGCGCATTCTGCCCAATTCCNNATGTGCTGGTGCGGCCGGGAAGCGCCGAAGTGACTGGTAAAATCCAACGAGAGATCGTGACCATCTGAATGGCAAAATCAACAGAAAAATCAAAAAATGCAGCGGCGGCGACGGAGCCGGAGTATCCGCTCACGACGATGGCGGTGGTCGCGCCGATCGTGGGCTGGCTGATTCCAGGCGGCGGACATTTCCTGCTGAAGCGCTATGGGCGCGGCATTCTGCTGCTGGTGTCGGTAGTCGCGATGTTTCTGATCGGCCTCGGCATGCAGGGACGGATTTACAAGCCGAACGGCGGCGACATCCTCGACATCCTGGGGTTCATCGGCGACGTGGGCTCGGGGGCGCTCTATTTTCTAGCGCGCATCATGGACTGGGGCAACGTGATGGCGGCGAATGCCGCAGCGGATTATGGCAAGACGTTTCTGATCGTGGCCGGGCTGCTGAATTTTATCGCAGCGGCGGATGCGCATCACGTTGCGCTGGGGAAGAAACCGTGAGCATCAACTTGTCGCACTTCTCGGCTGCGGTAGTGTTCGCGCTGTTCGCGTCGGTGGTTTTCGGTATCACGCAACGCAGTTCGACGTTGGAGCAGGTGAAGTACGGTCTCTACTGCTTCGCCATGTTCGTCGGCGGAGTTTTTCTCGCGGGATGGGTGATGGCGCTGATTCGGCGGTAGCGGGCGGCGTTAGACGTTGGCTTTCGGACCTTCCCCAGCCGGGGTGCCGTCTCTTGCGGGACTTGATTTGTCCCACTCTTGCCTTCCCGGCACTCACGTGCCGGGCTTTCGTGTTCTGCCGCCGCCGCTAGAGGTGTCGGCTGGAGGTATCGCAGTACCGCTGTTTCGCTCGACCTCAGGCTATGGATTCTCCTGTGTTTTGACCCGCTAGATTGCCCGAAGACTAGTTCTCACGCACACCTCCTCAGGGGTGCTGGGCATGCCTCTGAATTCAATTCCTCAGACGTCATTACTATTCCGGTGGTTCGGGTTGTAGGCCGTCGCCGGGAGCTAGTGGCAGATGGGCGGCTCCGCTGAGGATGACGCGCTCCTGCAGCGAGAACGAGTGTTGGTACTGCTCGGAGTTGATGAGCTGGTCGCGCTGCCCAGGCATCAGATCGCGCATGCCGCGGATCGCGCGGTTGACGGCTTGGCGGCGATCGGCCGGCAGCTGCTTGAACTGTTGAAAGAGCTGGCGCGCCCGTTCCTTCTGATCTGGCGTCAAGTGCTCCCAGGTTTCCATGCGGTTGAGCACGCGCTCCTGCCGCTCGGGGGGCAGGCTGGAGAAGTGCTGCAGCCTCTGTCGCAGCCGGGCTTGCTGTTGCGGAGGCAGCCGGCGGAATTGCGGATCGTTTTCGAGCGCGCGGCGCTGCTGCCCGGACGACAGATCCTTATAGCGGCGAAGCCAGTTTCCGGCGTGGCCGGGCTGGTTCTGCGGCGGACGGACTTGATTGGGGCGGCTGGGGCCGGGACGGCCTTGTTGCTGAAAGTGGTGCCACTGCCCGTCCGCAGGTTGCGATTGCGGACGCTGTTGCGGTGGAGGTTGCGGCTGCGAATTGCGGTTTTGGGCGAACAACGGTGTCAGCAGCAGAAACGCCGCCAGACAGCTCGCAATTCTTTCCCGGCCCAACATTCTGGTCCCTTCACCCCCGCCTTCACCCAAGTTAGCGCCCAAAAAGCGGGCGCGAACCTGGGGCACCTTCCGCTCACCTTCCACTTCGTTATTCACTTGCTCCGCTTACGGATTCGCGGTTACGTCGTCCTGCACCTGCAAATCGTCGAGCATATCGAAATCGGCGTACAACTCGTCGTTCCTCTCCAACGCCTGAAGATCGCCGACGGCGGTTCCCGGCTGCACCGGCAGACCGAGGGAGGGAGGATTGGTCGAAATGGACCCGGTCTCAACAAAATACGACTTGTTGCCTATGCCCACGGCCAGCGCTCCGACAAATACCACGCCGGCGAGCGACATAACCCATGCCGGACGCCGCAGCCAACCGAACCATGCTGCCGCAGGGCGCGCCATTTCTTCGCGTCTTTCTTCTCGGAGCCGCGCCTGGAGGCGGGTGTCGAAATACGGCGACGGCTCGGGCGCTTGCCATTCATCGAGCAGCGCCATGGTTTTCCGCAAGTCTCGCAGCTGGGCGGCACAGTCGTTACAGGAGGCCAGGTGTTTTTCAACCTCCGGCTGCAGTGTTGCAGCGTCCATGCCGGCGGACGCTATGATGTCCGGCAACAGTTCACGAATTTCGTGGCAATTCATACTGCGTTCCTCTACTTCCCTGAAACGAACTCCTTCAACTGTTCGCGCAACGTTTCGTAGGCGCGGAACAGCAACGACTTGGTGGCGGACTCGCTGAGCTTCAGCACGTCCGCAATCTCGCGGTAATCCATCTGCTGAAACTTGTGCATGATGACCGCCATGCGCTGACGCTCGGGCAGCGCGTTCACCTTGCTGCGGATGGCCGCCAGGCGCTCCCGCTTCAGTATCTGTTCTTCAGCAGAGAGCGACCCGTCGGCCAGATCGGGCGTATTGCCCGTTTCCTGGTCGGGCTCATCGAGGCGCACAGTGTTTTCCACTCGCTCGTGCCGGGTGTCGCGCGCGTGGTTGACGGCCAGGTTGGTCGCGATGCGATAAAGCCACGTCGTGAACTTGGCGCTCGGCTCGTAACTGGTGCGCGAGCGGTACACGCGAAGAAAAACTTCCTGCGCCAGTTCTTCGGCGGTCGACGGATTGTGGCACAAGCGGTACATGAATCCCACCATCGGCCGGCGATACTTCTGCACCAGGTACGCGAAGGCGGACTCGTCGCCTATCTTCACCCGCAGCATGACGTCGACGTCGGAAACGGTCCCGTCTGAACTGACGTTTGAATTAACGGCGGAATTTGCCGTGGCGTCCGGCGCGGAGGAAGATGGCGCTCCCGCAAAGTTCAGCAGCCCGCGATCGATGGCTACGCTGCTCACATCAATAGAAACCCCGTCCGGGGGAGAAAGTTGCGTGTCGTCCGGGATAGAAGGGCGCTCGGAAGTGTTTTCCCCTGAGTCGGTTACGGGGCGAGCGCCGGGAATGTCAGAGGCGGCCATGAAAGGGCGATGGAATGAGGCTATCGGGAGCGGCGCAGACGGTCAAGAGGCAGGCTGGATACCGAAAGCAGAAGCACGATTTGCTACAATGGTGGACCACATTGGTTGGGCGGCTGGTAACGCGAAGCCACCAAGCAATGCTGGCCGCCACAACGATGATCAACGTCTTCCGCGAGGGCTGGCTAGAGTCCCAAACGGCCTGCTGGACTTATTATGTAGGCGATTCGCGTGGAGGTTTTCTGTTATGAAGCAACTTCCTGTCTTTCTGCTTCTCTTCCTTCTTTCATTTAACCTCCACGCGCAGGAGAAAGATAAGAAGGCGCAGACGCCAACGCTGCGCAGCGTTTTGCTGGAGCAACTGCGCAGCACGCACAACCAGAAAGACTGGTTCGTGCCCGCCAACACGGCCGTGGAAGGGCTGACGGCGGAACAAGCCAACTGGAGCGATGGCAAGGGCAACCAGTCAGTGGGGCAGCTGGCCTATCACTTGGTTTTCTGGAACCGGGAGGAGCTAGCCCGATTCAAAGGCGAGCCGCCGGAAAAGTACAGCGGCCACAATGACGACACCTTCAACAACTTTGACAGCAAACAATGGGCCGACATAGTTCGGCAGCTCGACCAGGTCCTCACCGACTGGGAAAAGGCCGTGGAAGGCGCGGACGACCAGAAGCTGGCGACGTGGGCACCGACCATCGCGCGCATCGGGACGCACAACGCCTACCACATTGGGCAGATCATCTACGTCCGCAAATTGCAGGGCTCATGGGATCCGGAGAAAGGCGTTAAGTAGAGTGCTCTGGGTGCGACGCGTCTAGGGCACCGAAGCGTGCCATGGGCCGTGGGCCCAACTTCTCGTGCGCCGTTCGAGAAGTGGGATCCATATCTACAATGGACACCGCGAGAAATCCAAGGTATTCTAGCCCCGTAAGCAGAAAAACAGGACACCACCAAGGACACCAAGTCACTGAAAACACAGCTAAAGTGTTGGAATGACTGGACCGCCTTCGTTGGGCGCATAACTCAGCGGTAGAGTGCCATCCTCACACGGTGGAAGTCGTAGGTTCAAATCCTACTGCGCCCACCACTCATCTTCTGGACAATCCTCCGTCACCTGCCACCTCGTGCCCTTCCTGGAAGGGTCGGCGGCGAAATCTGTAACTCTCGTCCCCTTCGCGCCGTAAGCGTATATAGAAGGGGAACATGCCAGTGCTGGAGCGACAATCCGACCGGTTGCGGCAGTTCTGTCACGGGGACCTGGGTGCTTTCGAGGCGCTGTTCCGGGGGCATCAGAGCGAAGTCTACGGCTGGATCATGCGCATAGTCCGCGATCCGGGCGTTGCGGAGGATCTCACGGTTGAGACCTTCTGGCGCATCTATCGCGCGCACGCGCGTTTCGACCCGGCGCGCGGCTTCGGGCCGTGGGCGCGGCGCATCGCTACCAATGCTGCGCTCGACCATCTGAAAAGCGCGCGTCTTGAAACCGAACTGCCGGACGATCTACCGGCGCCGATGCTGCCCGACCCCGGCATCTCCTGGGAACTGCGGCGGAAAACGGCGGGCGCATTCCAACGGCTCCCGCCTAAGCTGCGGATCGCGGCCACGCTGGCGCTGATAGAAGAGCAACCCTACAAAGAGATTGCCGAGGCGCTGG
>PMMJ01000125.1 GCA_003162255.1 Acidobacteriaceae bacterium | reverse complement strand
ACCGCATCGCCTACGAATACACCGTAAGCGGAGACGGACTACCGTCTTGACGTGGGAGAAAGGGTGAGGTTGTGTCCACTTCTTTTGTTAATGGACACGACCTGCTGGAGTGGATGTGTGTGCTATTGGGTGGAGAGTTCTGCGGCGGAGTCGGTCAACCCAAGGTTCCAGGGCAACAACTCTGCGATGCGGTTCACCGGGTGGTCGGCGATGCGCTCCAGCACCTGGCGCAGGTAGGCCTCGGGATTGAGGCCGTTCAGCTTGGCCGTTCCGAGCAGGCAATAGAAAGTCGCGGCTCGTTCCCCGCCGGCGTCGGAACCGGCGAAGGTCCAGTTGCGGCGACCCACCGCAACCGCGCGCAGGGCCCTCTCGGCCGCGGAATTGTCGATCTCGATGCGGCCGTCATCACAATAGCGCGCGAAGGCGTCCCAACGGGCTAGGGCATAGTGGATCGCCGCCGAGGTATCGGACTTCCGTGAGAGTTTCGACAAAGATGTTTCGAGCCACGCACGCATCGCGTCGAGCAGGGGCCGCGAACGTGTGTTGCGGACTTCGCGTCGTTGGTCGGGAGGCCGCCCGCGGATTTCCTTCTCGATCGCATACAAGGCCCCGATGCGCTCGACCGCTTCGGTCGCAATCGGTGAGCGGTGCGCTTCCATCAGGTCGAAGAACTTGCGGCGGATATGGGCGAGACAGGGTGCTTCCTGGATCGAGCCGTTCTCGTAGAGCGGATTGAAACCAGCGTAAGCGTCGGCCTGTAGAATACCGTGGGAGTTACTGAGATGCCGCTGTGGATGTTCGCCCTTGCGGTCGGGCGAGTAGGCGAACCAGGCCGCGGGAGCCGCGTTCGAACCCGACGGACGATCGTCGCGCACATAAGTCCACAAGCGCCCGGTCTTGGTCCTGCCATTGCCGGGAGCCAGCACTGGAACTGGCGTGTCGTCGGCGTGCAACTTATCGGCCGACATCACGTAACGGCGCAGCGCCTCGACTAAGGGTGCGAGTAAGTGGCTGGCCTCGCCCACCCATTTTGCCAGCGTCGAGCGCTCTAACTCGACTCCTTCGCGAGCGTAGATCTCCGACTGGCGATACAACGGCAAGTGGTCCGCAAACTTCGAAGTAAGTACATGGGCCAGGAGTCCCGGTCCGGCCAGACCGCGATCGATGGGGCGGCTTGGTGCGGGAGCTTGCACGATCTTGTCGCATCCCGCGCAACACAGCTTCGGACGCACATGGCGGATCACCTTGAAACTGGCCGGAACCCATTCCAGAACCTCGGAGACATCTTCGCCGAGCTTCTTCAGCGTGCCGCCGCACGCCGGGCAGGCTAGTTCCGCAGGTGCGTGGGACCTGGTCTCGCGCGGCAGATGCTCGGGAAGGGGACGGCGAGTCTTCGCGGTGGGAGCGGGTTTCGGCGCGTCCGCTTCCCAGGCGGGCTGCGGCAGGGACCCGACGCGCTGCACTTCGAGGTCTTCGAGCTTCAGTTCGAGTTGCTCGATCTGCCGCTCGACCTTCTCCGACTTCCGCCCAAACTGCAGGCGCCGCAATTTGGCGATCAGCAGCTTCAGGTGTTCGATCTCATGGACACGCGAGAGTAACTGCTCTTCTTTGACGAGTAACTGCTCCTGAGCCGCGATCAGTTCTTCATAGGTCGTCAGCAGGATTGCCTTCAATGCTTCCTGATCCAGCGGGTTCAGATCGGGCAGCGTCGTGCGCGTGGCAACCATGGACGGAGTATGTCACGAACTCTGCCGGAATGCGTCCACAGCCGCATAAATAGCTGTGCATATCGCACGCGCGAACTCAGATCGCCATCAAGGACTCCGCGGTTCGAACCGGATGACGCCAATCGATGCCTTCTAACAGCATCGATAACTGCGCGCCGCTCAACGACACCGTTCCGCTCTCCACTTTCGGCCAGATGAATCGTCCACGGTCCAAACGTTTCGCAAACAGACAAAGCCCATCGCCATCGAACCAGAGTAGTTTGATCAAGTCGCCGCGCCGCCCGCGGAACGCGAAGACGTGACCGGAGAGAGGATCGTGTTCGAGCGTCGTCTGCACCAGCGCGCTCAACCCCGTGAACCCGCGCCGCAGGTCGGTCACACCCGCCGCGATCCAGATGCGCGTGTTGGCGGGAAGCGCCATCATCCGCGCAAGCACTCCAACACCACGCGCAGCACTTGAGCGTCTACCCTTCCGGTGATGCGAATCTGCGCTTTCGCCAGAGTCAGTTCCATCGAACCCGGCACAATCGCCGCTTCATGAGCGACGCCGTACGGTGTGCTCACCGCCGCAGCAACCGGTGGCTGGTTCTCTGCCTCTTCGGCAACACTCACCGGCAGCAACCGCACCCCACTCGCCCGAGCTTGGCCCAGGGAAGTGGCGGCCCGCTCACCCAGAAGCCCAGCGTGATACAGCTTGCGCCAGTGAAACACCAGGTTCGCGTTCACGCTATGCGCCCGAGCCACAACCGCCACCGAGACGCCAGTGCCCAGCGTCTCCTCCACGATCTGCCGTTTCTCTTCGGCAGTGCGGTACTGTCGTTTGATCCGTGTGGCGCTGAGAACCGGCGCCGCGCTGTTGTTCATCAATCCCCTCGTGGCATGACATCGCGCCACAAAGGAAGAATGCGCCCTCAGGACGACTCCCGTCTAGACGGCCATCGGTCTACGCTTACACAACTTCGACGATTCCTCAAGGTGCTATTGGTTCTTGGCATCAACAGTTCCCACAATTGTGATCTTTGCGCTCCAGGTAGCGGTCGCGACTATCCTGATCTCGGTTAGAACTTGGGATCTGCTTCGGCTCTTGCGCTGGCTGATCGCGGCTCAGGTGGTTGCTGCTAGCGTTGGCATGTTAATCGACATCAAGTACTTCCCTGAAAATGTCGCCCTCGGCATCATTTTTACGCTGGGCCCCGAAATCCTATGGCTAGCCTATTTCCTCAAGTCCAGACGCGTGCTCCACGTCTTTAAGTCGCATGACTGGGATTTGGCAGTGAAAGCGATATACCCTACTCAACCCACACCTGTTACTTAACATTGTCGAGCTTGTTTTCGGCGTCGAGAAGTGGCTGCATTTTGTTTTGCCAGACGCTCCACTGTAAAGCAGGATCAAGAGACTCGATCTCCTTTGCTACTCCGATCTCCTGCTTGAGCAGGCTGGCACGTCTGAGCCCAACCTCAATTTCGTGAATACTTTTCACCGTCTCATCATGCTGGTTAGGAAACTTGCCATCATAAGTGGCGAGGTCTGTCTGCAGGCGCCGAAGTGACGTATCGAATTCCTGAACGTCCGTTTCGATTGATTTGTACATTTCAAGGTGCGCCGGTATTGTTCGAGAAACTGCATTCCGAGCTTGCGAAATGCGATCGCCGATCCGGGACATTTGACGAAAATCGGATGCCATTTGGACCGCTTCTTTACCACTGTTACCGATGGCGTTTCCCACAATTGCAGCCGTGGTAAGAAACAGCAACGCGAAAACAACAGTTCTCATAAGAAGTTTCCCGCGATGGTTAGCCTCGTTTTCAGTCAATATTTTCATTCTCCGCCAACAATTCAGCACAAAAGGAATGAGAACCATTGCCAGGACCGAGGCTACTGCGGTAGAAAAAGTCGAGTGCCAATAGCCACGCGCTGAATCATTGGCTATGTTAAAAACAACCACGCACCCGCAAATCGTAAACCCGAGAACCTGCGATACAAAAATTGCGTAGGGCGGTGCTTCCCGTGTAAGGGGCTCTGGTTGTGTTCCAGCAACCGTTGGTGGTGCTGTGTTTATCCCTGACTCCGCAGTAGCACTCATAGCAAAACCCGACGTGTTGGGAGCGTTCGCCAAGGGATCCTGGAAGGTGGCCGATGAAATCTGGTGACCGCAGTATTTGCAGAATTTCTCAGCGGCGGCGCGCTGGTTGCCACAATGACCGCAAAACAGCGACGGCTTCGGTTGGAGCATGGACGTAGCTTCGGGCACGTACGCTGCGGGCTGTAACTCTGCAGTCTGGATCATGGACGGATTCGCGGAGTGCTCAATTTTTGCACCGCACCTGCCACAGAACTTTGCGGCCGCGGGCAGCTCACAACCGCAACTTGAGCAAAACATACCCGAAGGCCTCCCCTGCTGAAGTTTAGTTCTAGAGTCACAGCTTAGGGAAGAGTCATTGTTACGGTGGATATTTCAGTGGCCTCACCGATTTCACTGGAGCGGGCTCCCATTAGCTAGGCAGTCGTCGGGCGATCCGTTGGCGTCAAATTTGATGATTGCGGTCTCATCTGAGCAGAATGCTCTCACTCCGGTTTGATTAGGGACCAGGGGGTAGGCAACAACTTGGTACTTATCGCCCGAGATTTCAGAGTGGATACGATTGCGAAGTTCGAAACGGTAACCGCTTTTTTGGCCGGATTCGAGCTGCGTGTCGATTAGACAGGCGCTGGCCTCATCCGGGGGGGCGCAGTTGGTACCGCCAAGCACGGTCAAGACGGGGGCATAACCGGCGGTCGTATATGCGGAGGCGTAGGCGGTCTCGGCAGTGTTGATAGTGCGCAACGATGCGACGGCTGAGGATTCGTTAGCGGCAATCCTTGCACGCAGCAGGTTGGGAATTGCGATGGCCGCGATGATCAGGAGGGCGATTAACCCAATCCCCGCATATACGAAAATCATTCCGGTTGAAACCCCAATTTTGGCTCCCTTGCTGACTGCTCCACTCGCCTCCGCACGCCGCAATCTTCCACGCCATTTCCAGCAGACGAAGCCGAGACATGCCCAGATGGCGGTCATTGTTGCCCCAACGGCGACAGAGATGGTCACCGCCATTCCAAGACCAACAAGGATTGCAAGTAGCGAGTACCAGAACAGAATAGACGCCCATGCCTGTCGAGCCAGCTTGTAAGTGTGCCCGTCGAGCTTCATGTACCAGCGGACGCTGTAAAACAAGCCTGCAATCAACAAGACAAGACCCATGAGTTGCCCGACAGCTTCGGCGGCATCCTTTGGTGGATGCAGTTGAGTGCTGCTCGGTGACGCAATGGTCATCAGTGTGAAGACCGCGACGAGCAATCCTGCCAAGAACTTCTTCATCGTGGTCGATCGTCGTTTTCCATCGTTGGCCTGGAGAGGTGCTGGCGTTGCTATTTCGGCCTTTACATGCTGAGTGGCGGGGAGTTTCTGCGCTTCGCTAGCGGTCTGTTCATTTGTCGCCGGTGGCACAGCAGCGCCGAAAGCAGTAGCAGTGCCAGACACAAATACAGGTGAGCTAATGGGCCTCAGCGATGCCCCGCATGCCGTACAAAAGGAATAGTCGCTCGGATTTTGACCGCCGCACTTCAAACACCGGATAAATGTGGTCTCGACTGGCTGGCCAACTGGTGGCGTTGCAACGTGGGTTAGGGTCGAGGTTGTCGGAGGTTCAACTATTGATCCACATCGGACGCAGAACTTGGCCACTGCTGGAAGCTCGCATGCACAGTTGGCGCAGAACATGGGCTACGGCGCTCCGTTGGCAAAAGTTTAATCCTAGATTCGCGGCTTGGGAAGCGTTATCGTTGATGTTGGATTTCCAATGGCCTTCTGCATACAGTGCGGCGCACAGAATAAGACAGATGGCGTTTTCTGCATCTCTTGCGGTCAAATACTCTACCATGAACAGCCAAGCACTCCTCCGCCGAGGGCAGGAACCGGACGACGGAAATGGCTGTTTATCGCTTGTCTGCTACTGGGGCTGGCCGTCGTAATCGTGGTTCTGTTGCTACCCAAATCGGAAAAGGTGAGCCAAAGTGCCGAAGCGGTCAAGGTTTCTTCTCTCTCAACCGAGCTAGTTGGTGCGCCCGTACTGACGATTGTTGCGGCGAACCAACGGGGAACTGCGGTATCGCAGGGAAGCGGCTTCATCATAACTTCCGATGGCTTGGCGGGTAGTAACTACCACGTGATTAAGGGAGCCGTCCGCGCGGTTGCCCAATGTTGCAACGGGCGCGTTTTCGAAATACGTTCGATTGAGGGAGCGGATTTGGAGAAGGACTTGGTCTTATTCCAGCTCTACGAACAGGGCAGTACCCAGAAGCCACAGAACTTACCGCATGTGACGTTGGGCTCATCGAAGGACGTGACGGTCGGACAGAAGGTGATTGCAATCGGTAGTCCGCAGGGCCTTGAGAATACGGTGAGTGACGGCATTTTGAGCGCGGTTCGCGACTACAAGTCGATCCGCTACTTGCAGATTACCGCACCGATCTCGCCTGGCTCATCTGGTGGACCAGTTCTCAATGAGAGCGGGAAGATGGTGGGAGTCGCTACATTTCAAGTCGAACAGGGACAAAACCTGAATTTTGCGGTAGATGCTGAGCACCTCCGTCCCCTTATAAATCAGCACTTCGGCGTTTCACTGACTGCGTTTCAATCTGCTTTGGGAAGCACTCGGCGAGAGACCCACGGTGTTGTCAATTCCGAATCCACTCAAAGCGCCTCCCGCGATGAGCGCTCCGAGGTTAATCCGCTGACCGGCCAGTTCGGCGGAATCGTTCACAATCAATCAGCGAATCTAACAGCGGAATTTTGGATTCTGGTTCGAGACGATGAAGGTCTTCTGTCCGGTTGTATGGGCGTCAAAGAACCACTTTTTGGCAGTGGAGCTCTTAGTGGTGCTGTCCAGGGTAGTGACGTGTATTTCGTAGTAACGAGCTCAGCCTTCGAGATTCAATTCACCGGAACACAAAAAGCTGGGTCCGTGACTGGGACTTACGTAGTTAAACGCGGAGGTAGTCCCGATCAGCAGGGGGCTTTTACGCTACAAAAAGCAAGTTCGAAGGGCCCGGGAAGCAACTTCGATACCGCTAACTGTCCGACAGACGCGGAAATTCACAAGTAGCGACGGCAGACTTGCGTACTTACCTGCCATGCAAAATCCAACAACGACAATTCGGGGATCTCCCCCATGGACTCGGCAGCATCGTGAGAACGCCTGCCTACGTTCATGCTGACGCATGGGAGGTAGGGTCCCTTCGGCTTCGCCTCCAGAACTTCATTCACGCACGAATCAGATTCCAAGCGGCAATGAACAAAGCGGTCGCACCGCTGACTTCAACGTACCGCACTACCCCTTCTTTTCTGCCTTGATTTTTGAGCACCGTGCCCGTTGTGCCGCTGCGATTCTTTTCCTGCCCGCCGCTGACATTGTGCGTCTCGGTCGTGCTGTGCTCTTTTGTGCTGCTTTCTGCCCCCTTGTAGGCGTACCCTCCAACAACCGGACCACCTGGCTCAATCTTGCAATCTCTTCCTTTACTTCTTGAATGATGTTTTCGATAGGCCGCAAAGTTTCTTCTCCTGTGTTTGCAATTAACAAAGGCAAAGAATAACACGTCACGCCTGCTAGTCAGCGCAACACCTAAAGCCGGCACAACGCCGGGATTGCGGTTTTCAAGCCGGCAACTCAGGCGGATAGCCACAAGTCCATTTGCTTTGGTGGCAGGTGCTGGGGTGCGTATTTGCGGAGGAAGGAGCGAGCGAACTCGTTTGCCAATCGGGAATTTTCGTCGGTTCTCATAACCACGCACGTTTGGAAACACAATGATGTATCCGAAAGCGGCTTTATCACTACGCCTTCAGCGCCAGCACCAAGGACCGGTTTGGTGAGGACGGCCACGCCAACGTTCTCCGATACCAAGTGAACCGCCTGCTGGGCCGTAATAACGTCGTGCGCGTGTTTCGGAGCGATTGCACCCCGCCGTGCCGCGTCCATGATTGCGCTATGAACGACCGGGTGAACTCGTCGCGCCAACAGAATCCATTCATCTTTCGTCAAATCTTGGAGCGCTATCTGTTCCTTTTGGGCAGCCGCGTGGGTCTGTGGGAGAACTGCATAGAGCGGAGTCAGAGCGAATGGAACGGCCGTGATCTTGGGGTCCTCCGGCGGTGCCGTCACCAGAGCCAGATTCAGTTCGCCTGCCATGACGCTTCGGACCAACTCGATTGAGAACTCCGCCACAGGACTACCACACTGTTCGCCGCCTTGGACATCGCCACCGGCGCGGTGTTCACCGCGTGCAAACCTCGCCACCGCCGCCAAGAGTTCCTCTCCTTCTTACGGCATCTGGACGAGTCGGTGCCGCCGGAACTCGACCTTCACCTGATCGTCGATAACTACGCCACCCACAAACACCCCAAGGTGCGCACTTAGCTGGCGCAGCGCCCCCGCTATCACATGCACTATACACACCGACCTATCCCTCTTGGCTCAACCAGGTGGAACGCTGGTTCGGTCTCATCACCTCGAATCCCACCGCTGGCACTCTGCCAGCATGCTACGAGCTTCCGCCAAAAGGTCAGATACCAGCAATGGTGTGCTTGCCACATACGGAGAGAGGAGCCATCCTTCTTCCCAAATCTCCAGGCTCGGGTGACGCCGTGCCTGCAAAGCTTCGAAGAATACACGCCATCTGCCCACGTAGTAGTCACGAATCAGCCCGGACCAGACGCGGGAACCGTAATCGTTGAGTTCGGGCCATCCCCAATAAGTGATCAGGCGGCGGCAGTCCCGATCGTAATAAGCCTTTTCGTCATCCCCGACGGCCCAATTTTGTGCCGCGCCGATCCACGTTTCGAGTCTCCGATCAGGTCGCAGATTCATCAGCGCGTCAACCCGCAGCAACATATCTAGAGCTCTTTTGGCACACTTATCCCGCAATTCTCCGAGTTGGGCCTTGTGGGCTCGGCAAGCCTTTATGAGTTGCTCATCGACACGGCCACCGATAGATTGGGTTACAAGTTCGATTAGGTCATTGCGATATAGCACATTCGATTGCAGCGAGCCTCCGCTCTCAATAAAACGCTCCACCGCCTGGTGGAATTCGGGCGTTGTGTCTACCCCAACGGACTGCGGCTCTAAACTGGGACGCGATTGCCAGGCATGGCGGGTATTCCAGGTGGCGTGCCAGGAATAGGCGCTCACTCGCAGGAGTCGCCATGCCTCAGCGATGGCTGAAGGGCAGTCGCCATATCGAGCGCGGCAGTATGCCGGAATCCAATCATCCAGATCGATCTTCTGTTCAGACCAGCCGATGTCGGCCATCAATTCGTAAACAACTTCGTTGTTTTCGGTTCCCTCGGGGTCCATGCCCCAACCCACGAGGTTCTTCCTCTTCGGGCTCGCCAGAACCACTGCTGGTTGGGAGGTGATCAGGGCTAGATTTCCCTTTACATTGTTGTTGCCACCGAATGTATGGATCATGCCATTGATCCATTGCTTGCCAAAAAATGACTCGTGATCCTTCCATTCATTGTGTGATGTCGGATCGGCGTCTTTCTGGCTAGCATTGAAATCATTGGAGTAATCCAGTATCACCATCCGTTCGTTCGGTACACTCGAAAGAAAAGCAGCGATGGCGCGATTGTTCCAAAAATTCGGATCGTTGCGGAACAGCCACCCTTGCATGACCCAAACCCCGTCGGGATCGCCGGCCTGTATGCTCTGGTAAACCGTACTCGCGAATCGGGCCAAGTCCTGTTCCGGTTGGGGGCCGACTGGCACGCTCATCTCGTTAAAAGTGTCAGCCAGGTAATAGTGTGCTGGCCCAAACTCTTTGCGATATTCGAGAATGAAACGCGCGCCAATCTCACAATAAAGATCCGTCTCACCGGGATGAAGGATCAGCGACTTCGACTGCCGAGGCATCTCTGACGACCAGAGTTCCGTGAATAGCCTCGCTTGCGGATGAATACGCTTGAATGCCTCTGGTACAGATCCCGCAAATGCCGGAACGACAGGGCACATGCCCAGTTCCCGCATTCGATCCATGATCTTTTTCTGCAGTGTGCATTTCTGATCGATCCAACCTTGGGGCAACGGTCCCTCGTAGTAGTCGATATTCCCCATCCGGTGCCAAGGGAGATAAGCAGGACCGGTAAAATAGCGGTCGAGCTCGGCTTGGGTTATGCCAAAGCTCTTCCAAACGCGCTGCCAGATTGCCTCCTGACCCTCCATGGCCAGAGGCATGTTGATGCCGTGCAGAGCCATCCAGTCAAGCTCACGTTCCCACCGATCCCAATCCCAGAATGCGGTGGTGTAGCCATAGGTACACACGTTGTAGTACTGGACGAATCGGTAGGGAGAAACTACTTTTCTCTCCGACCGGTCGGGAAGGCGTACAGGAAGTGACACGCGTCGCCCACTCCAGCACACCATGACGGCTCCAATTTCCCGGAGATATGCATATACACCTCTACATAACGCGACTGCGCTGCTTCCTTGGATTCGGGCCCGGCCTCCGGTACAAGAGAGAACGTAGACTTCTAGTCCGCTGTCTAGTGGAATCTGCTGCAAATCGAATTCGGCTGAACGGTCTCCGAGGAATCGGTTCAAAACCGAGCGACTAGCGGAGACTGCGTCTAAATCCAACGTCGCCATTTGCATTGCGAGGGAAGGATCGCTTTCACCGCCGATAAGGACACTGCCTACGGCACAAGACCCTACTGCCAAGAATTCGCGTCTAGTCATCATGGATTAATTCTCGCTAGCCTCTGAAAAGTAACGGTATCAGCCGCGACGCCTTCACAGCCTAACAGGCCCGGCGAAAGACTACCAACGTTAGATCAGTCGCGACTGTTCATGTCTTTCAAGCGGGCACCGTGATACGGGATCGTACTCCTCCGTGACCGGCTTCCGGTTGCTTGAAAATAGTCGGAAGGATATGCTACCCCCATGAACTCGAAGGCTGACCTCGACCGAAAAAATCGTCTCCAGCGAGTTCCCGAGCGTCGCATCATCAATTTCAATCGTCTCGGTATCTCGCACGGTGTGGCGCTGGGACGCTACGAATACCACGCCGTAAAGCTGGGCCTGGCGACGCATTCTCATCCCAATGCGGTCGAGATTTGTTATCTAGAGAGAGGACGTCAGATTTATCGCGCGGGCGGACGCGAATATCGACTGGTCGGGGGCGACCTTTTTGTGACGGCACCGGGTGAACTTCACGATACAGGAGGACAGCCGGAAGATTGCGGCATACTTTACTGGCTCCTCCTGCAGATGCCTAGGGAGGGTGAGTCTTTTTTGATGCTGACGCCTAGTGACGGTGCCGTGCTTGCCGATTGTTTGTCGCACTTTCCGGAGCATCAGTTTCCGGGGCGTCCTGCCTTGAAGCAGATCTTTAACCAACTCTTTGAGATCTACGATGGGCCATCGAGTCCATTGAAGCACATCAGTGCGGCCAATCGGTTACTATATTGCATTTTGGAAATTCTGGACTGCAGTAATCAGCATTTTCAGCGTCGCTGCTCTCCGGAGATTCAAAGGATTGTTGAGTTCATCCAGTCCTCCGCGGAAGAGGGGTTTTCGCTGGAGGAACTCGCAGAAAAAGCTGATCTCTCCTTGTCACGGTTCAAAGCTAGGTTCAAATCTGAGGTGGGCGTCGGCCCTCACGAGTTTGTATTGCGCACGCGAATTGGTGCCGCAAAGCAAGCGCTCGTTCACGAGAAACTCTCAGTCACTGATATAGCGATGCGGTTCGCTTTCAGTTCATCCCAGTATTTCGCGACCGCGTTCAAGCGTTTCACGCATATGACGCCAGTGCAGTTCCGTGCCACTGCGGGAAATTTCACGTTTCCCCTTCGGGATCGCGGAGTATAACTATAGCTTCAGCTTCTAGCGAGAAGCGTAGAATGAAGACCTCATACCCCTCCCGCTTGAGCTCGAGTTTCGCCTGTCTATAGCTCCCGTCGATGTTCGATTCCGTATCGCGGTTCTGCATTGAAAGCATCCGATTCTCTGTTAGTGGTAATTAATGCACCATTGCGACTGTTATGAGTTCCACGATTCCAGCAGTGTTCGTTGAGCCCGGCCCGGCGGACCGATCGCCCGAGACGAACCCAGCCCAGCGCGATCTCGCCTTAGACGCCTACCGCGGGTTCATTATGCTTCTGCTCGTTTCGGAGGGCTTCGGATTTACCAAGCTATGGAATCGCCCGGCCTATCAAGCGATCGCGCGCCAGTTTGACCATAGGGCTTGGGGCGGAGCGGTATTCTGGGATCTGATCATGCCAGCTTTTCTTTTTATGGTGGGCGTGGCGATGACGTATTCGTTCGGTCGCCGCATGGAAGAAGGCGCTGACCGAAGTAAACTCCTTCGACACCTTGTAAAACGCGCAGGGATCCTCACCGTTACGAGCTGGATCATTATCTCGGTCGAGACGAATCACCTCCATCTACAGGCCCATAACGTTCTGATCCAGGTGGCTGCGACTTCTTTGGTCTGCTTTTTCCTCATGCAGTTGCCGTTCTGGTATCAGATGGGCGCGGCGGTACTGCTTCTTGCATTTCACTCATCGCTGTATTTGATTTTCCCGGGACCCGACGGCGCCTTCCAGCCGGTTACGAATTTCGGGGCTGTTCTCGATCGAGCAATTATGGGGCACAACTACCGGATGGCGCCGTGCGTGAATCTCAACACGATCCCGGAAGTGGTGAATGTGCTGATCGGTATTTGGATTGGCAATCTGCTTCGGAGCCCGCGGAGTCTGTCGGAAAAATTCAAGTGGATGATCGGCGGAATGCTGATTGCTTTTGCAGCAGGACTGGCCCTTTCCCCCATCGTGCCGATCAACAAGTGGTTGTGGACTGCGTCGTATGCCCTCTACACAAGCGGATGGGCGATTTTCGGATTAATTCTTTTTTACTTGCTTGTCGAGATCTTCAACATTCGGCGGCCTATGTTTTTCCTGGTGGTCGTAGGAATGAATTCGCTGTTTGTCTACTGCGTGGGCGAGATACTTCACGGCTGGCTTGATCAATCCGTGGGAGTGCTCACAGGCCGGTTCCTTTACATTGGGGACCTTGCTCCTGTAGCGCAGGCTTGTGCGGTTCTGGCTGTGATCTGGTACCTGTCTTATTGGCTGTACCAGCACAAACTTTTCATTCGCGCTTAGAAGCGGTTACGCTGTTGCACCTTTTTCCAGCGATGGGAGGAGAAGGCGGAGGGCGTTGGCTGTAAGCGGTGATTGTTATCACAGATCGTACGCTGTTGAATTTGTTGTGGAGGTAGTATGAAAACAGTTCGCATAGGAGTGGTGGCGCTATGTTTGTTTACGCTTGTACCTCTCCTCAAAGCTCAAGATACGACAGCGTCAATTTTAGGAAGAGTTACCGATCAAACGGGTGCAGTAATCCCCGGGGCACAAATAACCGTCATGAACACTGCAACCGGGGTCATCAAGACGACCATGACGAATGCATCTGGAGACTACCAGGCAATAGATTTGCAAATTGGGCGATACCAGGTAACGGCAGTGCATGCTGGATTCAATCCGCTGACATCACAGGAATACAAGTTGGAGATCAATCAATCCGAACGCATCGACTTCAAGCTGACAGTAGCGGGCAGCACGCAAACCGTGACTGTAGGAGTGCAAGCGGCCCAGATCGATACCGTCACCTCAACCGTGGGCTACTCGGTGACGGGTGCAGCGATTACCGAAATGCCGCTGAATGGCCGCGATCCACTGGACCTGGCGGAGTTGCAGCCCGGCGTTACCAATGCCAATAATCCTGGATCGGTCAACGATGGCACCAATCACCAGTCAATTGCCGGTGGACGCTCGGATAGTGTCGGCTATCTACTGGATGGTGGCGTTAACAACAATCTCCTCTTTAACGCCGTGGTTTTTACGCCGAATCCAGATGCAGTTGAGGAGTTCCGTATTTTACAGAGCGATTATTCCGCTGAGTACGGACGGAATGGAGGTGGCCAGATCAGCATTGTGACGAAATCTGGCACCGACAGGCTGCACGGAAGCCTATTTGACTACGCCCGGAATGAGGCATTTGACANNATTCTACAACAAACGAGCCAATCCAATAATACCCCGCGATATTTTGAAACGCCAGCAATACGGTGGCACGGTAGGCGGGCCAATTGTGTTTCCCAAACTGGTGAATGGGAAAGACAGATTCTTCTTCTTCTTCGCATATCAGGGGCAGAAGGAGACTCAAACGGCGAACAATGGCGGCCAGCAGGTTTATACAACAGCGGAGTTGAACGGTGATTTTTCAGCACCCGGGGCTGATCCCAATGGAGCGGTGGCGGCGTTCCTGCAGGCGCATCCGTACTATCAGGCCAATCCGCAGTTGGCGGTGGCGGGCATCATCGATCCAACAAGGATTGATCCAGTAACGACAGCTTATATTGCAAAGAATTACATACCTTCCACGCCTAATGGATTCTTGTTGTCCACGGGCACGGCCACAGACAACTATAACCAGTACCACGGGCGCTTCGATTTTCATATTACTAACTCAGACTTACTTACAACAACCTTGGCATACCAGAATGAACGGACCTTAAGCCCATTTGAGGGTTCTACCATTCCGTTTCCGGTAACAAACCAGAATCGTACTTCGTATCTTGCAATTACTTATACCAGAACATTTACGGCGCACCTGCTGAACGAGTTGCGCATTGTTGCGCAGAGGGCCAACAACCTGACGTATCAACCAGTTGGCAATCCTGGCGGACCAAGCACTCTTGGAATTGAAATTACACCGGACGATACAACGGGGCCGACGATCATTGATTTCACATCTTTCGTGTTTTCCGTAGGCTACTCGGGACAAGGACCAACCTCATTTATCAACAACACATTTCAGTATGGAGACTCCCTATCATCGATCAAAGGCAAGCACCTAATGAAGTATGGAGTTGGATTCTCGCCATATCACAACAATACAAACTTTGACTATTTTGTAAACGGCGGGTTCTTCTTTTATGGAAATTTCCAGCCGGGCAGTAGTGTTGCATCTGGAAATCCGTATGCCGATTTACTTTTTGGAGCCCCGGATTCTCTTTACCAAGGTGCAGGGGCCCTTTCCAGTATTCGGACTACCTCATATTTTGCCTATGCGCAGGATCGATACAAGGCCACGAGCCGCCTGACGTTTAACTACGGATTGCGGTACGAATACAACTCACCACGGCGGGACACACAGGGAAGAACGTTTAGCCTAATTCCGGGCGAACAGTCAACCCGCTTTGTGAATGCACCCGTGGGTCTTGTGTTTCCCGGAGATCGTGGGGCACCTGAGGGAGTGAACTTTCCAGATCACACAAACTGGGCGCCGCGTTTTGGTTTTGCTTTAGATCCCGCAGGAGACGGAAAGACCAGCATACGAGGCGGAGTCGGCATCTTCTACGACATTTTGTCGGGCGACGCCAATCTGCAGTTTAATGGCTTGCCGCCGTTTTACTCCGCGGATTTTTTGTCCTATGCCGCGGTGCCTGGTGGACAGACCAGTGCGCTGAATTATTTGAGTAACCCTTATGTAGCAACAGGAACAATCAATCCATTTCCGTCCAAGCCTCCAACCAGCACGGTAAGCTTTGCACCGTATCTTCCCTTCGGCTCAAGTGCACAATACTTTGTGAGAAGTCATCTTAAGACTCCACATATCGACCAGTACAACCTTGATATACAACGTGTGTTACCCCAGGGTATGGCCCTCGACTTAGCGTATGTCGGAAACATCTCGCATGGGCTCACTGCGACGGTCGATTACAACCCATATGTGTTGGGAACCTACAACATGAGGTACTCCTTGTTGAACGGCTATGCTCCGGGAAACAATAGCGCTTACTCATGGTTGGATACGTTTGACAATGTTACATATGCAAACTACAATAGTCTGCAAGTCCGTCTGACAAAACACTTGACCGAGGTTTCCGTTGTAGGTCCCATGGCGTTCACCTTTGCCTATACGCATTCGAAAAACCTGGATAACGTATCGGGATTCCGGGAAAGAAACTATCAAGTCCCCTACTATAACCGACGCCAGTTCTATGCTGACTCCGATACGGATGTTCCCAACAATGTTGTTTTTTCGGGAACGTGGTATGTTCCGTTCGATAAATGGATTGAGAGTTCCCCTAAAGTAATTACCAAGGGTTGGAGAGTATCGCCTATCTTTACATGGAGAAGTGGATTTCCGTTGGACGTGTTGGCGGGGCTAACGCGTAACCTTGGCAACGATCCCGGGCCGTCCGGTGCCGGTGATCAGGAACTGGTTCGTGCTGACCTTGTGGGCACCAAGGTGACTACGCAGAATCCGTATCATGAGGTAGGTCCCGATGGAGTCGGCTCTATATATTTCCAGCAGGCGAATTTTTCCAATGCGCGACTGCAGAATTTGGAAAACGCTGCCCTTGTTACACCGCCTACCTCTGGTTACACATATGGAACCTTGCCGCGAAATTTCTTCCGCGGACCTACCCGTGCAAATACGGATGTTGAGGTAGCCAAGCAATTCAGCATGGCCAATGATAAAATACAGGGCCAGTTTATTGTCGACTTCTTCAATATCTTCAACTCCGCGCAGTTCGGTGCGCCGAATTGGAGCATTGGTTCTTCAACATTCGGAGAGATTACGACCACATACGATCCAAGGATCATTCAGCTAGCTGTACGCATTACATTCTAACATCTGACAGCTCATTGAATTACGTTAGTTGCAGGTTTGGCTGATCGTCACGGCACCAGAGTCCATTTAGATTCTGGTCCCATTGTTCATCTCAAGAATCGCTATTTTGCACGTATGGCCATATTGCGCAGG
>PMMJ01000017.1 GCA_003162255.1 Acidobacteriaceae bacterium | reverse complement strand
AGCAATCTAGTGCAGATGTTGCCTGCGGCAC
Organism: Acidobacteriaceae bacterium; assembly: GCA_003162255.1. Taxonomy (GTDB): domain Bacteria; phylum Acidobacteriota; class Terriglobia; order Terriglobales; family Acidobacteriaceae; genus Acidiflorens. The sequence goes on along the minus strand of PMMJ01000017.1, from coordinate 5,023 downwards.
GCCACGAACTCCTGCTGGTGAATGACAGCGACATCCGTGTTCCTTCGGATTATTTGCGGAAGGTGGTGTCGCCGCTCGCCGACTCCTCTGTCGGACTGGTGACTTGCCTCTATCGCGCTGTCGCCAGCCCGACCCTCGGGTCGCGCCTCGAAGCCTTGGGCATCGGCACCGACTTTGTGTCCGGCGTTCTGAGTGCAAGGTTCCTCGAGAAAGGATTGCACTTCGGATTGGGCTCTACGCTGGCCTTTCGCCGCCGTGACCTCGAAGCTATCGGCGGCTTTGAAGCGTTACTGGATTATCTGGCCGACGACTATGAACTCGGCCGGCGCATCGCTGCCAGCGGAAAGCGAATCGAACTCAGCGCCGCAACTGTCACCACATTTCTGCCCGCCTACACGCTGCGGCAGTTCTTCCGTCATCAACTGCGCTGGTCGCGAACCATCCGAGACGCCCGCCGCCGGGGATACGTCGGCCTGCTCTTTACCTTCGGCCTGCCCTGGGCGCTGCTGACACTGCTAGCGGCCCACGGCGCTGCGTGGGCGTGGATACTATTCGCCCTGACGGTCGCTATGCGACTGGCGGTAGGGCTGGTGACCGCGGTGAGCGTGCTCGACGATCGTCAAATATTCCGCAACGTTCTCTTGCTGTCGCTGCGAGACCTGATCGCGCCCATAGTCTGGGCCGCAAGTTTCACGGGCGACCGCATCCACTGGCGAGGCGATGATTTCGATCTGAAAGATGGTCGTCTGACTATTGCGAAGCCGTCGTCGGCTGATTGGAAAAAATAATCTTGCCGCCGCGCCGCGCGACAACATATCTCGTCAATCCGCGCAACGCCGGGGGTTCATCCTCTTCGGCCCACAAAAAGACGCGCTGTGGGCCGTGCCACATCTCGACAAAGACGGCCTGCGTCTCGAAGACTCGCGGCGCTCCCGGAAACTGCGTGCCATACCACATGTTTCCGCCCGGCGTGCGCAAACTGTGCAACGGAATCCCGGTGTAGAAATTCAGCGAAGACGCATTTTCGTAGAGCCCTATCACTACGATCTGATCGCCCGGCCGGTATTGCTCGCGAATCGCCATCGCCAGGTCCTTCGACGAAAGAATTGGAGAGAAGATGCCGAACGCAATCCGCACGCACGCCAGCACCACGACCATCATCGCCACCAGCGCGACGTTGCCCGCTCCCGCCCGCCCGCGACGGCGCAGAATAAAGTTGGCGAGCGTGCCCAGCAGAAACGCGAGTGAAAAGCCGAACAACGGCAAGCGGAATGCCCCCATTGCCTGCGGGGTTAAGTCCAGAAAGTGCCCGAACGAGAGCGCGTAGTCTTGCGGATTTTTCCGCAGCAGGTCTGACAGATCCGTGCCCGCAGGCGGCGCCTTTGAAAAGAAGAACAAGGCAAAGCCAACCACCGCGATGATCACGCCGACCGCCAGCAACACCGCCGACGAAATCCTACCGTGGTGCCACTCCCGGCTATCCGCAGCGGAGTCTCGCTCCCGTTGCAGCCATCCCCCGACCAGCAAGGCCATCCCCGGAATCGCCGGGATGGTGTAGTATTCCTGGCGCGTCGAGAGGCTGAAGAAGCCTACGATTACAATGTTCCACAAGAAAAACATCAGATACGCACCCTGGCGCCGCGTCATCCGCGCCCGGAACTCGCGCCACCGCCGCGGCACTTCCTGCAACGACTGCGGAAGAAACACAGTCCAGGGAATCAGCCACAAAACCAGCAACGCCCAGAACAGCAGTAGCGGAACCTTGTCGTAGTCGCGCGGAACGCGCCGGTTCAGGAAGCGCAGGATGTGCTCATTGACGAAGTAGAACCAGAGAAATCCGCGGACGTTTCCCTGCGCGGGATTTCGCAACTGTGCCAGAATGTGCCACGGCGCGGCGACCACAAGAAACACCAACGTGCTCGACAGCAGGCGCAGCTTTAGCAAGTGCCGCAAATTTCCCGTCAGCAACAGATAAAGCCCGATCGCGCCGATGGGAAACACCAGCCCGATCAGTCCCTTGGTAAGCACGTTGAGCGCGCACATTGCGGCGAGTCCCCAGCAGGTCCAGCGCGCCGGCTTCTGTTGTTCCAACGACACCAGAAACAACCAGAACGTCAGCGTCAGCCAAAGGCCCACAGCTGCGTCCGGAATCAGAAAACGTGTAAACAGAAACGGTCCGAGCGCGGTCGCCAGCACCAGCCCGGAATCGAATCCGCCCTCGCTGCCCAAAGCCCAGCGTCCCAAACCATAAGTGGCGAGAATCATCGCCAGTACGCCCAGCATCAGCGGAAGGCGCGTGCTCCACTCGCTAACGCCGAATAGCGTGTAACTCGTCGCCACGCCCCAGTACATCAGCGGAGCCTTTTCCAGATAGCGGATGCCGTTGGCGTACAGCGTCACCCAATCGTGCCGCAGCACCATCTCGCGCGCCGCCTCGGCGTGCACCGTGTCGGCGTCGTCAAGCAAGGCGGGACGCGAAAGGCCGGTCATGTAGATCACCGCCCACAACACGATCAACACCACGACGGAAATCCGCCAGTCCGAAATAAACCGGTTCGGACGAGTTAGCGTCGGAGGAATTATTGTCGAGGGGATCGTTGCCGGATGGATCGCGCTACCAACTGTCGACGGTTCAAGATTGGACGTGGCGCTAGGATTCATCGTCAAAATGTCCATTATACGGGAGCAAGAACCACCTCAGTCCGCCGCGGCTCCACGGGAAACACGGCCGTCGGCCACTTCGCGGTAAATCTCAAGAATTCTCGATACCGAACTGGTCCAGGAAAATCGCTGCGCCTGCTCATAGCCGCGTTGCTTCATCCGCTCGCGCAGCACCGGATCGAGCAGCGCGCGCTGCAAGCCTCGCCGTATCTCAAACACGTTTTCCGGATTCACCAGCAACGCCGCGTTCCCCACCACTTCCGGCAGGCTCGAAGTGTTCGAAGCGACCACCGGAGTTCCGTGGGCCATGGCTTCGAGTGGCGGCAGTCCAAATCCCTCGTAGAGCGACGGAAACACAAAAATCTTGGCGACATCATAAAAAATGCGCAGCACTTCGATGGGTACGAAACCAAGGAAGCGCACGTCGTTCTGCACCCCGCTGCGCACCACGGTGCGCCGCAGCCGGGGATGGCTGGAAAGATCGTCGCCGATGATGATCAGCTTCAGATCGGGGAACTGCTGCTCCTTCTGAAGTTCGCTCTTCAACGACGAAAACGCTTCAATAATGCGCACCACATTCTTGTGCGGCCGAATCGCGCCCGCATACAAAATAAAGGGGTGGTTCACCTGATAACGCCGGGCGATCAACTCGCGATCCGCTTCGGTGGCATGGCCGTGCAGAAAACGCTCGTCAATCGCGTTGTAAACCACCTCGATGCGCGCATCCGGAACCGCCAGCAGCTTCTCGATTTCGTTCTTGGTGAACTGTGACACGGCGATCACGCGCGCCGCCTTCCGCAGCACGCGCCGCGTCAGGTAAAAGTGCAGGCTGCGCCGCAAACTGGAAGCGTCGCGCGATCCATACATGTGCTCCAACAGGTCGTGCACCGTCAGAATGTAAGGACAACCGAGGCCGCGCGGGATCCAGTACAGATGCGGAATGTGGACCACGTCGCAGTCCAGGCGGCGCACGATGGCCCGGAAATCGAGAGTCCCCTTCAGCGTGTTATCGCGGCCGTCCAGCGCCACCGCGTGGAAGTTCGGCGGCAGCGTGCCACACTCCGCCACCCTCTCCGGCGATCCGATGAGGAAGTACTCGCCGTCGCGATCCAGACGCGCCAGCGTGCGCACCACGTTGCGGATGTAGGTGCCAACCCCGAACTCCGTCATGCGACGGATGTCGATCGCTACTTTCACGACTGGAATTTAAACACAGAGGACACAGCGAGGCACAGCGAATTCGCCACACGTATTGTCATCCACACGTATTGTCATCCTGAGCGAAGCGAAGGACCTATGCATTTGCTCCGGCTCCGGATGACAGGCCATAGAATATTTACGCCCTGACTTCGGCCCGTGTCCGCCGCTCGGCGTACAGCGGGAACTCCTCCGCCATCCCCAGCACCTGCTTGCGGATTTTCGCCAGCACCGCGGCGTCCGTCCGATGATCGAGCACCTCTGCAATCCAGTGCGAAATCTGCCGCATCTCCGCTTCTTTCATGCCGCGCGTAGTCACCGCCGGAGTGCCAATGCGAATGCCGCTCGGCTTCATCGGTGGGTTCGCATCGAACGGAATCGCATTCTTGTTCACAGTGATGCCGGCCTCCCCGAGAGCTTTCTCCGCATCGCTGCCAAACATGCCCTTGGCGAACACGTCCACCAGCATGAGGTGCGTGTCCGTTCCACCGGAGACAATGCGATAGCCGTCGGCCGCAAGCGTCTCCGCCATCACCTTCGCATTAGCCACGATCTGCCGCGCGTAATCGCGGAAGCTCGGTTGCGATGCCTCAAGGAAGCACACCGCCTTGGCGGCAATGATATGCACCAGCGGCCCTCCCTGCATTCCGGGAAAGACCGTCTTATCGATTTCCTTGGCAAATTCCTGCTTGCTCAGGATCATGCCCGAGCGCGGCCCCCGCAGCGTCTTGTGCGTGGTCGAAGTCACGATATGCACGTGCGGCACCGGCGATGGATGCGCTCCGCCCGCTACCAGTCCCGCGAAGTGCGCCATGTCGACAAGAAAGAGTGCTCCAACTTTGTCGGCAATCTGGCGCATGCGCGCGAAATCGATAATCCGCGGATAAGCGCTGCCGCCGCCAATAATCAGCTTCGGATGCTCCGCCGTGGCGATCTTTTCCAGTTCGTCGTAATCGATCGTCTCGGTTTCCCTGGTCACGCCGTAAGGAACGATCTTGTAAGTCTTGCCCGAAAAATTCAGAGGATGGCCATGCGTGAGGTGGCCGCCGTGAGCCAGATTCAATCCAAGAATCGTGTCGCCGGGCTGCAGCACCGCCGCGTAAGCGGCTTGATTGGCCTGCGATCCCGAATGCGGCTGCACATTGGCGTGCTCCGCGCCAAACAG
>PMMJ01000213.1 GCA_003162255.1 Acidobacteriaceae bacterium | reverse complement strand
ACCTTGCGCCGCAGGTAGTTGATATAAACATCCACCACGTTGGTCGTGGAATCGAAGGTCAGGTTCCAGACGTGTTCTATGATCATCGCCCGCGTCAGCCGGCGTCCGGCATTGCGCATCAGGTATTCCAGGAGCGCAAATTCCTTGGTCGTCAATTCAATGGGCCGCCCGGCGCGCTCCACTTTGCGTTCCACCCGATCCAGACAAAGATCGCGGACCGTGAGCACCGATTCCGACGGCAAGTGGCTGCGCCGCAACAACGCCCGTGCCCGCGCAGAGAGTTCGAGAAACGAAAAAGGCTTTACCAGGTAGTCGTCCGCGCCCGAATCCAGGCACTGCACGCGGTCTTCGACCCGGCTGCGCGCGGTCAGAATCATCACAGGCAAGTTTGCCTTGCGCTGCCGCAAACTTTTTAGAACCGACAGCCCGTCAAGCCCCGGCAAATTCAGGTCGAGCACCACCAGATCGTAGTCAAACTCTATCGCCATCGCGCGGCCTTGGTTTCCCTCGCTGGCCACATCCACCGCATGGTGTTCTGCTTCCAGCCCCTTCCGTATAAAGCTGGAAAGCGCCGTATCGTCTTCCACAATAAGAATTCTCATGAGCTTCTTCTAAGTCGCCTGACTCTGAATCGATTCTCATTCTCGACTTACTCGCGCCGGCACACAAGATAACCAGCCCGTACAAAAGGACGTACTTCCGGAAGCGAGACTGAGAGTTGCAAAACGGATGGGGATGGAACCGTCTCTACCCCTCAGGGTTGTCCGCAGTGCTGTGCCATCCGTGGTTGATGGCCTTTACTGCGCCCTCGAAGGCATCGGCCTTGCTGGAAATGCCCTTCAACATGGAATCGGGATATGTGCGATCTGGGATCTTGGGATTTTTGTCTTGATATTTCCTTAGAAGCGGCAGCATCTTCTTGCCGCGCGCAATAACGGCATCGGTCTCTTCCTGGGACTCCCACATAGAAACACATAAGGACAACAAGCGCCTCGTCGGCAGCCCGCCCCTTCTTCTGGGTCAACCCGTACAGTAAATTGCCGAGCCGACTCTCGTCGTGCTACGTGCCCTTTTGTTCTTCATCCAGAATCGGACGGAGTAGCGCAGCGACCTGCGCGGGAACGTCCACATTCCGCGCTCCGTCGTCCAGGTGTGATACTGGCTTTTGTGCGGATGCCTGCGGTGCCGCAGCCACCGGAAGAGGCGCGAACAAGCAACACGAAAGAAACCAGATTTTCCAGCTCATAGGGTCACTGCACAACATGCAACCTTAGACGGGGCAAGCCCCCGTCTCTACATGAGCAATCTCCACTTTCTTACGCGCCCAACTCCGACCGAATCGCCGCGACGATCGCTTCCGCAAGCCGATCCATCTGCTCCTTCGACTCCGCTTCGATCATTACCCGCGCCAGCGCTTCGGTGCCGGAGTAACGTACAACCAGTCGGCCATTGCCATCGAGTTCCCGCTCCGCCGCGGCGATCGCCGCTTGCGCCGCCGGAATCTGCGCAAAGGGAGTTTTTTGCTGGAGACGCACGTTCCGGATGGTCTGCGGAAACACTTTCAGGTCGCTCACCAAGTCCGCCAGCGGCTTGCCCGTCCGTGCCATGACTTCCAGCACCCGCAGCGCGGTCAGCAGTCCGTCGCCCGTGGTCGCCTCCCCATCGCGAAACAGTATGTGGCCGGACTGTTCGCCTCCTAGCGTAGCTCCCACCCGCTGCATTTCCTCGAGCACATACTTATCGCCGACATTGGCGCGCAGCATCTGAATGCCCGATCGTTTGAGCGCCAACTCTAATCCCATATTCGACATCGTTGTCGCCACCACGGTGGCATTGGCGAGCGCGCCGCGCGCCTGCATTTCACGCGCCGCCAGCAGCAGAACCGCATCCCCGTTTACCACTCGCCCATTGGCATCACAAAAAAGCGCGCGATCGGCATCGCCATCGAAAGTAACTCCCACATCGAAACGTCCCTGATTTTCGCCGACGAAGTCTTCGGCGGCAACGTTGTCGGCGGCCAGGCTCTCGGAGACAAAGCGCGCCACCGTTTCCGCATGCAGCGCGCCGCAATTCTCGTTGATGTTCCGTCCATCCGGCGCACAGTGCAGAAAGGTCGTGCCGATCTTGAGCGCGCGAAATAACTCCGGAGCTTCCGCAGTCGCCGCGCCATTCGCGCAATCGACCGCCACCCGAAATCGGCTCAAATCGGTGGAGACACTGCCCGTCAGCCAGCGAACATAGGCCTGGCGCAGGTCCTCCTCGCCGGGCACGCTCGAAACTTCTGGAGTGGAATCCGGCGCGGGAGCCGCATCCGAATCCAGCAGCGCGAAAATTTCNNCCGGCATCGAACCCCTGCGAGCGCGTCAGGAACGCGATGCCCGGCGTGGTGATCACGCCGGCGCTCCGAGTTTCCACTCCCACCGACGCCAGCCCTTGCAGAAACCGGTCCGCAATCCACCGACTGGAAACGCGCGTGTCCTGTCCAATCACCACCCGCGCTCTGGCGTTTGCGCGCACCAGGTCGTGCCCCAGCGCTCGCCCAATCCAATAAACACTGCCGCGCGTCAGCGGAAACTCCCCCGCCACGCCACGGATCCCATCGGTACCGAAGAGTTGTCTGGTTTGCGTCATGAAGCAGTCGCTAGTCTTCCGTCGTTGGTCGTTCGCGGTTCGTCGTCCGACTAAGATTCGCCAACGAACATCGACAGTCTTATTTTGTCTCGTCTCCCGAGCGTTCCATAATAACCGTCACGCGAATCGGGGTGGGGTGCACAACTTGGATCAGAGGATCGGGAACATAGGCCTGCGTTACGAAGGAAGCTCGCGTCAGAGCTCCGCTGACGTCCACCGGATCCGTGACGGCGGCCTCCACCGCGTCGACGCGGCGTTGCGGTCCGGTAATCATGATCGTCGGTGGATCGGCGATCACCTGCGCCACGCGCATGCCGCTCGCAAAAGTTCCGGTCACCCGCGGCCGAATCTCAACCGTACGCGTCTCGCGATTATCGAAAGAGAGGTGAAACTGGCCGGGTATGATCTGCACCACTTCCAGATCCTGCGGCACGTGAACTTGCCGCCCAGTCAAATCGAAAGTCCGTTCCCCCGGGTGCACGCTGGCCAAATCGATCGTCGCGCGCACGTCCGCAGTCTGCAGCCGGTGAATCACTCGCTCCGGTCCCCGTATCCGGATCTGCGCTTCGGTGAAGCTGGCGGAATCGACCTCCAGATTATCGGGGAGATTATGAAACTCAATCGGAACCTTCATTTCGACTTCGGCGATAGGATCGCGCGCCACCACCATCCACAAGCCGATGGCGAGCAGCAGGGAAACCAGCTTGAACCCGAAATTGCGAAACAACGTCCGCTGCACAGCACCCGGCATCGTCAATCCTCCCTTCCGGGGCGCACACCGGCATCCTGCCTGCTGGGGAGATTCGAGCTGGGAGGCTCCTCTTCAATAAAGCTTTCCTCCACCGGACTCGGCAGCACCGGCGCGGGCGCGTAGCGGCGCAGCAGAACACTCAACCGCTCGCGCAGACGATCCACCGTCAGCTCGCGCTCAATGCTTCCCGCCACCGCGATGCTGATCGTCCCCGTCTCTTCGGAAACGATGACCGCGACCGCATCGGTTTCTTCCGTGATCCCAATTCCCGCGCGGTGCCGCGTCCCCAGTTGGATCGAGAGCACCGGGTTCATCGACAGCGGTAAGAAACAAGCGGCCGCCGCGATGCGGTCCCGCTGCACAATCACGGCGCCATCATGCAAGGGCGCGCTCGGACGAAATATCGTCGCCAGCAGGTCGTAGGACAGCCTGGCATCCAGCGATACGCCGCTTTCGATGTAGGTGCGCAGCCCGATCTCGCGCTCGATCACAATCAGCGCGCCCGTCTGATTCTGCGAAAAAAGATTGGCCGCCAGAACAATGTCGTCGTAAACGTCGGCCACCGAACTCGAAGACCGCATCAGCGAAACCCGGCTCCCGAGATTTGCCAATGCGTGCCGTATCTCCGACTGAAAAACCACGATCAGTGCGAACACCACATAAGGCAGCAACGTGCTGAGCAGCCAGTTCAGCGTCCGCAACTCTCCCAGCCGGGCAAAATAAAAGGCCAGCGCAAGCGTCGCCACCCCGACCAGCATCGGCGCCGCCCGCGTGCCCCGCACTAGCGCCAGAAACTGGTAGATCAGGAACGCGACCAGCAAAATATCGATGACCGGGACGACCGGGATGTGTGGCCAAACCAGCGCCGCTGTCACTCTGCCCTCACGTCGAAAGTTGAATTGGCCTTCATTCTAATCCAGCCCCGCCGGTTTCCGTTTCGCTGCTCTCGGCAGCAGTCACGCGGGCGCGAAGTCGTCCCCGAGCCAGGCGCGCCGACACCTCATCTCCAACCGCGAGTTGCGCCGCATCCTTCACCAATTGACCTTTGGCATCGAACACCAGCGCGTATCCGCGATTCAGAATCGCCACCGGCGAAAGCGCCTCCAGGCTTGCCGTCCGCCGATCCAGCGCCCCGCGGCTCTCCAGCAACCGCCGGTGCGTGGCGGCAGCGAGGCTTGCAACTTGCGCCTCCAAACTCTGCCGGATAGCAGCCAGACGCCGTCGCGCGTCATAGTGCCGAACCGCCGCAGCCGCGCTTTCGCATCGCCGATGACAGCGCTCCAGCAGTTGCCGTTCCGCCTTCTCCAGTCGGAAGCCCTGCTCATCCAGTTTCTGCTGTCGCCGGTGGATGCTGTCCATCACGCGCGCAAACGCCCCGTCCTGCACCCGTTCCGTCAGTTCCTGACGCGCCATCAGCAGCCGGTATCGCACCGCGCGTTCCAGTCGCCGATACAAGTCCTCCGCCTGCGCTTCGATCTCTTGTCGCGACCGTATCACCAGTTCCGCCGCCGCCGAAGGCGTAGGCGCGCGCAGATCGGCGACAAAATCAACGATCGTAAAATCCGTTTCGTGCCCAATCGCGGAAATCACCGGAATCTTAGATTCTGCAACCGCCCGCGCCAGCCCCTCATGATTAAACGCAGCCAGGTCTTCGGCCGACCCTCCGCCGCGCGCAATGATGATGACTTCGACCGCGTTCCTGTGTCGTAAGCTCTGCTGAAAGTGTCGAAGTCCGGCGATCACCTCGCCCGGCGCGGAGTCTCCCTGCACCTGCGCCGGATAAATCAACACACTCGCCGAACGATGCCGCCGCGCCAGAATGTTCAGAATGTCCCGCAGCGCCGCCCCCTGGGGCGAAGTGATGATGCCAATGCGCTGCGGCAAAGGCGGGATCGGCTTCTTTCGCGAAGCCTCAAACAAACCCTCCGCTTGCAATCGAGCCTTCAGTTGTTCGAACGCCAACTGCAAAGCGCCAGCGCCCTTAGGCTCCATGAATTCAGCGGAGATCTGCAACTCCCCGCGATCTTCATACACGGTGATGCGTCCGCGCACCGTGACGTGCAATCCGTTCTCCGGACGAAATCGCAGCAACTTAGCCGACGACCGGAATATCACCACCCGAATCTGCGCGCTCTCTTCCTTCAAAGTGAAATACAAATGGCCGGAATCGGGAATGCGCAGATTGGAGATTTCCCCCTCCACCCAGCAATCCGAATACTGCCGTTCCACCAGCGCCCGCACCGCCGAGACCAAAGCCCGCACCGTCCAGACATGCCGCTCCGGAGCACGAAACTGGAACCCGAGTTGGTCTGGCGTCTCCATAAGCTTTCAGCGAGGAAGTTCAGGCCCGAACTTCTTCGACCACCTTGACCGGCACGATCCGCGCGACTCGTGCCATGACCTTCTTGTTTTGCTCAGACTTCTTCAGGTCATAGGCGGCCTGCAATCGCATCCACACTTCAGGCGAGCCGCCAAACAGCCGGGCCACCTTCAGACACATGACGACAGACAGCGGTTTGCGCCCCGCCAAAATGCCGTGCAGCATCTGGCGAGATACGCCCAGAGCATTGGCCGCGGCCGTCACCGACAGCCCCACCGACGGCAGGATATCTTCCTTGATAATCTCGCCCGGATGGACGGGTGGCAACCCGTTCTTTCTCTCCATAACTTTCTCCCTAATGGTAGTCTTCAAAATCGACATCCAAAGCGTTTTCGCCGGACCAGCCGAAAGTGATCCGGTAATTCCCGGTCACGCGCACCGACCAGCGTTTCGGATTGCCCTGCAGACCGTGGAAACGGAACCCTGCGATGTTCATCTCCTCCGGCCGCCCCGCAACTTCTAGCAATTGCAGGATGCGTACGCACTTCCCGATATGATCGGCGCCAATCCGGCGTGTCTTGCCGCTGCGGTAGATCTCTTCAAGCCCCTTATGCCGGAAGCCGCCGATCATTTTCTCAGTGTAAACTGAATAGTTGACATCTGTCAACTAAATAGTTGTCTATACTGACCGTAGTCCGACGCGGAGGGACAGCCGCCCCCGGCTGTCCAGGCGAGCGAAGCTCGGCAGCGCTTTTCGCCGGCAGGCGATTACCGCTTCAGCCGCCCAATTAAAAAGAAAACGATAGAAATCACGACACTAATCAGGATGCAACTCGCCAGCGGAAAATAAAAAGTAGTGCTCTTGCCCCGATACACGATATCCCCCGGCAACCGTCCCAGCGGCAACCCCGTCCGCCCCAGCAGCATGACAATGCCCCCAATCACCACCAGGGCCACGCCAAGCATCACCAGCATCCGTGCCACGTCAGCCATGTTTCGAGTTTAACTCCGCAGATTGCTGGACCACATTTGGGATGGTTGGTGCAAATCCGATTGCCCATGATCTACCCGCAGTTTCCGATCAGGCCCTCCGGCAGTGACTGCTTATATTAAGCTGTGGGGATTGTGATGAAGCTCTTGATCTTTGCTCTCTGTGTCGTGTTTGCGTTTAGTGTCCTGAGCGCGCAGACTCCCGCCTGGCAGCCATCGCCGGGACATACGCAAGTGCCGCTATGGCCGGGGGCTGTGCCGAATGCGCGGCCTGCCAAAGGGCCGGAGAAAACGGGGACGGACACTAGTCTGGTCGCTGGTAGGCCGTGGGTTTACGTGAGCAACGTCTCGCGGCCTATGATGACGGTTTATTCACCAACGGGGAAGAATACGGGCGCTGCGGTCGTTGTGTTTCCTGGTGGGGGCTATGAAATTCTGGCCATCGATCTTGAAGGCACGAAGGTCTGTGACTGGCTGACCTCCAAGGGAATCACGTGTGTGCTGCTGAAGTACCGCGTGCCGGCCCCCAGATTGACTCCGAGCCATGGGGCGTATCCGGAATCGCCGATGGCGCTGGAAGATGCGCAGAGGACGATGGGGCTGGTGCGCTTTCACGCCGCGGAGTGGCACATCGATCCGCATAAGATTGGAGTGCTAGGATTTTCGGCGGGCGGGCATCTGGTGGCCGCAATCAGCACGCACTTTAAGAAGCGCTTGTACACGTCAGTCGATGCGGCCGACAAAGAAAGCTGCCGACCGGATTTTGCGGTGGCTCTTTATCCAGGGCATCTGTGGATTGACGATCAAAAGTTTGAGTTGAATCCGAATGTTCCCGTCACCCGCCAGACGCCGCCCACTTTCTTTGCTGCAGGCGGAAGACGACCCCGTGGACAACATCAACCACTCGCTGGTTTACTACATTGCGCTGAAAAACGCCGGGGTTCCTGTGGAGATGCATTTGTACGCGCAAGGCGGGCATGCGTTCGGACTGCGCCGCACGAAGTTTCCCGTCACGGGATGGCCTCAGTTAGTGGAGACTTGGCTGGGGACGATCGGAATGATTCCGGAATGATTCGTTTTTAGGGCACAAATATGCAATCTGATCGATACGCCCAAGGCGTACTATCTTCGGACGAGGCGTTGCGCAGAGGCTTTGTACGCTCAATGGGCCGGCAGATCGGAAACAGGAGAACCTTGCCTGGTTGATGTTGAATCGCCACTGCAGCAATAACCCTCAGTGCCCTTGCTCCTAGATGAGTAGACGAGTCCCAACCACCCCGGCCAGGAATGGACCGATGATGATCCTCCAAACCCCGCGTCTCCTCCTGCGCGAACTCACTCCCCGGGACGCCGACGCCGTGGCCCAAGTCCTCTCCGATCCCGAAACCATGCGCCACTACCCCGCACCCTACGATCGTGCTGGGGTCGAGCAATGGATCGAACGGAACCGTCAGCGCTACCAGAACGACGGCGTCGGCCTTTGGGCCATGGAGTTGAAGCAGACGGAAGAGGTGATCGGCGATTGCGGCATCCTCCTGCAGCAGGTCGAAGGTGAACGCTTCTACGAAATCGGATACCACCTCCGCCGCGACCAGTGGCACCAGGGTCTCGCGACCGAAGCAGCCATCGCCTGTCGCGACTGGGCCTTCGCGCACCTGAAAACCAACCGCCTGATTTCCCTGATTCGCCCAGAGAATCTGCCTTCACGCCGCGTCGCCGAGCGCAACGGGATGACCGTCTGGAAAGAAGTGAACTGGCGCGGCCTTCCACACTGCGTCTATTCAATCGAACGCGGGCAATTGCCGGTGCTGTGACCGAGCCGCCGCAGACATACTCGTGAGGTGACGGGGCTCTGCCCCGTCNNCACAAGTCTTTATTCACTACACCAGATCGTCCACCTTCAACCCTCCCGCGCCGCCCTTCCACGCCTTGCGGAATTCCTGCTCCACAAACCATGCATCTGAGTTTCGATCCTGCTCTTTCAGCGCCTGATTCAGACCGAACAGCGACCGTGGATTCCGCGGATTCTTCGCCAGGTCATCCCGGAATACCTGTTCCGCTCCTTTGACATCGCCACTCATCAGCAGCACTCCGCCGAGCGACTCCCGCACCGGGAAGAACCAATCCTGAGGCTCGTTGTACTTCAGCGCATCCTGCACGGCAACGGCGTCGCGCAACAGGATCGCAGCCGCAGGTTTATCTTTCTTCGCCAGCGCTATCTGAGCGCCAAGAACATCCTCCGCAATCTTCAGAATGTCTTTCGTCTTGTTATTGATGGGCATGGTGAAGACTTCATCCGGGGGCGTCGCTTTCTCGGCCCCGGCCACGATCTCGTACTCCGCCTCTGCCTCGCCCACCCTGCCCTTGCCCGCCAGCGCCATCCCGCGAGCGAAGTGCCAGAAACCAGTCGCGGTCTTCATCTCCGCGTTGGGCTGCTTCATCGCTAGAATTGCGTCCCACTTGTGGAAACGCACATTCACCGCCATGGGAATCGTCATGAATCCTTCCAGCGGCGGCATGTCCTTAACGGACGGCTCCACATGAGTTGCCAGCATCTCCGCCGCCTTGAGCGATTCCGTGTAGTCTCCCGTCATGGCCGAGCACATCGCGATGAAGTGCAAATTATGGCTGTAATACATCATCGGATAAATGCCCTGCACGCCGCTGCTCTGGATGTACGCTCGATCGGCCGCCGCCGCTTGCTCGTTAGTTTTCACTGCGGCCGCGTAGTCTCCCGTGCGGATGTAAATGTGCGCCGGCATATGCACGATATGTCCCGCCGCGGGCGCGAGCGCCGCCAGTCGGGTTGCCGCAGCCAAAGCGCGCTCAGGAGAATTCGACGCTTCCACGGCGTGAATGTAGTAATGCAGCGCGCCCAGGTGATCGGGATCGCGTCTGATCACTGACTCCAGAGTTGTGACAATCTCGTTGGTGCCCTCCGCCGGCGCCCCATCTTGATGCCACAGGCCCCACGGGTGAAGGTCCATCCCCGATTCCGCGAACAACGTCGCCGCATCCAGATCGTCGGGATAGTTCTTTACCACTTCGCGCATCGCGTCGCGATATTCTTCCGCCGCCTTCCGCCGATCGGCTTTCGGATCCGCTGGAAATCGCTTCGCCATCGCGAGGATATAAGCGCGTTCGGCGTCAGAGGCGTTTGCACTCAGGTCCACCGCTTTCTGAATCGCGTCGAGCGCCTGCTTGAAGCGGTCTTCGCTGGCCGGGTCGTTGTAGTTCGGACCCACCGCCTCGGCCACCCCCCAGTAAGCCATCGCCAGGTTCGGATCGAGCACCGCCGCTTGCTGGAACGAGCGCGCCGCCTCGTCATGGTTGAACGCATAAATCAGTCGCAGTCCCTGATCGAAGAACTCCTGCGCTCGCGCGTTCTTCGTCGAAACCGGATGGTGCAAATCGCCCAGGCCCGTCATCATGGTGGCCGGCTTGGCGTCTCCCATGGTGTGGTTCTGAGCGTCCGCGGAGATGCTGAGAGTGAGAATTATTGTGCAACAGACCAAAATCGTCACACGCATACAAAGCTCCTCCTGAAATGAACCGAACGGACTTCAATCGCGATGAAAAGGGATGTCCCCAAACTTTGCGCGCAAGCATAGTGCAGACTTGGCGCGGAAGCAACTGCCTGCTAACCTCGCACGAGGGTGCTATGCGCCCGCCGATTGGGGCCACGGCGATCCCACGGACGGCCAGCTTCGGCATGTGGGAGTGGGGCGTGCGTTAAACTCATAGCAGACCTAGCCGACGCATGAACAAAGCCACCATTCTGTTCAATCCCAACTCTGGCCGCCGTGGACGAAAGCGCGACGCGGAACTGAACCATGCCATTGGCATCATCCAGTCGGCTGGAGTTCGCACCGAGCTTACGGTTTGCCGTTCCAGCCAGGAAGCGACCGACAACGCCCGCTGCGCCGTGGCCGCCGGCAGCGACACCGTCTTTGCCTGCGGCGGCGATGGCACGATCCACGACGTCATTCAGGGATTGGCGGGCACGCCCGTCGCTCTTGCCATTTTGCCGTTTGGCACCGCCAATGCTCTCGCCCACGACCTCCGAATCCCATTTCGCCCCAGCGCCGCGGCTCAAGCCGCCATCACTGGAACCGTCCGCCGCATCCCGCTCGGCCGAATTGAGTACGAGGATTTCCACGAAAAAATTTCGGCCCGCTACTTCACCGTCGCCGCCGGAATCGGCGTGGACGCGCATCTCTTTTACAAGCTGACCGCCGAACTCAAGAATCGCTCGGGCATGACGGCCTACTACCTCAAAGCCTGGCAGTTGTGGGCAACGCATCGGATGCGGAAGTTCGAGGTCGAGTATGCCAACGGAAACGGCTCGCGTCAGCGCGCCTTGTTGACCGAACTTCTGGCGGTAAGAATCCGCTTTTTCGGAAACATCCTGCGCGAATTGGTTCCCGGAGCATCGCTCGACTGCAGCGATCTGCGTGCCGTAATGTGCCGCACCGCCAGCCGCAATGCCTATCTGCAGTATGTAGCCGGAGCGCTGCTCGGCCGTCCATGGAATATCGACGGCATCGATCTCGTCAGCTGCTCGGAAGTAGTCTGTCGCTTGCCGGAAAAAGGCGACGAGCATAATCACAATCACAGCGAAGACC
>PMMJ01000352.1 GCA_003162255.1 Acidobacteriaceae bacterium | reverse complement strand
TGTTGCAACAAGCGGTCGGGTGGAAGATGACCCATATCACCAATAAGCCGATGCCGAAACTGCGGGAAACTCCCCAACCGCCCCTGGCATACCCAGGCGCAACGCATGACTCAGACCGTGCCAAGAAGCCACGCCTCGCCGAGCCACCTCCAAAACTCCAGGACCTGAAGCCCGGAGATCGCGTTGAGGGTTTGGGCAACTTCGGAAAGCCGACTGGGGAATTCGGCACAGTTGAGCAAGCTAACGAAGATGACGCGGTCGTCAAATGGGATGATGCCGGTCGTATGAGACTCCACCAACCGTGGCTCAAGAAGGTTTAGCCCGCAAACAAGACTTTGGCCAATCTGCCAAGTCCGAGGCCAATCCAGCAAGTTTCGGAGACTTAAACCGGCCAACCAAACGCAACGGCCGTCTTTGGGAAAACTATCCGCTCTTGTGAAACGACCCTACCGCCGGGAAACCAACCACACGGAGCTAAGCACTCAGCGGCGGGTCCAGATTGGGTCGGGTTCGGTCACTGTGCGAACTCTCACCGCTAGGAAAGCAACCACCGCCCGAGCACGAACAATTCCCTAATGGCGAAGAGCGTCCCAAACATCATCTTGTTGCGTCGGGCCAACCAAAGCGGCAGGTAGATATCAGAGTTGTCCGTGCGATCCTCTGTGTAGCGACCTGCCAGATCAGTTATCGGGCAACGGCCATTGTTCATCGCGAGGGCCGCGCACTCGACCAGTACCACCGATTGCACCCGCTTCTACCTGGACGGCCCGGGAATACCAGCGAAGTGGTGCAGCTTCTGCTGGGCGGCAAGCGCACGCCTTCTCTCCGAAACGTCGCGAAAACCGCCACAGACAGGCCATTCCAGCCGATAAGCCCCGCTTATTGCCAATCGTAATTACTGCTTGGCGCCGGTCCCCTCTGCACACCACACTCCTCTCATGAGCAAGAACTTGTTTTTCATTGCACTGATCCTGGCGGCGAGTGGACTGTTTTCTCCGCCTATCGCTCTGTTGGGCGGACTCATCTACGGATTTACCGTGGTGCACCCATTTCACGTGGAAAGCAAGCGCCTAGCGAAATTTCTGTTGCAGGCTTCCGTTGTCGCGCTGGGATTCGGCATGAATCTGCATGAAGTTCTTCATGCCGGAAGTTCTGGTTTTCTGTACACGGCTGCCAGCATCACGTTGGCGATGTTGCTGGGTCTTGCCCTCGGCCATTTGATTCACGTAGGGAAGAAGTCGGCGTTTCTCATCAGCGCAGGTACGGCCATATGCGGTGGCAGTGCGATCGCAGCCGTTGGTCCGATCGCCAATGCGAATGAGGAAGAGATGGCGGTATCCATGGGAACCGTGTTCATCCTTAACTCAGTGGCGCTGTTCTTGTTCCCTTGGCTTGGGCATGTATTCCACATGAGCCAGGAGCAGTTCGGCATTTGGTCAGCGTTGGCGATTCACGATACCAGTTCTGTAGTGGGCGCCAGCGCAAAATACGGCGCTACCGCTTTAGGGATTGCCATCACCATCAAGCTGGCACGCTCTCTTTGGATCGTTCCTCTCTCCTTCGTAACGGCCCTCACCTTGAAATCCAAAGCACGAACTCAGTGGCCCTGGTTCATTTTGCTCTTTTGCCTTGCAGCTCTGCTGAACTCGTTGTTGCCGGCGTTCGGTTCCGCTTTTGGAGAACTCAATCATCTGGGAAAAGTCGGATTTGCGGTGACCCTGTTCTTGATTGGGACAGGCTTAAACAAAGAGACCATCCAAAGAGTTGGCTTCCGCCCGCTTCTGCAAGGACTTGTTCTGTGGATCACTGTCGGCGTCAGCACGTTGACGCTCATTCGTATGAACTGGATTCACCTGTAAAGAGCAACTCCATTGGCGCGCTAATTAGCTTCCGCAACAAAAATAGCTACGCAGGGGATGAATCGGGAGAGCAACGACCTTATAGAAGATGCACGAGCTATGCAACCGCGTGGCACGTGACATCACTTTCGAGAAGACAAATGAAGCGCACTTTGAGTTTCGTTGTTATCGCGCTCGCCACGCTGAGCATTTACAGCAGAGCGCAATCGGCCGGCAATGCCGGAAACAATCACAACAACCCCAACGCGCAACAGTACAGCGCACTTTTGGAGTCGTTCCACCGCCAAACGCATTTAGCTCTCGATCCCATCGTTCGCATCACATCCCCGCTTGCCGATTCCATGATCGCTCCGGGCGAGGGAAAGGGTCAGGGAAACGGGAGCCCGTTTGGGACTAACTTTCTTGTCACGCTGGAAATGGTTGAGCGTGATAGTCACCGCTTCGTGATTAACGAGGCGACCGAAGCACCGCCAGTCCTTGGTATCCGCGATGTCCTTCGTCTGCTGGAAGGTGAATTCAACCTCTCCGTCCCCGGTCTGTACTTTTTCTTCGACGTCGATCTGATCACCCCAGACGGCCAAGTGCTGCCGGCCTTTCAGAATTTTGCTTCCGCCTTCAATGTTGCCGGCTCTGACGATACTCCGGGCAAAGGCGTGACAACGTGGCTGGGCTGGCACGTTCTTGAGTCGCTTCATCCTGGAACGAAGCAGGTCACGCTGACTGCGGTGGTGGTCGATAACGCGGGCCGCATCGGTCTGGACCAAATCACGCTGAACACAGACCAGGATAATCCTTCTGGCGAACTGCTTACCCCGCCGCCCTCGTCGTATCCGGGAAATCCCCTGACTGACGATGAGCTAGGGCCAGAGGTCTCGATGATCGCGCCGCGCGTGCCAACATCGATTGCGATTGGTCCCCCGACAACACGCTCAACACCACAAACGGGGCACTATTCTTCATTCATGTTTCGGCATTGGACCGCAAAGGGGATGGAATCGCGGTCAGCGTGACTGGTGTGCCCACAAATCCAGTCATTCCAGCCGGACTGATCTTCGATCCCACGCAGATTCCACTTGCAGGGCCGAATCGCAACTACCCCGGCTTGAACGTAACGTTCGACGTGGATCTGCGTCAGCCGAACGGTAACATCGTGCCCGCAGGCACCAATCTGGCGCCTCTGTTCGATGTGGCGGGTAACGAAGTCGATGCCAGCGGAGCCATTCGCACCTCAACCAACTGGGTGGTTGGCGGATCTCTTGTCCTGCCTGAAGGTAAGAATTCCGTAACCATTGTCGCAAAAGTGAGTGACAACGCGGGTCACACCGGGAGTACCAAGAGTATTCTCTCGATTAGCCCAATCGTCAGCGGCCAGTCTCTTACGCCGAACCCGTAACCGTAGCGATTTCGCGGAGGAGAGAGGCCAACTCTCTCCTCCGTTTTTAAGGCGATGCCGTGAGATTTGACGCCAACGAAAAAGAAGAATTCGAGCGCACGGCGGTAGTGCACACCGAAAGCTTGTTTCGGGTGGCCTGCCGCTTGCTGGGCGATCGGAGCGCCGCCGAAGATGCGGTGCAGGAGACGCTGCTCTCCGGATGGCGCTCCTTC
This sequence comes from Acidobacteriaceae bacterium, assembly GCA_003162255.1. GTDB lineage: Bacteria > Acidobacteriota > Terriglobia > Terriglobales > Acidobacteriaceae > Acidiflorens. The sequence continues at coordinate 16,240 of PMMJ01000352.1, read as the reverse complement.
GACCAGTTTCAGCGATACACCAATTGCAAAGCATGGCTCTTTAAGATCATGTTGCGCATCATTGGAAAAGGCCGCCGCCGGCAATCGGTCCCCACATTTACTCTGGAAGAAGGACAGGACTTGGATAACGTCGTTCCAGTCTGCACGACAAAGAGCTCGTATACAAAGTCGGAGATCCTCACAGCCATCGACTCCCTGCCGCAGGAACAGCGGTCGGTTGTGCTTTTAGCGGCGGTAGAAGGTTTCACCTGTAAAGAGATCAGCGCGATACTTGAGGTTCCCATGGGGACCGTTATGTCTCGCCTGAGCCGTGGCCGCGCCGAGGTCCGCAAATGGCTGGTTCCGTGCGCCGTAACGCGCCCGATGAATAGCGAGCCGGCAGGCTAGAAAGGAATCACCTATGCTTTGCGATGATGTGAACTATTACGCGCCCCTTTACCTTAGCGGGGAGCTCGACGCCACGACCATGGCAGATGTAGAGAAGCACATGCAGTCATGCTCTTCCTGCAGGTTATTTCTTGAAGGAGAAGCAGAGTTGGATTCCGCGGTGCGCGCCGCCGTCCTCGCAGACACTCCCCAGGCATCGCGAGTGCGCTCCAGCGTTCTTGCCGCTGTGTACGCTTCCCGTGCATTTGAGCCGCGCCGCAGGGCTTGGTTTTCCTGGCAGGCGATGCTCGCAACTGCCGCCGCACTTTGCCTCGTGGCCGCGATTACCGCAGCCAACTGGCGCAACCAGTCTTATTTTGCGGCGGCGATCAAAGATCACATCGATGATGTAGTGCGAGTCGTCGCTAAGAGCGGCTGGCGGATAGCTGAACCAGAAATCCGCGCCTATCTGGCGGAGCGGTTTCCGAACAACGAAGTTGTGGCGCGCCTCGGCATGCCTGGATACCAGCTAGTGAAAGTACGCGATTGCTATCTTCGAAAGCAACGTTACGTTCATTTGATTTACGAAAAGGATGGACGCCAGATCTCTCTGTTTGTTCTTCCGCGCGGACGAAATGCCTTGGATCGCCTGGCGACTGCGAGCATGTTCGTGCCGGTGCGGAGCCGAATGGAACAGGGCCTCGATGTAACTGAGGGCGATTCCGCCGCCCACAACGTGTTCGTCGTGGGCGATCTACCGACCGAGGAGGCACAAGGATTTGCGAGTCGCGTGCTCGCGTCATTGAGCTGATCTATTTGCGGTGCGCACTGCCGTTCATGAATTCAGGAGGAGAAGCATGAAGAACATTGCATGGCGCTACTTGATGGTTGCGTTTCTCGTTCTGACGTTGGCACTCCCCGAATGGGGACAGGACTCTCATTCGCACAATAGCTCTGCAAAGACCGATCCTAGCTGGGCTGAGCTATTGCGAAGTATGGATGCAATGCATACGGCCATGGCAACGCTCAAAACGTCCGGCGACAGCGATATTGATTTCGTCAGAATGATGCTGCCGCATCATCAGGCGGCGATCGACATGGCCAAGACGCAATTGATCTACGGAAAAGACGCACAGATGCGACGGCTGGCGCAGGAGATCATCACAGACCAGCAATCAGAGATCGAGTTGATGCAGCTTTGGCTGAAGCAGCAAGAGTCAAAATCGGCAGCAAGAGAACATTCCCCCGTCGTTTACGCGGGCAAGGAGCAATAACATGAGACTAATTGGCGCGATATCCTTTTTCTTCCTTCTGTCGTGTGCTTCTGCGCAACAGGGACCTTGGGGCCGTCAGGACATTCCTGTGTCGGCTCGTGATCGCGTCTACGCGGCTGACCAGACTTCCAACACGGTTTCAGTCATCGACCCCTCGACCAACAAACTGCTCGGTGTGATCCGGCTTGGCGATCCCATCCCTGGTGCCTTAAGTCCGCTCTACAGAGGCGAACTGCTCGTCCATGGGCTCGGCTACTCGCCAGACTCGAAAACACTGGCAGTCGTGTCCGTTGGTTCGAATTCCGTCACGCTGATTGATACCGCAAGCAACCAGATCAAGGGCAAGGTGTACGTGGGCCGATCGCCGCACGAAGCATTCTTTACTCCGGACGGGCGCGAGTTATGGGTGACTGTCCGTGGCGAGAATTATATTTCGGTCATTGATCCGGTGGAGATGAAAGAAACGCGCCGCATTGAACTGTCCAACGGCCCCGGTATGACCATGTTTGGCCCGGACGGTAAGTACGGTTTTATCTGCTCCAGCTTTACTCCAGAGCTGACGGTAATCGATACCGCCGCGCACGAAATCGTGAAGAGACTGCCCCAAGCCAGTCCGTTTTGTCCGAATATCGCCGTGAGTCCGGAGAATGATGAAGTATGGATTACGCTGAAAGATGCGGGCAAGGTACAGGTGTTCAGCGCGCAGCCGCCGTTCGACCAAAAAGCCGTGTTGGAAGTCGGTCCGATTTCAAATCATGTGAACTTCGTCAACAACCGAAACGGCAAGTTCGCCTACGTAACCATCGGAGGCGCGGACGAAGTAAAGGCTTACCGCAGAGGCCCGACTCCGGAGTTGGTTGCGACGATTCCTGTAGGAAGCCTCCCTCACGGAATCTGGCCCTCCGGCGACGGCTCTAGAGTCTACGTCGCCTTGGAGAACGGAGAAACGGCCGTCGCGATCGACACCGTGAGCAATAAAGTCATCGCCGAGATACCGATTGGACAGACGACGCAAGCCTTGGTGTATGTGCCCAACGCGGTTCCGTCAGGCGACGGTACCCAGAATCTCACGCCGCTAGGAGCAGCCGCCAACACGGCGCGTTTGCACCTGAGCGCGGCGGGAACGGCATTGCCCAATGCCCAAGCTTCCGTAGCGGTAAATTCACTCGGATTGTTGGACCTGGTCCAGATCGCGGCCGCAGGCCTTGCACCCAAATCCCAATATCAGGTGTATCTTGCGGAGTCCGACCGTGCGCCGTATGGGAAACTTGAGCCGGTCGCGGTACTAAAAACGAATCCTGACGGCGCGGGAATCGTTCAGGCGATCGGGCCTCTGAAGAGCCTGTCTCAGGCGGGTTCAGCATCATCGGATAAGATCCAGAGAAGATTTCTGCTCGTTACCGACGGCAAGGATTCATCGCAGGTGGTATTGCGCTGACAGAGAATCTTGTTAGACGGTTCGATCCGTCGACTCAGCGCTCTCTCATTTCTTGGCGCTTGGCTTATGTTGGCCAGACCACTCAGTACAAGGGCGTTTAATTGATCGGAGAGAGTTATGATTATTCACCGGCTTATCGGGCAATCGTTCGTCGTCGCGCTCTGGCATTGTTTTATGGTGTGGACGAGGCCGGCCGTCGCCTAAGACGAGCCCGTTCACACTCTTGCTTAGGCCGTAGCGTGGGTCTTAGGTGTGCCTATCAATAAAGGACGACGCGGGGACCATGCGTTTTTTGGGTCAATGGCCCCCGATCAGGATGGGAGCCGCGCTGGTTTGAGAGGCTAATCTTGGAATCCGCGTCTTCGCCCGCTGTTCCAGCGATGGAGATCGCTTGGTTAAGTCGAGTTCAGGCTGCACATCGGGCATGCGGCCGTACTTCACAACGAAGCGCCGAAATTCTTTTGGCGTCATCTGGCGAGAATCTCGGAACTGTCGATTGAAATTTGACAGATTAGAGAATCCAGTTTCAGCCGCAACCATGCTGATGGGGTAGTCCGTTTCCACCAGAAGCATACAAGCCCGTCCAATCCGCAGTCTTCCCAGATACTCGCTGACGTTCTCTCCAAGGTGACGTGTAAACAGCCGATGCAGCGATCGCGCTGAGAGGTTCGCTGCCGTGCATAGATCCTCGATCCGAATCGGTTTTGCAAAGCGTTTGTGTAGAAGATCCAATACTCGCGCCAGTTGTCCCGACTCGTCGGCGGATTTTGGACTGGTCGTGATCTGAGTCGCAAGTGCCATCGCTTTCGTATCTGCCAATTCGCACAACAGTTCCTGCACAGTATGGAGTCGTTTGAGTGGCGAATGGGAAAGCAAATCTGACAGGCACGCCTCCATTCGGGCACCTGCTGATGTGGAAAAGCTGAGGCCAGCGTTGGCTTTGGTGATTAGTTTGCGGAGCGGTGAGAACTCTGGGCAGGAATCCGCCAAGCGAAGAGCCCATTCTTTTGTGAACCAGACCACCAGCGCAGTGTGCGGGAGGGATTCATCGATGGCTGAGGTCGATGCCCATGTGTGGGGCATGTCGGACGGTACGAGAACCAGATCCTGCGGCTCGTACTGGCCGATGTGATCGCCGACGAATCGCCAGCCACGGCTGTTGAGAGTCAGCGTCAATTCGTACACCGGGTGATGGTGCCATTCAAAAGGGATGGAAGGGATTTGTCGGTGATAAATGCGAATCGAGCAGTCTTTGGCGAAGGTCACGTGTTCAAACTGGCATTTCATCGGTACTCTCGGTTCGGACGAGGCTTCCCGGAACAGTGTCCGAATTGTATCAGTAATTGGCCAACCTCTGTCATTCACCCTTCTCAGTCGTCCTTAGACTTCTCTTATCGGTTGCTCAGAAGGGCTTAGGTCGTTCGAGCTATTTCCCGCCGATGATGTCGGGAGTTCAACCCAGTGGCACTCGAAATCAAGAACCTGCCCGACGCTATACGCAGCGTCAAGGCCAGTCTCAGGAAGGCGCTGCCGGCATATGCCGAGGTCTTCCGTGAGGTCGAAACTGAAATGCGCAACAAGGTGGCGCAAATCGTCAAGGCGCGTGAGGCCGGCGAGCCCGTAATCCCAATCGTTCAATATGAGGAAATTGCCGACGGTACAGTTTCGCCTGAGGTCATCGCAACCATCAAAGAGCGCGGAGCCTGCGTCATCCGCAACGTTTATTCCGCTGAACAGGCCCGCGCCTGGGATGACGAAATCGGTAGATATGTCGAAGAGAACCATCTCGATGAAAAGCTGGCCAATGCCGCCGAGGATAAGTATTTTGGCACGCTGGCCTCGGCCAAGCCCCAAATCTATGGGAGCTATTGGTCTCGCCCCCAAGTGCAGGCACGGCAGGGCGAGTCACTTACCCGCGTCCGCGTTTTTCTGAATCGGTTGTGGAAGTCCGAGAGCGAAGGCCGGGTTCATTTCGATCCAGAACAAGTGCCGGTCTATGCCGACCGCATCCGCAGAAGGCCACCGGGGTCAGCTTCGCTGGGACTCTCTCCCCACGTTGACGGCGGATCTGTGGAACGTTGGCTCGACGAGAACTTTCGTAAAGTCTATCGGCATGTGTTCTCAGGGAATTGGCGCGACTACGATCCCTACGACGCCGCGTACCGACCAGAGGTCCAGGAAGTTCCATCGCCAGCTGTCTGCTCGATGTTTCGTACCTATCAGGGATGGACCGCGCTCACTCGACAGGGCAAGGGAGACGGCACGCTGCAGTTGATCCCCATCGCCAACTCTATGGTCTACATTCTCCTGCGTGCGTTGCAGGACGATGTCCCGGAGACCGATCTGTGTGGCGCTGAGCCCGCGCGCGCTTTAAAGGTCAGCCCTGAATGGCACGCCCCACTGCTCGAAGCTCGTACCTCCATCCCCCTCATGGAGCCTGGCGATGCGGTCTTCTGGCACTCAGACGTAACGCACGCTGTCGAAGATCAACACAACGGCAGCGGGTACAGCAACGTGATCTACATCGGCGCTACTGTGGGATGCCTGAAGAATGAAGCTTACCTTCCCGGTCAGGCCGAGGCATTTCTCGCGGGCAAGACCCCGCCCGACTTCGCTCCCGACAACTTTGAAGTCGACTTCCGCGGCCGTGGCGCGGAGGCAGATCTGACTCCACTTGGTCGCAGTCAACTGGGGCTTCCAGTGGCAGTGGGTGCATCAACCGGTCACTAACGAACGACGCGAAAGTGCGGTTGAAAGAGATGAAAAAGTACGCAGTCGGAATCGACGTCGGTGGTACCAAGATCGCAGCAGGCGTTCTTGACAGTTCCATGAACATGTTGTCCGTTCACGTAACCAAGGAGCACGCCGGTCAACTGCCAAATGAAGTGGTCGATTCGATTGAACACGCGTATCTTGGGGCACTGAGCGAGGCGCGCATATCTCCTGGCGAAGTTGCAGGCGTCGGCCTCAGCTTCGCCGGGCATACTGACGGGTTGCACGGCGTGGTTCTCACTAATTCCAACATGCCGGAGTGGGACGGGATTCCGCTGCGCGATATCGTCTCTGAGCGACTTAACCAGCATGTGATTCTCGATAACGACACGAACTTCGGCGTTGTGGCCGAGCACCGTTATGGTGCCGCCCGCGGCGCCGGAGACTTTGTTTATATCACCTTTAGTACTGGCGTCGGCATGGGCGTGATGGTGGGCGGCAAGCTCTACCAGGGTCACGCTGGCACAGCAGGTGAAATTGGGCACACTGTAGTGGCGGTCGACGGCCGGCGCTGCAGTTGCGGCAAACGCGGCTGTCTTATGGCTTATGCCTCAGGCTTGGCGCTGCGGCATCGGGCTCTCGAAAGGATTCAGTCAGGCGAGGAAAGTACTTAGCCAGTGAGGAGAAACAAATGAAAGATAGAGGTGGCGTTTTCGGCAGACCTCTGCGTTGGGGTTTGCTTGCGGCAGGTAGGATTGCGGATGAATTTGCCGACGGTATAAGAAATTCTGAAACGGGGGAGCTACGAGCGGTCGCGACCCGTGACCTCGCAAGAGCGGAAGCATTTGCCGCAAAGCATCAAATACCGGTTTGCTATGGAAGCTACGACGAGCTACTGGAAGATTCATCTGTAGATATCGTCTACATCTCAACGCCCCATGTCTATCACGCCGAATGGGCCATTAAGGCGGCGAATGCAGGCAAGCACATCCTGGTAGAAAAGCCGATCGCCATGAGCCATGCCCAGGCTGAGGCTGTGTTTGAGGCCGCTCGGCAGAATGACGTTTTCGTGATGGAAGCGTATATGTATCGCATCCATCCGCAGATAGAGCGTCTCACTCAACTGGTTCGCAGCGGCATCATAGGTGCCGTGCGGGCAATCGACATCAACTTCAATTTTGATATCCCTGCGACGGAGAACGGTAGACTCGTAGATGCAAACCTCGCTGGAGGAGGCATTCTCGATGTTGGCGGTTATTGCGTTTCAACGGCGCGTACCGTTGTCGAAGCCGCGCTCGGCCTGGACGTTGCCGAGCCTCTCGAAGTGAAGGCCATCGCGCATATTGGCGGTGGTTCGCACGTAGATGAATACTCAACCGCTGTCATGCGGTTCCAGGGAAACATCCTGGCGACGCTCGCCTGCGGCATTCGACTTGTGAAGGATGGCGCAATTCGGGTCTACGGCACCGATGGTCAAATTACTATACCCAATCCGCCGTGGGTCTCCACGATGCGGGGCGCCGGCAATTCCGAGATTATCGTGGATCGATATGGGTCAGCTTCTGAGACGATCACCGTGCATGCTGACAAAGCTCTCTTCGCTGCTGAGGCCGATTACGTGGAATCGCACATTGCGGACCGCCAGGCGCCGCTCCTCTCGTGGCCAAGTAGTCTGGCGACCATGCGTGCGCTTGATCGATGGCGTCAGGAAGTTGGGCTAGTCTACAGCCGCGATACCGAAGAGGGAGCGCAGGCCCTCCCGATAGCTAGAGGGAAGAACGCATTGCGCCCGTCGATCGCAAACGCGCTTTTTCAACCGCTCGGCAAACGGGTTTCACGACTTGTGCTTGGAACGGATGCCGCGCGCGATCCCGAGTCGGTGATGGTTGTGTGGGACCACTATATTTCTATCGGCGGTAACACTTTCGATGGCGCATGGATTTATAACCAGGGCAAAGCTGAAGCACGTCTAGGGTGGTGGCTTGAGAAGCGAGGCATTCGGAAGGAGGTCATTCTTCTCGACAAAGGTGCACATAGCCCGATTCCACAATGGCCGCTCACGCTTTACACCGAGTGCACGCCTGAAGCCTTGAGCAGACAACACTTGGAAAGCCTTCAACGCCTGCGCACCGATTACATCGATATTTACATGTTGCATCGCGACAACCCCGACGTTCCCGTAGGGGAAATCATTGACGTGCTGAACCAGCACAAGCGCACCGGGACGATGGGCTCTTTCGGCGCTTCGAACTGGTCGATATCGCGGATCGAAGACGCCAATGCTTACGCCGCAAAGAACGGTCTCGAAGGTTTTTCGTCGGTGAGCAACCAGATGAGTCTCGCGGAGATGGTGAACCCGGTCTACCCCGATGCGATCTCTTTCGGTAATCCCAATGCTCGAGCGTGGTTGTCGGAAAAACAGCTACCGCTCTTCCCGTGGTCGAGCCAGGCACGCGGCTTCTTCCTGGACCAAAAGGATTCGGGATACCAGCCAAAGGATTTCGCCGACCGCCAGGCCGGGGATGTTGAGCGCTACTGGGCGAGCGCCGTCAACTTCGCCCGGAAACAACGCGCAGCTGAACTCGGAAAGAAGATGGGAAGCTCCGCCATGGGCATCGCACTCGCCTGGGTACTTCACCAACCCTTCCCGACCTTCCCGTTGATCGGTCCCCGTTCCATCGCCGAGTTGAACGATTCAGCTTTTGCGAGCGCGCTCCCTCTGACGTTAGAGCAACTGAAATGGCTTGAAGGTTAGACAAAACCAACCCCTCGGGCCGAAAGATGCTAAGGCTCGGCCCTGAGGGCAAAACCCTGAGCTAGAGTTTGGGGTGGGGTCGAAAATTGAATTCCACCTAGTCACTGATGTTACGCGGACCTGACCTGATATGTGAGGGGGCGGGCGTGCAAGGAATCAGTAGGCGGTTAAAAAAGGGAACTATATACTTGATTATCTTCGCCTTTTGTTCTACTTTTGAAGTATGAGCCGCTCAACTATCAGCGCCTACGAGTTGAATCGTCGCTTTCCGACGCCGGAACCCGTTTGCTCGATTTCCGACTTCCGCCATGGCGCACAGTTCGTCGGGTCCGCAGTCAGTTGTTGTGCAATTACCTCCTCAAGCTCGTTTAGGTTCGTGATTCCGTTCTTGAATTGTGCTTCGAGTCGCGCCCGCGCGCATGAAGGTTCCGAGGTGTGGGGAGTGCTCTATTCCATTCCGGATCTCGATTTGCGCACACTCGATGAAGGAGAAGGTGGCTACCATCGGGTTCGAATGCCCGTGCGCACGACGGATAACGCAAACATTGATGCCTGTGTGTACGTGGCATCCAGGCCCAGCAACGATCCCACTTTGCGACCATATACGTGGTACAAACGGTTTCTCGTTGAGGGTGCGCGAGAACATTCTCTTCCCACACTGTACATTTCAGAATTGGAACGCATCGAAGCTGTTCGGGACACTGACGAAGAAAGAGATCGTAGGAAGAGCGCGCTGACGTGTCAGGCCCAGCCATGAATATTACAGACCGGCTCAACGAATTGATGCTTTCGTACCGTCGCGAAGCCCGCAGATGTCTACGCGGGAAGGCCTACCTCGGAGCGACGGTGATGCAAGTAGCTGCTTTCGAAGCAGGGTTACAGGTGATGTGCTTCCTATACCGGAAGAAGTCAAGAAAACAACCGTGTATGCAAGGAAGCGGTTCCGCGGCAAGCGCAACAAAGTACTGGAATTTACCTTGAACCAGCTCATTAATATAGCCGATGAGCTTGCCTGGTTTCCCGTGAAACGCATCACCTGGGCTGGGAAGAGAACAACCCTCGCAGGCTTCTCGCACGAAATCCGCAAGGTACGCAACTGCGTACATCCTGGTGTTTGGTCACGGGATCGCTCAGACCCTCTGAAATTCTCCCAGGGCGTGTATGGCGTAGTCTACGAAGTAATCGACGTGGCCAATTCCTAGCTGTTGCACCGTGTCGAGAAGAGTCTCCTGAAAGCGATGGGAAAAGAGAAAAAGGCGTCTGAGATTGCCGCACGCACCGTGCCTTGAGCGAACACCCGCCATTTCTGGGGTGCCGAAATCACGATCTGTGCTGGTATCTTTATTCCGAGCATTTGGTTCGACGCAGAACCCCGATACGTCGGAAGATGCCGTGCGTGTAAGAAGTCAGGGTTTGTCTTTGGGGAGGGAGGCGATGCTATGCCAAAAGGCACTATTTTCATGAATAGGTCCAACGATCAGATGGGAACAATGAACTTTGAGCTAACGAGCATCTATGCCTCCGGAGGGCCCGATTTCCCGCTCCTGACTATTCGCGCGGACATCGCCCTGTCTCCTTACATCGAACGCAGTCAAGAACCGGCGGCCGCTTATCCACTTTCCCTTATTCGCGCCGTCGGCCAGCTGCGTTCGCCTGAACACCGAGTTGTCGCGCGTTTTCAAGAGGACATCGCACTCACTGCCGACAGTCCAAAGTATCTGAGTACGACGCAAGTCCCGTTCGAAATTCCACTGGATGTCCAAACAGTCAACAGAATTGAGAGAGAGCGTGGCAGCGCTGACTTGCGAGTTCAGCTTACATTTCAGCTGTTATTTGCTGTGCACGCTCCAAATGGAAAGTTTGGATTTTATGGTGGCCGTATTGACGGGCTCACATTCCCATTACCCCGGTCGCAATGGGTCGATAATCTCTTGCCCGGGCTCGGCTACGGTGGTTTGGAAATTCTCGAGATCCGATACGGTAGCGGCCTCATGGCCCAACAGCTTCCAAAATCTGTCCAGGAACTTCAGGAAGCAAAGAAATGCCTCTTGGACGGACGCTGGGAAAACTCCGCTGTCCATTGCAGGAAGGCTGTGGAGATCTTATTGGATTCGAAACCATCTACCCTCCCGGTGCCCGCCAAATTCCGCGATAGGGTTACGACGTGGATCAACGACAATTTGAAGCTAGACGATTCTGAGGCGAAATTGCTCGCGGGGCAAATGCAGCTCATCTGGGATGTGACGAGCCCAGCAGCGCACCCAGGACCTGCACATGTTTTTCGGAAACCCGATGCTGAATTTGTTCTTCGGGCAACGATGGCTTTTGTGGAGTATTTCAGTCGATTGCTCAACTAGAACACCGCCTCTTCCGCGCGAATGGTGTTCAAGTCAGGGCAACAGTCTCAGCGCAGCCCAGGTTCGATCATCACTACTGGACATCTTTAGTCCGAACAAGAGTCCGCGGCATCAGAACACACATGGATTTTCAAGATCGGTCGAGCCATTCCTTCGCCTGTGGCGCCACCTCCAATCCTAAATGCCAAACAACGACTCGCATTGTGTGCCTCGGTAGCAGGTCTGGGCGTGTTGCAATCTCCTGGAGTTTCTGCTGGAGCAACGTCGGCTGTCGGAATGCAAAGGACCTTGTGCTCGCGACGAGCCTCCAGAACGTGTTAACGTATTCGGCCACCAGTTGGATGTGCAGACGAGATCTCGAAAACTCCTGTTCGTAGAATTCGAGTGCGGGAAGCCAGTGGGTGCACGCAATTTCAGGAGGTGCCAACTTAGCCGTGCCCAGACTACATATTAGCGCGGGCGTATATTTATTTTCCCTTGAATGCTGGCGCGCAGTCTCAACGATCGAATCCAGAATCGCTGTTGGCGAAAATACCTGGTCAAAAGCTTGGGCCGCCGTCAGCCACGCCTCGGCGTTGTCGGAGCGTTCCGCGAGTTCCTGGCAAGTTTCAATGATTGATCTGGCCGCTTCTGTGGCGTTGTTATCCGGGGGGACAGTTTCATAACATCACGAATGATACGAATGACTATCACACACTAACGCTGTCCGCGGATGGAAAGACGCTCGCGACGGTACAGCGGACAGAAACGCAAAACCTTTATCTCATGCCCGCGACTGGCTTCTCGGGGAACCCTCCCACGCCGGCGGCCGCGCAGAGCAAGGACGCGGCCATGTTCGGCTGGGCAAGAGATGGTGGTCTTTACTTCGGAGATGGTGGAAACTTGATACGAATGTCGGTCGACGGCAGCAACAGGACCACGCTGCTTAGTGATCCCTCATCCAACATTATTCACCCAGACGGATGTGCTGAGGGGCGTTATGTCGTGATCACGTGGTCGAACCATACCGCCAATAAGAAGACCAACGTTTGGCGTGTAGATGCCGATGGCTCAAATCCGAAGCGACTAACGTCCGGGGTAACCGATGTCGGCGGAATCTGCACGCCAGACGGACAGTGGGTGTACTACACGAACTTAGATACCTTACATGCTTTCCGAGTGCCCATTGACGGCGGGACTCCTGAGGCGGTACCAGGTACGACCGGGTTTTCCATCTCCCCGGGGCTGAGTATCTCAGGGGATGGCAAGCTTCTAGCATTGTTCACGCCGAGCGAAGATCCGAAGGCGAGCGTGGGAAAACTTGTGTTAGTTCCGCTCGATGCTGGGCCCAAGCCGCGTGTCAAACTCCTTGATCCTGACCCACGTTTTGCGCAATCCCCAAAATTCACGCCTGACGGAAAGGCTCTCGTGTACGTGATCCACGAAAAGGGCACGGACAACCTGTGGTGGCAACCGCTCGATGGCTCGCCCGGTCGCCAAATCACGAGTTTTCAGGGCGACACGATCCAGTACTTCCTGTTTTCGCCCGACGGCAAGACTCTCGGCGTCATGCGTACCCACAGAGAAGCCGACGTCGTGCTACTGCACGATACAGGAGCGTCGCCTCATTGACGCCAGTCTGAAGTTGCCGCGCAGTAGCTGACAGCAGTTTTTATCTGTTGGGAAAAAGACGACCCGGACGCTCTCCATCCTAAACCCATCAAGCCCGTTACTGGACCGCGAGACGAAGCACCAAAGCACGTTGGAGCCAATCCACCCCTAGGGACCTAGCTTCGAATTACTCCATGTTGCCACGATTCCGGGAGCCGGTAAATCGAGTCGCGAGCACGGCGTCCGGCAAGACTAAAATCACTGAGGCGAGGCACTCGAATTCAGTTGCTGAAACCGGGCAAGTCTACACGTTTCGCGATGTGATCCTTAATCCAGTGGCTGTCCCACCATTCCTTCGGGTCAATCTGGACGCNNTTACCATGTCGCCTTCGTGCACACTGATCTGGCTAAGGTGGCCGTAGATCGTCTGCAATCCGTAGCCATGGTCGACTACGATGCAATTGCCATAGATGCCAAGCGGAGCTGCGTACACGACCCGTCCATCATTCGACGCTTCAACGCCAACATGTTGCGTGGCCGCGAGATCATATCCCAGATGCACCTGCTGGTCGATCTTGTTTCCTTTGTAGATATAATTTCGCGTGTCGGCAAAGGTTGACTCCGCCTGGGAATGAGACTGCCTCGCGAAAGGCTGCGACCAGAGGAATCGGTCTGCGGTCTTGAGTCGCAGATCCGAAAGCACCTTGTTGTTGGCGCGCCGCATTTCGCNNTTCGCTATTGATCTTCACAAAACGCGACACGGGATCTCCCGAGCCATTGGGGTTCAGTTCGTTGACTACTTTCTGGAGGAACTGGTCGCTCACTTGTAAGTCATGCACGGTGTACTTCGGCTGCTCCTTCTTCGGAAACTGGAATACGATCGGACTGGTCACGTCGTTCCCGGCGCCGTTGGAGGCGTAGACGAGCGGCGTTGTGGCAGGCGGCATATTCCAGGCAAAGGCGAAGAGCGAAAAAAATCCAGGCTTGCCGCCGGGCATGGGCCAAGCTCGAAATGTCTGATCGCCAACGCGAATGCCCGCTTCTGTCCACGTACCGGAGACGTTGAAGGTCGCCAGATCCGCCATGCCCAGGTATAAGTAGTGCTGATCTGGATCGACACTGAGTACAGGTGGTCGCGTCACCACTGTCACCTCGCGTTCCAAATGAGCCGTCTTCCGCAGCAAGCCGCCCGAGGTGACTGCAAAAATCAGTTTGGCTTGGCCATCTTTGAGCTGGGGCGTGGTATTGACGCCGACCGTAAAGTTCCAGGTGCTGTCGGTCTGGGGCGAAGGTTGCGCGGTCTCCCAAACGCGATATTGGACGCCATTTTGTTCGACAAAGGCTGTGATCCGGCGAACTCCACGGGGATCGCGTACGTGGACAGCAATGGCCGTGGCCTGGCCGAGTGTGGTAACGGAAGAGGGCAGGTCCACAACAGGAGGAGTTGATCGTGCCAGGAGAAATAAAATGGACGATAGAACTGCGACGGCTACAACGATAAAAACGATTGTTCGCACAGATCATTGTATCTCGCCGAAAGGTTTCTGTTTATTCCAGAAATAGCTCCTCTCGAAAGTTCATGTGACCGGCCGGTGCCGTTACCGGCAGGAAAGTGCGAATCGCTTTACGGATTGCGCTCCAGGCCACGGTCATCGGAATTGCGTGTAATACACGCAGAAGTCTTTTCCGAGCACGGCCGGGTCTCCGCCGGTGCCGATGGGCCCGGAGTATCCTGCGATGTCCGGAACATATCCCAACATCCAGACCTATTGCTGGGGACCAGCCGACATCTCGGGACTAACCCCACTTTATCTTTTAATCGTGAGGGTTCAGCGTGATGGCTCAAAGTGATCCAGGACCAACGGGGTTTTTGGCACGAGTGGACTGAGCAGAGCGCAGCACTCCTTATTCGCGCGAAAGATCGGCCATACGCGACAACCGAGCCCAGGCTAGTATTCTGAAATGTGACTGAAAAGCGAGACACACACCCCAAGACCCCGTTTCGCAAGGGTTTTCTCCGATCCTTTGTTCGATGGCTTGTGATCGGTGTGGTGCTTGTTTGGTCGCTTGCCGCGCTGATCCTTGTGGCCGCCCGATGGATCGACCCGCCGACAACCGCGGTACACATCCAGCGCCGCTTGCAGGCCTGGATTCACCACACGCCGTATCGCGAACGCTACAAATTCATTCCGCTCAGCCAAATCTCGCCCAATCTTCAGCACGCTGTAATCGCCGCAGAGGACGCGCACTTCTACCAGCACCATGGATTCGATTGGCACGAGATCCAAATCGCTGCCGAAGACGATTTGGAAGGTGAGCGCACTCGCGGAGCTTCTACCATTACACAGCAGCTCGTAAAAAACCTATTTTTCGGAACAGGCCGCTCTGTTTTCCGCAAGGGCGCAGAGGTCACACTGGTACCCGTGGCCGAATTCGTTCTCGGCAAGCGGCGCATTCTGGAGATCTATCTCAACGTGGTCGAATGGGGCCCCGGTATTTATGGTGCAGAGTCGGCGTCTCGTTACTACGACGGGACTGCAGCCCGGAATATCGGCCGGCAACAGGCGGCACGGCTCGCTGCAATTCTGCCAGCTCCTCTGAAGCGACGGCCCGAGCGCATNNCCCGAGCGCATGAATAACTACAGCGCGCTCATCCTTGAGCGAATGCGGCAAATGGGTTGGTAATCGCGAGTGACTTCTTACCAATGCGGGCGCGTATGATTTCCCTCGGGGGGCAGCCCTTTCTCAATATCCCAGCCGCTTATTGACAATGTTCTTCAGCGGCGCGCCCTTCTCAAACCTGTCATACTGCTTCAGAAAGAAGCGCATCGCCTGATCCTGCCAATCGGCCGTGTGGTCCGCGCCGTGCGGCGACAACAACACATTCTCCAGCTTGTACAGCGGATGCCCCGCCGGCAGCGGTTCGTGCTCAAACACATCTAACCCCGCTCCTTTGATTCGATTGGCCGATNNCGGAGCAGCGCCGCCTCGTCAATGACCGGCCCGCGTCCCACGTTGATCACCACCGCCGTCGGCTTCATCACCGCGAACTCCGCGTCGTTGATCATATGCCGCGTCTCCTCGGTCAATGGAGCCGTCGCCACAATGTAGTCGCAGATCGCGATCATCTCCCTCCGCTCCTCCGGTTTGTAGAAGTGCTCCACTAGCGGATCGGTCGATCCGGGAACATGCCGCCATAGCCCAAAATCCCAACCGTCTGTCCAGCTATCTCTTGCACATCGAACTGCTCCCAGACCGATGCCGTCTGATTGCGAACCATCCGCCGGAAATCCTTTGCGAAATACAAANNTGAACACGCCGCGACCGTTGGTCAGCAAGATTTGGCTCTCCACGAGTTCCGGAAACAACAGGTTGTCCAGGCCCGCGGCCCGGCAGTGTACCCAGCGCACCTTCCCGCAAATCCCAAACAATTCGCGCAGCAACTCCCGCGTACCCGACCATAGCAGAATCACCGTCGCGTCCTTCGCTGCCTGGGCACACGCGGCAACCTCCCCACATACTGTGTGCGGTAACTCGTTCAGCATGGCGAACTGCGGATCGTCTCCCGACGCCAGCACCAGCACTGGATTCTCTTTCCCCATACCCAATATCCTGCCACGCCCTTGTCCTGAACGGTGGCCGAAAGTGCGAGGACGACGCTGCCCGTGCCGACCTGAGCGTATTCCGGGCCAAAAATCCTCTTGGGGGAAATGTCGTGCCACGGCGTGCTGTTCGCTCTGCCGATCTC